>CANBUY010000003.1 GCA_947372745.1 Comamonadaceae bacterium | reverse complement strand
ACTGCCCCTGAGCGGGCGAACTGTGGTCAAGTCGGTGCAGGGCAGGGCGCACCAATGTGAACAAAATATCATCAAGATTCGCGGTGCCCACCAAAAAGGGCAGCAGCAGTGAACTCAAGCCCCTGATAAAGGTCGCCACATACAAAACGTCGCGCTCGTCTTGACACAGCACACACCAAAAACTGGCCAACTCCGCCGCACGGCGTAAAGTTTGCACCGGAAAACGGGGCGCCCAGCTGCGGGCCTTGGCACTTTCTGGGTAAGGCGTCAACAAAGCTTGTTGAGCCTCTGGCTCACTGAGTACGGCGCTCAATAAGCGCTGCAAGCCAGGGTGTTTGATGTGGGCGATGGCTTGAATCAGCAATTGGTCGGAGGAGGGACGAATCAAACCCTGCAAGTTGCTGACCCTGATACCCCCCGGTAGGCGGGTATTTGTTGGGGCTGCCTGTGCGTGCTGGGTCTGCAAACCCTGCAGGGTCAGGTTGTTCAGAATGGCGAGGTGGCTGCGAGTGAGTGAAGTTTTCATAAAAGTTCTGGTTTGGTTGTTTGGGAATGGGCAAGGGCTAGAGAAATGACCGAGGGTCAGGCATGGCGGATGAGCAGTTTTTGGGCAAGCTTTTCCCCATGCCCGTGGACTGCGGCTTTTTGCAGGCCAGTGGGCAAATTGGGTTTCTTCGCTGGAAGGGGGCTAGATCAGCACAGGGGGTGGCTGGGCGTTTTCAGACACATCGTCGTTTTGAAGCCGGGTAACGCCAACAGGGTTCGTGTAGGGGTGTGCGTGGCCATGGCCATAGCCATTTCCCCGGTCTTGATCACTTGCAGGGAGGTGCGCTGCGTGGGGGCTTTTAACTTCATTGAGTGTGAGTGGTGGGCGGCGCACTTGACCTGGCACCGGCGTTTCACTGCCAACAAAGGTGGAGGTGAGCAAGCGGTCCATGGCTGAGCCATCGTTGCGGGTCAGATTGGGCACATAGCGGCTGTACACCCGAAACAGCATCTCGGTGCTGGTGTGGCCCAATTGCCGGGCGATCCATTCCGGGGCTTCACCCGAGGCGAGCCACAGGGTGGCTGCGGTGTGGCGCATTTGGTAGGCACGCCGATGCACCAGACCCAAGTGGCGCAGCAGGGGTGACCAGACCCGGTTGATGAAGTTCTTGTTGTCGATGGGATTTTTGGCCTGGTTGCAAAACACGTAGACCGACTTGCCCCCGGTGATCGCATGTTGGGCTTTCAGAGCCTCATAGACCAGTTGGCTGATCTGAATGTCCCGGTTGCTGCCATCGGTCTTGAGTTCATCCTCTTCACCCAGCACGATGGATTCGCGCACCAGAATCAAGCGGCGCTCAAAGTCGATGTACTTCCACTTCAAGCCATGAACTTCGCCGGTGCGCATGCCGGTGAAAAACCGCAGGGTGAAATAGTTGACAAAATCAGCACGGCAACTGGCCAGTATGCTTTGCACATCTTCCAGGCTAAAGGGCATCACATCGCTGCGCTTGATTTTGAGGGGCTTGATGTTGCGAAAGGCCGTGGTGTAGTTGTAGCGGTCGGCCGCTTCATTAAGAATCTGACGCAAGGGTTTCATGATGGCGTTGATGCGCCGGGCCGACAAGGTGGCTTTTTCTCCCCGGTTGGGCAGCTTGGAGACCTCAGCACGAAAGGTCAGAACATCGGCTTTGCTGATGTCACCCAATTGCTTGGTGCCAAAGGCGGGCAAGATGTATTTGTCCAAGACACCACGCTGGGTAATGCGGTAACTGCGCCGCCAAGTGACCTCGCTCTCAAGGTACCACTGGTTAGCAAACTCACCCATGGTCGGTGTGGTCACGCTGGTGCCATTCAACGACAAGGTCTGTGAAGTCCCTTCATTGCTTGAAGCTACCGGTGTGTCAAGGGGAAGCGCTTTACCAAAAGTCTTCAAATAATCGAAGGTGCCCAAGGCGATTTCGGTTTCAATCCGGTCAAGGGCTTTTTGAAGGCGTTTGCGGTTGGTGGGGGAGTCGGGTAAAACGGTGTATTCGCGCAACCTCTGGCCAGCATACCGAAAGTCCATGAACAAGGTTCCTTTGCTCATAAGAGTTCGAATACTACCCATGAAGCACACCTCCATTGGCTAAGGGGATTGAATAGGAGCCCGCTGAAGAAACGAGTTTCATATCCTCCTCAATATGCTCCCAGATATAAAGTGTCTTGCGACCACCGAATGGGCGGAAGTAATGGCGACCTTCTAACAAAACACTATCTTTCAGGCGATCACGTATGGTTCTGCTGTCGTATTTGATACGAGCGGATAGCTCATCCGTGGTCAAGTAGGTCGATGGCTGACTTTGCATATTTAGTTCCTTAAAAAACTGCGACAATGAAGATGCAAAAAACATTCTTGTATGTATTTTTGTCATCCTGAGTGCAATATTAAGCTCTAAAATGGCGTTGTCAAGCGCTTTTTGTCATCCTGGATGAAATATTTTTATTAAGGATGTTGTGATTAAGTGCCACCTTTCCCGTTTAATGGGTGAGCGGAAGCTCAAAATCAGCGATGTTGCGCGTGATGCTGGGCTTCACCGCAACACGGTCACGCTTCTATATCAAGAGACAGCAACTCGGATTGACTTAGATGCTATTGATGCGCTTTGCCACTACTTTGGCATTACGGTCGGCGAGTTACTGGAATTTATAGAAAATCCAAAGTAATCTTTGCCGTTTAAGTTCAAGTTACGCTTTGCTTGCTCGCATGAAGATTTGCTGCCAATCCTAGAATGAGCATTTTTGAGTTAGCCAATCACCCGTGAGTTGATCGTAATGATCAGAATTCAATAAGCTGATCGGGGTCGCCATCACGGCAACTGGTGGAGTTAAATTTTGTATATCAGGCGTATCTGATGGCGCAGGTGGACATCAGATCGAATTGCGCGACCGATACTTGATAGTGGCGATGTTGGTCGAGTGTCAGCTTTTAGGCCGCGAATTCATCCCAAGGTTTACCAGTTTTAGATCGTTGCGGGTCCGTAGAAAAATTGGCGCAACGGGCAGGTCTGTGCCCTTAGCCGTCATCCAACAACAGCTAAAGCTGACATTCAATTTGCACGCTGAAATGAAAAAGCGGTCATTCAAAGAACAAGCATCAATTTCTGGTTTCGCAATCCCTTGAGCAGATGTTGGAGCCATACAAAAAAGTAACTTGGAAAATACCTCTTGGCAAGTTGCGGCCGTTCATCAATGGTTGTTAACTCGAATTCCAAACTCACTCTGGCACCGGTTTTATTTTTTCGATGGCACAGTTACGACTTTGCTGCTGTGGCGGCCGTGAGAGTGCATTTAGCAAAGCCAAGCTATGTTGCCAGTCTTGATAAAGTCAAAAAATCATACTTGCCAGATCATCAGGTTGCTTGGAGATGCCCCTAGCGCTGTTGGCGCTTATTTAATCTCGCCATCTGAGGGGGGGAGAACTTAGACATGATTTATGTCGCATATTCAATACGCTGCCGGAATCCCAGTTGCAGCTCAAACCGAACCGCTATTCCAGAGGTGCCTATAGACTGGCATCAAGCCCGAACTTACTCACATGGCAGGTTGATTATTGGCATTGAGAATCAAATTACACTCAGTTCTAAGTTATTTAAGCAAAACAAACGTCTGAAAAATTTATGCCCCGTCGCCCAGATAACCTAGAAACGCTGCACTTGTGCCTTGAGTTGCTCAAGAGGATTCCCCGCAAGAGAAAAATTGATTCTCGTGAATTGCAACAGCAACTGAAAGAAGCTGGGTTTGAGCGGGACATGCGCACTATCCAACGACAGTTGGAGTCTCTGTGTTTACACTTTGACATTGAGAAAGACGACTCATCACGACCATACGGTTACCGCTGGAAGGAAGATGCGCAAGGCCTCTCATTGCCAGGGCTCACCGAGCAAGAATCGTTACTCATGATTTTGGCTGAGCAAAACTTGCGCCACCAGTTGCCCACCTCTTTGATGAAATCGTTGCAAGGTTTTTTCGATCAGGCCAGACGTAACCTCTCGTTGAGCCAGTCAGGCGCATCAGCCACACGCGCTCGGGAATGGATGAGTAAAGTACGGGTAGTCAGCACTACGCTGCCCATGGAGCCCCCAAAAATAAAACCTGAGGTTTTTGAGCAAGTCAGCCAAGCTTTGTACAACAACCGGTGGCTTGAAATCAGCTACACCAATGGTTTGGGCAAGCAAACCAAAACAAAGGTAATGCCTTTGGGATTAGCTCAACAAGGGGTACGTATGTTTATGCCGTGCCGCTTTGAAGGCTATGACGACATTCGTAATCTGGCATTGCACCGCATTCAAAGCGCACAAAGTTCAACGCAACCGTTTCAACGCCCTGCTGACTTTGACCTGCAAGCCTATGACGACAAGGGTAGATTCGCATTTGGGCAAGGTCTTCGACTCACCATTCAGGTCTGGATCAAAGATGAATTAGCCGTATTGTTGGCGGAGTCACCGCTCGCGCCAGACCAAGAAATATCGCCACACGCCAAGGGGAAACCGGGTTTTTTGCTGACCGCCAATGTGACGGATTCCGCTCTGCTTGTTTGGTGGCTGCGCAGCCAAGGTAATGGGGTCAAAGTGTTGGCGCCGCAAAGTTTGATAGACAGTTTGTAACGGTAACGCACGAGTGGCACGACATGACTGGCGTAATTAGGACTCGCCATAGATAACGTATTTTTCGGTGAGTCCCTTCTTGGAAAAATATGTCTCTTGTCTTCTTGAAGATACCAAAAGGCTATCTACTTCTCCCTCAGGCTCATCCCAAAGTGGGTGTGAAAAAAGTCGATTAAGACATTTTTTAACAATCGACAGTTGATGTTCTGAAATGGAATCCCGGTATAAAAGTCGTTGCCGCTCGTTACTGGTCATCGCTTGCAATGCAAAGAAGAGAATGCTCCTGAGGTATGGCGACCAAGTCAGCACTGCACCTTTGTGCCAGATACGTCGTGCCTTCAATTGCTCGTTAGTCAGCGTCTTGCCCTTCACGTATTGCACCCAATTTTCGATGTGCGTTTCGGCCACAATCAGCCTCGCAATGGCGGAAAAGTTTTCTGTTTCACCATTGCGGTAATCCTGCTCGGACATGAACTTTGCTGTTGATGGGTCCAGAAAAAGTAAAGCAGGAAATAAGGTTCGTTGCAAAAGGTCAATCGTCATTGGGAAACTGGCGTCTTTTGAAGCAACAGCAACGTAAGGCTCCAATGCACTTCCATCCAAAGCGGCCATCTTGATGGCACCGCGCAGCATTTCTTTGGCATCTGTACTTTTGTATTGCTTCTTTATGGCCAAAAAATGAACAAATTTTTCTTCAGTATGGTTTTCAGGTTCATTGGAACTAATGAACTCCTCTAGCAACTCCTTGTAGATGACCGACAGTCGATCTAACAGCGTGGAGGTGTAAAAAGGAACCTGCTTTAGCTTCGAGTGAGCTTCCAAGTTGGTAATCATCAGCGCATCGAATAGGTGCTTTGCCTCTGCCTGACTGTTTGGAGATATATAGACTTTAATATCGGCCTCTGTGTGGCTATTGAGTACCTGTGCTGCAAGTTTGTGTTGGCCATCAAATAACTTCAATCGGTTATCCACAAGCCGGGCAATTGATGGTGCCAATTGAGGGTGGACTTTCAAATGATCCCGGATGTTAATCAATTTTTTATAGTCAATGACACGCGGTTGTAGTCCTTCCTGGTCATCATTTTCAAGCCATGAAATAGGCACACGCCCATAAAAATACCAGACGGTAAGAATGGGATCGAATAAAAGGCTGAAATTTCGTTTCAGCGTTCCGTCATCTATTGATAGGGAGTCGGGAATTTGGACACAGTGCGTGTTTTGACGCACAACGTCCTTTAGTTCAAAAATATCTTGCAGTTTGATGTTATTTTTTTTACTGTCAAAGAGCCGCTCAAGACGAAGGTTGTCTCTTACCTCGTAAAGTGATTGGTCAGACTTCCTGCGGTTGTATTTTTTAAGAACGAGTCTAATGTTGACTGTGGAGGTGTCACCATCTTTGGAATAAGGCTGGACGTGGTCATATTCAATGTCATCTGAATCAGCAATAATTTCACCAGAGATAAAGCATCTTAGTGAGTCATCTGGCTCTGCCTGCTGGTGTCTGACCGTGCTTTTTTCTGCCTCTGTCAATTGCCTTTTCATACCACCTCTTTCGTTTAATACGTGCCACATGAAAATATCAATGCAAAACGTCATGCAGACGTGCTTGCACCGATTTCGTTAATTCGGCGTCCAAGCCTAACCCTCGCTCTCTGATTTCAAGTGCTTTGCGGAAATAGGTCTGCGCCTGCGCTAAGTCACCTTGAAGCCGCAAAAGCGCACCTGTTGCACTGTAAGTGCATGCCGCTTGTAGGCTGTCTTCGCCATAAGCTGTCACCATGAGTCCCATCGCCTCAAACTGCAGCGGTTTGGCCTCGTCTAACTGCCCTGCGATGCGCAGTGCGACCGCCTGGTTGTTGATCGTGGAGGCCAAATTGCCTAGGGCTGTCCGCGTCTCCAAATGGTCTTCACCTAAATGGCACCTGCGAATTTCGAGCACCACCTCATCAAGCTCGCGTGCGCCGACTGCATCATCAAGCTCACTGCAGGTAATGGACAGGTTGACCATGGCTTCAAGTGTGTGCTGGTTAGTTTCACCTAAGATTTGTCGGCGCCATTTCAACACTTTTATCTGCAAAGCATAGGTGCGCTTAAGGTCACCCGCTTCAAATAAAGCCAGTGCAAGATTGCTCATCGCTGTTAACGTATTGGGGTGCTTCTTGCCCAAAATCT
This sequence comes from Comamonadaceae bacterium, assembly GCA_947372745.1. Taxonomy (GTDB): domain Bacteria; phylum Pseudomonadota; class Gammaproteobacteria; order Burkholderiales; family Burkholderiaceae_C; genus Rhodoferax. The sequence goes on along the minus strand of CANBUY010000003.1, from coordinate 81,189 downwards.
GACTGCCATCACGAAATGCAGACTCCAAGAGCTCGCGCGCCTCGTTCAGGTGCCCTTGTGCTCTCAGGGTGATACCCAAATTGTTTTTAGCTGACAGGGTTAAAGAATGGCGCTCGCCAAATCTGGCACGGCTGGCTTCAAGCTCAGCCTCCTGCATGGCCCGCTTACCTGCCGAATCTGCATAGGCTGCTTGATTGTGTGGGCCCATTATTTGTGGGGTGCCTTGTTTGGAGTGGAACCGTTATCGCCGCTTGCTTCATCCACATCGGTGTCCCCAATCAGGTCTGATTGCTTCGCTAGTTCATCTGACAACAGCGCTGCAGCGCGGTGTTTTTTACGTTCACTTGATTCAAGTGAATGTGAGCCAAATGATGTTTCCATGATTGGATAGGTGTTGGGGGATTTGGAGGACATCTTGATAACACTTTCGCTGGTATTTGATGATCTGATGACGCCTGAGCCTTGCACACTCAGTTCTCAACGCAGTAGCTGCCTTCGGCGTGATAACCCGATGGGCAAGCTGAGCCTCTTGCAATCACCATTTTGGGATTGGAGATATTTGCAACGCAATAATTTCCCTCTGCGTGCCATCCGTTGGGGCAAGCGCCGTTTTTAAGGATGACCGGCTTGGCGTTTGAATTGGGCATGCAAGTACTTCCCTCTGCATGGTAGCCAGCGGGGCATGATCCGCTTTTAAGAATGGGAGTTACGTGCATTGTCATAGCGGGAGTCAAAGGTGAATTCAGCAGCAGGTGGATAGTGCATCTTTTAGCTTTCTGTAAAATGATGCCCATTGTCGTGGCGGCTGCGTCAAACAGCGTCGCAGCCACGCACCCAACTGAAAAGGGTTTTAAGCAGTGACAAACAGCTGAATCTATTCGATTGAGCGTTAAATACCGCTCAAGTCACGGTCCTCATTTGTAAGCCACTCCAAAAACTGCTCGTCTTCAACAGCATAAGACCCGCGCTGTGAGCGCCAAAGGTAGTTTTCTTCACGCAACTTGTCCAGCGCATTTTGAACCGAAGGCGTTTCTACTGATACCCCGTGGCCCGCGCCCATCTCCGCTTCCAGCCGTGCCAACAAGCGCGCTTTCATGGCTGCAGAAAACAGACCAAGGCGGCGCACATCCGGCCCCGTCAAGGAATCAGCGGCCAGCTCGCGCAACAGGGCCGACTGCAGCGGCGGCAAACTGGCCACCGTATTCAAAAAATCGGTTTTTGAATCCTGAATCCCTTTGGCAGCCAAGCTGGCCAGCAAGGCATTGGAATCCTGCCCAGGGTTGATCGCCAATTGCAGCCGCGTTTGGCTCAGTGCTTTACGAAAAGGTTCGGGCCGAGAACCCAGGCTTTGGAATACATCAGTCGCCAATTCAATGTCTAGATTGAGTTTGGAGCGGCCCACCAACCATTGAACATAGTCTTTGCCAAGGGTGGGGAACTCCACCATATCGGCGCCATAAAACGCTTGCTCGCGCCCATTGACCAAGGTAGCCAGCTTGTCACGGTTAGAGCCGGTGGCGACCAGTTGCATTCCGTATCGGCCCGGATCGGTGTTCAGGCTGTCGCGTGCCGCTTTCAGTGAAAACAGGGCGTTGATACCTTCATCTGTTGTCAGCGCATGCTGGGCCTCATCAATCACCAAGATCAGCTTTTTCTGGCTGGCCGTGGAGAGGGCCTTGAGTGCGTCTGCCAGCGTGGCATCTTTTGATAAATTGAGCTGCGAGAGGTCAAAGCTGAGGCCATTGCCCCAGGCACCAACGGTCAGCTTGGACATATGGGTCAGTTTTTTGAGCGTTTTTGCAATCGCCCCATCCTCCCGTGCCAACTCAGTACGGATGGCGTTGGCGATATGAATCGCCGGGTTCACCGTCTTGTCGATCCAGAGGTCCACATAAATGACGTTGAGGTTACGCCGCTCGAACTCGGGTACGAGGTCCTGACGCACGAAGGTGGATTTACCTGTGCGCCTTGGTGCAGCCAAAAACATACCGCCACTGGTTCCAAGCGAGGTATCGAGTGCCTGATCGGCCAGGGCGTTGGCCAGCTCGGGGCGATGGAAGAATTGGTCCTGGGTGGGCTCGGGTATGTGGGACATGATCGCTTCTTGCTGTGATTATCGTGAATTATCAAACATTATCTGAAATTATCCAAATGGATCGCTGACCCCACAAAAAATATAGAAAACAACCTCTAGAGTCATTCTGGTAGACAAGAGTAGCTCTTAAATTTATAGCAAATTGGAGTGCATCACGTTAAGACGCATTGAACTTCAATTAAACACTGCTCGTGCCGTCCGCTGTATGCAGCATACGTATCACGGAGTCTTTACTCGCAAAAATTTCATCCCATGATTTCATGTAAAAAACGCACGTTGCTGTTCATGCCACCTGCTTCTCCGTTCACATCAAGGCATTTTGCGTATCTGCCCCAGGGGGCGGTATTACTTGCCACCAACAAGAACTTGGGCAACACATTGCACTGCAAGGCAATGCGCTCCAGGAGTCCATCACCGCCAAACTTGTCGTAATTGCCACCAAATCCGTGATCTTGAATGAGTGCCGCAAAAGGCGGGGGCGTGCCATCTTGCTGGCAAAAGAGCGCGTCATACGCAGCGATGCCGTCTGCACCCAAAAAAAGAATGGCAAGTCGTTGGGCACCATGTTGGTCATCCAAGACTTCATCACGCTCAAGAATTTCTAGAAAAGCGAACGGACTAATTCTTCCTCCAAATGAAGTTTGGTTATCAGTTTTCACATGTTGTTTCCATCCATTGGGCGATAAATCATTATGATTTAAATTCAATCTGGTGAAAGTGTGGTACCCACGGAATCGCCGGTGAAAGCGCGGATTCGTATTACTCAAAGAGTGCTCAACGTCCGGCTGATCAAGATAGTAATCGGCATAGACAAAGCAGTGCGCCGAATGGGTTGACCCAAACAACTTGACCGGATGCCCATCCCTGCCGTGCCCAGGGTAATACGCAAGTCTTGAGTTGAAGAACTGATAACGGTTGAAGTTATCGCCAAGCTTGAAATCCTCAAGCCATTGTGGGCATTTTTCTCTGAAAGGTAGGAGATAAGAGTGAAGTTCCATGTTTTCAAGTATGAAAAATAGTCAAGCTCCGCACACCATTTGCGAAAACGCTTCGTCAGCGGGGAGCCCTTCCATGATCAATTCAATGATCAATTCTCTGTGGTCTCTAATAGTCGTCGGCAAAGTTGCTTTGTGCACCTGGTAGTGTTCGGACATTAACTTCAGGGCCATGTCTTCTCTGATCTTTTTGCGTGGTTTGATGGACGCTTCAGTGTGCTGAACGAATCCGTCAAAGTCGGCAGATACTTCCGACCAGTCGAAGGTGAATACGTAGTTCCTTGTTGTAACTGGGTCAAAACTTCTTGTAAATCCCGGACCACACTCGCCCGTGCCCTTGCTGATAACCAGTGACGTAAGGTCAGGGAGATTACGAGCATTAGTGAAAAACCGAACGACATCTAATCGGCGACCTGTCGAGATGGCAATTGCATTCTGGACTATGGGACTGTCAGGATACTGGACCTTCGCTTTTTCCACCAACTCACCATACGTCAAAGTTTGTTTCTGCTTTGCTAGCGTAATTAGAATTGAATAGTAGGCGGATGCAAGTCGTACATCCGGCAACGTGATTTGCGAATGAAATGCTTCTATTAATTGACTCATGCTTTGATTTCCGAATTTTTCGGTATCGAGTTGGAGAGATGCACCGTCCACATACCATTCAAAGACGGGATGTTGCCCTGGGTCAATTGCAACATGGCCGCAGCAACCAACTGCGCTCGGTCCAATAGATAGGCATTGAAGTCCATGGTCAGCTTCTCCTTCAATGCCGCGTCTGTCAGACCGTCGTAATGGGCCTTGGAAAGCAAGTCAAACGAAATAAGATGGGACTTCAATCGTTCAGTAACTACTCCTTCGTCGGCCCATTCGACACGTTCGCTCAAATATTCAAGTGGGTCCTTCCTGCCGATCATTCGGTTCGTTTTCCCAGTTACCAACGCGCAGTTCAAAGCAAGAAAGCTATAGATTTCCGCTTCTGCCAGCAAGGCATCCGGGAACACATGGTGATACTCGCGCTTTTGGACACTCTCAAATGTGGCACTCTGGTGATCGGCAAAATCGAATGCGCCAAGGTACGTGGTGACCGCCACGATAGCCCTGGCTTTGATGCCCACGGCCTTCGGCCAACGTGCTTTCAGTAGAGAGTCAACATCTGCCAATGGAAACTCGTTCACATCGAGAACCGGAACGGTCGCAATTTCAGCTTCGGCAAAGCCTGGAGCCAATAGCAATTTCTTGAGCGCCTTGAAATCTGCAGAAGCCCTTGTAGCTGCGGAATTTTCATAGCGGTCAGTGAAGAATGCAGACCACAAATAACGGCGCAGCAGCTTTTCCGCCTTTGCCAGAAAATCACCGTGATCCGGGATGTGTGCATAGGCTGCCGCGATCACTGCCAGCACTGCATTTGTTGGCAACCGCGTTTCATCAAAAATGCGCTGGCCTTCCAGAAAGGACGCCATGCGCGACAAGCCACGCTCAACTTTTGGCCAGTTATCGAGCAGGGTCTGCTTGTCCATGTCGATCATGCCTCGTGTGTTGGGCAATTCTTCCTGGAGTAAAGCCGATGTGGTTAGAACTAAATCCGATACATCGCCGTACCGTGCGGCATGGGGGCTTGTTTCATTTAAACCTGCCACCAAATCGTGCAAAGACTTTCCGGCAATGTTTTCAACCTCGGCCACAATAATGTCGTACATCGACAGCGCCTTGCTGTTGGTGTTCATATTGATGAAAACCTGCAATGCAACATCTTTACTGGTATCTGCCGGGAGCGATAGGTACGGCAAGTTGAAGTGCGTCACCCGTTCGCGCAAGGTGGTAATTTCTGCTTTCAGCCGGTCCTTCATCTCAGAGAATTTTTCGAACCTGTTGCCGACATCAGGGTCAGTCCATAGTGGCTTATGCGGCTTGGTCGCCTCCGCCAGCCAACTGTCAATTTCCTTTGCAATGTCGCCTGGCCTGAGCAATGAAACAGGCACCATGCCGCGTTCAAAACACTTTGCCGGGTCATCAGCCCACAGCGGCATTCTGAGTTTGAATTTGTTCACATAGCGTGAGATGCAACGGATTTCAGGTTCACCCCCTTCAGCTTTCGTTGCCAAATTGAACTGGGGCAGATAGACATAAAAAGTCTCTCCCTCGTAGTTGTTGTGCATAGCGCGCCAAAACGCCGTTAACCGCTGCTGGCCATCAAGCAAATGCTGGGTAACAGTGTTGTTCGGATTCGGTGTAGAACTTGCGATATAACGCGACTCGAATTTTTCCGTGCCCGCAACCTCTAAAGCTAACGTCACGCCCACGGGCAGGTTATTGATGATGGTGTTCAGAAAGCTGGCAATTCGGCCGCGATCCCAAGCCTCAAAGCGTTGAAAGCGGGGAAGTTTGATGCTACCTTGCTGGATGGAATGAAACCAGTCTCCCAATGTGCGATCTTGGGCCTTGCTGGATTGCTGCATGCTGCTCATAAATGTCCCTGTAATTTAGTTGTCTTGTCCATAGAAAAACTATGGCATGCGAGACACTCACGTTATTGGTTTCAGTTGCGTTTTTCAAAAACTAAGATATTCGCATATACACCAAGCTGTCCGCTTACTCCCAAAGCGAATGACTGATCACCGATGAAGCATGGATGGATACCGTCAACCCGCAGTAAATCTACAACGGCAACCATTGGTTGGTTCTCTGAATACGAATTACGGCAAGTCATGAACCTTTATCCCAAAAATAATCTCCACCTCATCCAGCCGCGATGCCAGCACCCAGTGAATGCCGCCTTGCCCGAAGGAAGTGACGACCAAACTCCAATAGAAGCCATAGACAAGCGTGATAGGTGTTTGCACCCTACGGCACCTAATTCCAAAAAGACCTAGAACGCCTTTTCAAAAACATAATCACTCTTAATTTTTATTATCTCTCAAGTAAGAAGTAAAATTTTCAATGATTTTTGTCATTTCAACCTCTTTGATCTTCGGATCAATGCCTTGCTGATATTCGATGGCGCCGATATCGTCTCCACGCTTTCTGTTTTGAGGGGGCTCAAGGCCTTCAATCAAAATGGCTTCAAGTGTCGCAATTAACTTCTTTTGGGATGTTTGTATATCGGTTGAGTCATCATCAGCCAGTTTCCCGTTGGGCATCACTTTGCGCAATCCAAACCAAGAGAAGCGAATCCAACGACCACGAAGTCGGTCGGTTGTGTGCTGGAGTAATCTATTTCCCATGGCTTGGTCAATGACTCTTCCAACATAAACAACACTGCGCTCATCATGCAAAAGATATATACCACGCTGATCAGAAAAATTAACTAAATCAGCACCATTTTGCTGTCGCCCATATATATTTGGATTATTTTTCCAAGCTACGGATGATCGCTCCCAATACATACCAAATGCTCTGATAAGGGTTTCATCAAGATTTTCAATGAGCCCACTTTCTTCACTGATTGCAATTGCTTTATCTTCCTCATCATTGTCTTGAGCAAGAAAAACAGTTTCAGCCTCTGCATTTGTTTTTAGCAAAAACCAACCATCCCCACTTTTAATAAATGGCGTTTCCTCGGGAAATCTTTTCATATTTAGGCTGATGGCCGTGAACACGGTTATCGCTGGTGTAGCGCCCATGTTTTCACGAAGCCCTTTTTCCTTAATGGCCTCCGCTATATCTTTGTAATGCATGGCTTCACCGCGATCACGTAAAACACTAATGGCAGCGTCGCGCCATCCTAAATTTTCAGTCATAAAACCCCTTTAAATATTTAACAAGAAACCCCGTTGTGCAATCCACCGGTTCGCAAAACTTTTTGCCGCACAGCCCCCATCAACACCCCCGCATCCCCCGCCACCAAAGTCAACCGCTCCTTAGAGCGCGTCATCCCCGTATAAAGCAGCTCCCGCGTCAAAACCGCCACCGCCCGGTCTGGCAACACCAGGCACACATGGTCAAACTCCGAGCCTTGCGATTTATGCACCGTCATGGCAAACACGCTTTCCACCGCATCAAGCCGGGATGGCAGCACCCAGTGGATGCCGCCTAGCCCGTTGGGGAATGCCACGCGCAAGCCGTTCGCATGAGGCAGGCACACGCCCACGTCACCGTTCATGAGTTTTAGGTTGTAGTCGTTGCGGGTGACCATGACCGGGCGCCCGGCATACCAGCCTTGGGGGGCAAAGCCCAGGCTGGCAGCTATGCGTTGGTTAAGCGCTTCTACGCCCCACGGGCCTTCGCGCACAGCGCATAGCACCTGAAACTTGGCAAACGCTTGCAAGGCTGCCAAGGCTTGGGCGTCGGTAAATTCACTTGATGTCAACTGTTGGAGTTGTTGAAGCCAAGCATGCCAGCCATGCTGTACCAGCGCGGCCAAGCGTGGGTCTTGGGCATGGGTGGGTTGCAGGCGGGTCACGGGGGACGGAGCATCTTTTTGCCAGTTGGGCGCTTGGCTCCAAAGCTTTTCTACGGTGGCCACATCGCCCGAGTTAACGGCTTTGGCCCATCGGCCGATGCTGCTGTCTTGCGCAAAGCGGTGGCTGTGGCGCAGCATGATGGTTTGCTGGGCCAAGGCAGTGCCTTGGCCGGCCCATGCGTTTAGGTCTTCCCCTGTGCTTTGCATTACCCAGGCCAGGGTGTCGGGGTTGTAGTGGGCTCGGTCTGCGTCAGCGCACAGCTGGCCCATGACGGCACCCGCCTCTACCGAGGCCAATTGGTCTTTGTCGCCCAGCAAGATGAGGCTAGCGGTCAGGGGCACGGCAGCGAGCAGGCGGGCCATCATTTCCAAATCAATCATGGAAGCTTCGTCTACCACCACCAAGTCCACGGCCAGCTCGGGCACGGCGTCTTCGGCCCTGTTGGCGCGCACTTGCAGCAGTTTGTGCAGGGTAACGGCCTTGATGGGGATGTGCTGCTGGATGGAGGCGGGCAGTTTTTGAAGGGCTGACGCGATGGATTCGCCCAAACGGGCTGCAGCCTTGCCGGTGGGTGCGGCCAAGGCGATGCGCAAGGGGGCGTGTTGGCGGGCTGGGTCTGATTGCAGCAGGGCCAGGAGGCGCACCACGGTGGTGGTTTTGCCAGTGCCGGGGCCGCCGGTAATGAGGGTAAAGCGCTGGCGGGCGGCCAGGGCGCAGGCCACTTTTTGCCAATCTGGCGCGGCACTGGTACTGGCGTTGACAGTGGAGCTGGTGTGCGAAAAAAGCAGGGCCAATGAGGCCGCGAGGTTTTGCGGCACGGGGCAAGGCTGCACTAGGCGGGCGCTGATGGCGGTTCGGATGCTTTGCTCGGCATTCCAGTTGCGGCGCAGGTACAGGCTTTGGCCGTCTAGCACCAGCGGGCTGTTGGGGCATTCGCCATCGGCCCCGCTTTGGAGCCAAGGCAGGCTGGCGGCGCTTTGGCGCAGGTCTGCGCCGAGCATAGACAAATCAAGGCAGGCGTGGCCAAGGCCAAACTGCTGGCTGGCCAAAGCCGCCAGCACGCTGTGGTGGGGATTGCTGCTGGGCTGGGTGTCTTGCAGGTAGCGGGCAAAGGCGGTGTCTAAACGGGTCAGGGTGAATGGCGAGGGGTCGATTTGAAGCGTGCTCATGGGGTAGCCCAGTGCCAGTCGGTTGGCTGTGGTGGCTTTGAAAACGCAGCATCTAGCGCCTCTATCAAGGCTTTGGGGGGCCGGTCCACATACAGGCCCGCGCCGGGCTGATCAATGCCGCGCAAAAACAGGTACAGGGCGCCGCCCATGTGCAAGTCATAGTCATACCCCTGCACGCGCACTTTGAGCAAACGATGCAGCGCCAGTAAATACAGGGTGTATTGCACGTCATACCGGTGCGCCAAAATGGCCTGCTGCAAGTGCGTGGGGTCGTAGGCGGGGAGTTTGTTGGATTTGTAATCAAGCACGTAGTAGCGCCCCTCTACAGCCACTACCAAGTCGATGAAGCCAGTCAGCATGCCTTCCAGATGGCGGGCTTGCAGAGCTTGGCGGGCTTGCCCCACCAAGATATGTTGACCAATCAGTTGGTCGATCTGCGTGCTAGCCAATGGCTTAACTTGCATACTAAAAGCCATTTCAGACCAATGTTCATGTGCTTGGATAGCTCCTAAAACTATAGTGCGCGTTTGGCCTTCTTTTGACGGCAACGGCAAAGGCGTGCTGGCGGTGGCCTTCATCCAATCCTCCAGCAGGACCAGTTGCGCTTCGTCAAGGGCCAGGTGCCGTGTTTTGCGGGTGACGACGCTTGTCCATTCCGCCGTGAGGGCAGGTGATGGGGTTTCTTGGGCTGCCGGCCAGCCCTTTTGCGCCTGCCACTCCAGCAAGTCATGCAGCAAGGTGCCGTAGGTGCTGCCGGCCTTGAAGGCGTTGAATTTCACTTCAGCACTGCGCTGAGTAGGGTTGCCCTCCGTGAAGTCGGGCTGGTTTGGCGTGGCGCTGTCAGTTTGCGCGTCGCCCATGCGCTCGTCCTGGTCAGAATCAGGGAACACAAAGGGGGCCGAGTGCTGGCCCAGGTCGCGGGTCAAGGCGCTAAAACTGGCCGTCCACCAGCGGCTGACTAAGCTGCGCTGGGGGGTTAGCGCGGGCTTCCAGGTTTTGCTAACTTCCGCTGAGGTGTAGCGGGCATCATTTGGCTCGGGGGCGCTTAAAAGCACGATGTGCTCGGTGGCCCAGCCTTTTAAACAGGGGGCCAAGTCGCCAACAGCTTGGCGGCCCAAAAGCTTTGAAATTGCACTTTTGACTTTTGGCTTGTCGCCCTCTACATCGCCTTTCATTTGAGAGACACCCACCCACAGGGCTTGTTCGGCGCGGGTCATCGCGACGTAGAGCAGGCGAATATCTTCAGCCAGACGCAGCGTGTCGTCCTTGCCGTTGTCCTTTTTTTCTGCCCTGTAACTCGACGCAAAGGGTAGAAACACCAGCGGGTATTGCAAGCCTTTGGCCTTGTGCATGGTGATGACCTGCACCAGGTTGGCGTCGCTTTCCAAGCGCAGCTGGGCCATGTCTCCGCTGGCTTGGGGGTTGCGCAGTTGGTCTTCCAGGTAGCGGATCAGCGCGCCTTCGCCTTGCAAGCCTAGGCTGGCGGTTTGCAATAAGTCGCCCAAGTGCAGCAGGTTGGTGAGTTGGCGTTCACCATCGTTGTGTTGACCATCGCCAAAATTGAGCAGTCGGGTGGGGATCGACTGGTCGTGCAGCAGGTGGTGCAGCATGGGCAGAAAACCTTGGCGTTGCCAGATTTTTTGCCAACCATGAAAGCGCTCGGTCAGTTCATCCCAGGCTTGTTCGTTTTGAAACAGGGCTTCCAGTTCGGTCCATGATGCGCCCCACAACTGCGTTGTGAGGGCGGCTCTGACCAGCTGAGTCGCGCGTGGGGTGGCTACGGCGCGCACAATGCGCCACAAATCGGTGGCTTGCTGAGTGGCAAAGACGCTGTCGCGCTCTGACAGATAAACGCTGCGCACGCCCCGCTGAGACAAGGCGTTGCGAATGGCGCGGGCCTCAACCCAACCACGAACCAACACCGCCATTTCCCCCGGCTTGGCGGCACCCAAGTTGAGCAGGCTCACCATTTGGCTAGCAAACAGCGCGGCCATTTGCTTGGCCACCACTTCTTTAGACGGGGTTTTGGCGTGCGGCAGGTTCCAGACCGTCATGGCGGCTTGGGCCTGGCCGCTCACTTGCAAGGGCAGCACTTGGTCGTTGCAGGCGGTGACCAACTCAAACGGCACATCGCCAAAGGGGCGGTCAGCGCGGTTAAATACATGGTTAATCGCGGCTACCAGGCCTTGGGTAGAGCGGAAGTTGCCCGACAAGGTGTGTATGGCTTGGGCCTGCTGACGGGCCGTCAAATAGGTCTTGAGGTCGGCTCCGCGAAAGCTGTAAATGGCTTGCTTGGGGTCGCCAATCATGACCAGTCCAGTGCCTGAGTGCGTGTCTAATGCGTCTGGCGATTCGCCGTAGATTTTGGCCAGAGCGCCGTATTGCCAAGGGTCAGTGTCTTGAAATTCATCGACCAGTGCCACTGGGTATTGCTGGCGAATGGCGGCAGCCAAACGGCCATCGGGCGCTTGTAAGGCGTGGTACAAGTTTTGCAGCAGGTCTGAAAAGTCAAATTGCGCCAACTGCGCTTTGGCCTGGCGGTAGGCGTTGCCGATCTCACTGGCGGCGTGGGCGAGCAGCAAGTCGTCTACGGGGGGCTCCTGGCTTAGGTGATCGCACAGGGCTTGGATGCTGCCAAAAACGAGGTATTCACTGGCACCGCTCCAGCCTTTTTCAATCAGACTACTGATAGAAAACCGCTGCAAGGTCACTAGCGTGATCTCGTGACCAACCAGCCAGTCTGCCATTTGGGTGAGCCAGCCTGGCAACCAATTTGCCCGGTAGTCTTTAAGGACCTTTCGGCTTGCCGTCTCGGTGACTTGCGCAACGATGTCAGGCGTCCAGCCGAGTCGAACCTGCGATTCCAATTCAGATCGCTTTGTCTGCCAGACTTCCCATTCGTGGATAAGCGCGTCAGGGGACTGGGTCGCCTCGCTGTGGGTTTGCGGCGCTTGGTCTTCAAGCGTCCAAAGTGCATCGAGTTTTTTGAGCAGTTCTTGCGGTGTTCCGCCCAGCGGGCTGATCGCTCCCAGCTGCATCGCCGTTAAGGGGTAAAACCATTGACGCCAGTAGTCTTGCACGGCGGTGAGCTTGAGCCTCTTGCTGTCTTCAACCCGGCTTTGCTGAAACAAACTGCCGCTGTCAAAGGCGTGGGTTTTGAGCATTCGACTGCTCCAGCCGTGGATGGTGAAGATGGCTGCATCGTCCATCCACTGTGCCGCCATGTCCAGACGGTGAGCGCAAGCGGGCCATTGGGTCTCGTCAATCTCAGATTGCAGGGTGCGCAAGAATTCATCGACCTCAAAACCGGCTTGTTCGCCCTGACGAAAAAACCTTGCCGCTTGCGACAAGCGTGTGCGAATGCGACCACGCAATTCAGAAGTGGCCGCCTCCGTAAAGGTCATGACCAAAATTTGCGGCGGGTACAAGCCACTGCCGATATCGGTACTGCCAAGCAGATGACCCAGCACCAAGCGCACATAAAGCGCGGCCAGCGTCCAGGTTTTGCCAGTGCCCGCTGAGGCTTCAATCACCTGCAAGCCTTTGAGGGGCATGGTTAAAGGGTTCAGTTTATACGTCGCAGTCATGCATCCACTCCAGCGGCAGGGGTCAGTTGAACGTGTTGCGCCAAATCGCCATACAAGAGCTCCGCCCAGCCGGGCAGCTCCAGTTCAATGTCGTCATAGCTCTCAAAGGCGCGGGTCAGATACGCTGATGCGGTGCGCTCGCCCTGTTGGTTAAAACCGCCTTCAAAGATAGTGCGTGCCGCCCCGTGCGGGTCTTTAGCTTCCTTGTCGGGCTGGTCTGCGGCCAGTCGATCGGCCTGCGCTTGAGCCTGCACATAGGCCCAGGCTGTTTTGCAAGCCACGGGCAGCGGGCGTCCCCAAGCGGCCACATAAACGTTAACCCACCGCTGCAAGATGGCCAGGGCGACCTCCGCCACCATTGGCTTGAAGACCACCTGGCCATCCAGACCCAGTTGCACACTGGTCACCGGCATACCGCTGGCACAGGCCACTAGGTGATGGGCCCACAAGCCGACCACGACGTGGCAGCGAGCAGTTTTGGCGTCCTTTTCACCTTCAAGCACCGCGCCCACGCGTTGGTTGAGCTGCAACCAGCCGGCATCCCCACCCCACAGGCCTTCCAGCGTTGCGGTGATCGAAAGTCCGCCCACATTCAGGGCAATGGATTGAGCGGGCAGGCGCGTTGGATAGTGCGGCAGCCATTGGGCTTGGCGGTCTAATACCACTTGCGTTTTGGCTTGCAACTCGGTACTCAGGCGAGTGCCAAAGGCGGCCATGGGTAATTTGCCGGAAAGGGTTAGCTTTTCTAGCGCGCTGTGCATAGAGCCGCCATTGAGTAAATCTTGACCGGCCTGGTACTGCTCCAGCCCATTGAGCGAGAAAGGTTCTTCTAGCTGATCAAGCTCATCCACGGTGTCTAGCCACACCTTCAAACGTGATTTAAAAAACACCTCGACCGGCTGGCGAACCAGTTGGCGCAGGTCAGCCAGAGTCAAGCTGGAGGGCGCCGCTCGGGCTGATGGGCCTTGCCCAAGTACTGGGGCGGTTTGGGGCAAAGGGTCAACTTGTGGTTGATGCACCCGTGCCCAGTCCTGGTCGTAGGTTTGAAACGGCGAGTTTTGTAAAAAATAAGCTTCAGAGAACGCTTGCAAGGGCTGCTTTTCTGGCTCTACCGCGGGCGTCCAACCAGTTTGCAGGTAGTCGAGCAATTGGGCTACCAGCACCGAGGGCGGTTGTTCGCTATTGTCGGTGGCGCGATGACCTTGCCAGCTGATGTAGAGTTTTTGCCGCGCCGACAAAATGGCTTCTAAAAACAGGTAGCGGTCGTCCTCCCTGCGAGACCGGTCTCCAGCCCGCCAGGTCTGCGCCATCAGGTCAAAGTCTCGGGCGGCTTGCTGGCGAGGGTAGTCGCCATCGTTCATGCCCAACAAGCAAATGACCTTAAAGGGAATAGCACGCATCGGCATCAAGGTGGCGAATTGCACTCCACCGCCAAAAAATCGTTGGTGCAGGCTGGGTTCTTCAATCTGAGACAGCCAGTGGTCACGCACCACGGCCAGCTGTATGGGTGCTTCAAGTGCAGCGTCGTCGCAGGCTTGCAGCCACACCTCCAAGGGCGTAAAGCAGCGCTGAATGAGCCGGTCTTCAGCGTCATCAGTGGCCAGAAAGAAGCGTGCGGCGAGGTCATTTAAGACCCGGCACCATTGCTCGGGCGTCTTGTCGACCGACAATTCCAACAACGTTTGATTGATGGCCTCAACCCAATTCAGCAGCGCATTGATCAAGGGCGCATCCAGGCTGCTCAGTGCCGCTTGCGGCAAGGTGGCACCCCATGGCGCGCCGGCGCCCACGGCATAACCCAGCAAGAGGCGACGCAGACCAAAGGCCCAGGTGTTTTGGTCCAAGCCATCCACGCCAGCGGGTACGCCCCACGCCATGCGATGTTGGGCATCCAGACCCCAACGAACACCGGCAAGGGTCAACCAGTTTTGCAATTGCGTCACATCAGCTTCTGCCAATCCAAAACGCTTGCGAACGGCGGCCACCTCAAACAGACCAAGCCAGTCAGCCAGAGTGACCCGCGACTCGGGCAATGTCAACAGTTGCTCAAGCGCCTGAACCAAAGGCGACTGGCGTACCGTGGTGTCAGCCACCGAATAAGGAATGTGACGAGCCTGTCCAGACGCGAAACGACCAAAAACGGCCTGAATATGCGGGGCAAAATCTGCCATATCAGGCACCATAACCATGACCTCACGCGGGCTTAAGTCAGGGTCCGCATCAAACCAGCGCAGCAAGCGGTCATGCAGCACCTCAACCTCGCGCTGGGCACTGTGGGTTGTGACACAGGTGATGGCGCTGTCTGTCAACTGGGCAACAGGTATGTCTGGCAGCGGCTGGAGATTGAGAATGGCGGACTGAAGTTGGTTTAGCTGCGAGGGCGATTCCTGTCCTTGGACAGGGTCAACAAAAACATCAACCCGCTCCGATCGCTCGTAGTTTTCTACGTTATAAAAACTATCCAACAAGTGCAAATAGTCACGTCCCTGTTTACCCCAAGAGGCCAATAAGGGATGGGTGGCGATGTGGAGGTCGGCAAGTCCCGTGCGATTAGGTTCGGCAGGTTTGACCTTTTGGCTACAGCGCACTATTTGGCGCAGTTGGTCGTGGCCTTCCACAATGTCGCCCCAGTAGTGCTGGCAGGGGTTTTGAACCAGCATGAACACCTGGCAAACCTGGCTCAATTCGGCCAAGGCCTGCACGGTTTGCATGGGGAGTGAAGAAATGCCAAAGACGATGACACGAGGTGGCAGACCGGCGGGCACCTGTCCTGTGGCCCTGCGTTGAGCGGCTAGTGTTTTGATGGCCACCATGAACTGGCGATGGACGCTGGCCCGCGACGCATTGGCCAATTCCTCGCCGATGTCCGCTCGAATGTCCCGCCACAACTGCGCTTGCCAAGCGTGGGCAGTATCGAGGGTCAAGGGTTTACCGTCGTGGCTGCGCAAGACGTTTTTCCCTTCTGCCCAGTCATCCAGCCAATCCGCGCGGTAACTTTGGTAACCGTCAAACACGTCGGCTACCTGCTGAGCCAACTGGTAGAGCTTGCGGCCATCTGACTCGTCGCCCAAGTAGCGCTGCAACGGCTCATAGATCGGATCACGTGCCACCAGGTCCGGCAGCAGGCGAACCAAGCGCCAGAGCAAATTATTTTTGTCAAAAGGCATGTGCAGCGGCACGGCCGTGCTTCCCAACACGCTGCGATAAATTTTCCACAGGTAGCTGCTTGGCAACTCAATCTGAGTTGCCGCGAAGATTCCAAGGGCTGAGTCATCAGCCAGGGCAAGCTCCATCCAGTGCTTCATGCCATTGCTTTGAACGAGGATTACCTCCGGCGTCAAAGTGTCGAGCGCCTGACTTTTTAGGTAGGCCGTTAAAAACTGACCCAAGCTTTCAAGTTGATTACTGTGCAAGACAAGAAAACCTGGGGGGAAGGTAGCGGGTCGGTAAAACATTATTTGTGCGTGCGCTCGGTGTCCACCACTTGCTGAAGAAACAGTTCAAACAAGCGAGTTATTTTGGGCAAAGCTTCATTAAGCCGGTGGTCACCATCGAGCAGATACAGTTCGCACTGATGCTGCTGGGCAAACCGAATGCTGTTTTGTGCGGGCACTACACGGTCATTCCAGCCATGAATAATCAGCGTTCGCTTGGCGCGAGGGACTAAATCCTGGTTCGCATAGCCTGACAAATAGAAAGCGGGGGCTAATAAAAACAGGCCATCTACTGGCAAACAATTGCTGGCCACAGTGGAGACATAACCGCCCATACTGCTTCCCACCAGCACCAGTTGACGATGATCTGGCTGCTTGATGGACAGCAATTGGCCCACGCGGCGATCCGCTTCGCCTGCTGCGTTTTGGTCTTGGATGGTTCCCTTGGGATGCTCGCGGTAATCTACAGACAGCACTTGCGCACCAAGATGCTCCGCCACCTGCGCCAAACTGCGAAACTTGGCGCCCCAAGGGCCAGACTCTTTGCCGTGTGAGAAAACAACCAGAAGATTTTTCACACGCGCTATGCTTTTGCTTTTTGAACAGCCAAGCGATCGGCCATTTGGCCGATTTCTGTTGCCATCGTCAGCTTTTGCAACCAGTGCTCAGGAATACCTGGTTCACCGTAATAGGCACCTGCCAATTGTCCAGCAATGGCCGCCGTGGTGTCGGCATCGTCACCCAGATTTGCAGCCTGCAGGACGCAGTCTTTGAAGTTATTGGTCTGCCAAAAGCACCAAAAAGCGGCCTCCAGGCTTTCCACGACATAGCCGGAGCCTTTGATTTGAGCCTCTGTTTTTGTTTTGTAGTCACCCGCAGCAATCAACACCAAGGCATTTGAGACCTTAAAATCGGGTTGCAGTGGGGCCAACACCTCGGCTTTTGGCTTTCCTTGCAAAGCCCTAATCAGCGCCTCACCCAGCATACGGCAAGCAGCCAAGCATTCAGGAGCTTGGTGTGTCGTTCTCGACTGCCTGCTGCTCATTTGGATGGCTTGCTCAGGGTTGTCGAGGTAATAAATTGGCACGGGGGCCAAACGCATGATGGAGCCGTTGCCCGCGCTGTTCGACAGCACCGAGCCCGCTACAGGGTCACCCGTGCGCTTAAATTTCGTCAAGGCGTCATAGGTCGCGTTGCCAATATCAAAGCACTTGCCGGTACTCGACAGATAGCCCTCGTCATGCCACAGCACATAACGCTGCATCTGATCCAGCGAATCAAATCCGTTATCGATCAGGCTGGTCGCCAAACACAAGGCCATGCTGGTGTCATCCGTCCACTGCCCAGGCTGCAAACTAAAGGGGCCACCTCCCACCATATCGCTCAGGGGCGTAAAGCTGCCCCGAGGTTTAAATTCAACCGTGGTGCCAATGGCATCACCTACTGCCAAGCCCAGCAGGGCGCCTCGGGCGCGGTGGGTGCGGTCAAGTTGTGGGGTGCTGTCCATGAAATTATTGGCTGCTCTCGTCTTCGGGTTCGGATGTTCCGGGCAGAAGCACAAAGTCGTTGTCCGCATCCACCTTGTTCAATCCCCGTTCGATGCGACTCGAAAATTGTCTGCAAGTACGAATGAAGGTTTCACGAAGCAGGCCATCGCGAAAGTTCAACACATAATCAAACATCAACCGGTCTTCCATGACATAGGCAGTGAAGAGGTAGTTGTTTTTGTTTAGCTCGTTGCACAACTCCAAACGCTGCGAGTGATTCGTCGATTTCTTGAAGTTGCAATGCGTTTTTAAGCTGACAAAACCAGCACTTTCCAGCACACTGATCCAGAAAGGGTACCAGCCGTCTTCACTCACATAAATGCTGTTGTCTTCATCCAAACTGTGTTCAATGACAGCTCGTTCCAAATCAACCGCGAGGTTGATGGTTGTGACGTCTTTTTCTTCAATAAAGTTGTTCATATTTTTTCTTCCAAAATTTTCAATAAATCTTGAACCTCTAGCTACGCTTAGGGTTCATTCGCTAGGATTGGCGCTTACTGTCGCGCCAAACTTTTGTAAAAAAGCAGCACGATCAAGGTCACAAAAAAGAACAGGAAAAAATTGGGCCGCGTGATCCAACCGGGTGTCGTTGGCGACACAAGGTTAGGGGCATAACGGCACCATGCTGACCATAAAAAATAGTAGGCAACGCCAAACAGTACCAACGAAACCAGTGCGAATAACATGCGTCCGTCCTTTTTTATGAGTGCTTTGCTGGAAATCAGCGCAGACTTAGATTGTCTGAGAAACTGCGCAAATTTGATTCAAAAGCGCCTTTTACGGCGACACACTTTGTCGCATTCATTGGGTGTAATTTTTGGAAAAATTGCGTTCATGCATTTGCAACACCTACGCAGATAAAACCCGCTGGGCAAGGACCGAATTTAGGCCTTTGTTGTGTTTTTGCTAGTGTTGGAATACAGAATGGTTATGAACAGAGCTAAGGGTGAGCGTGTTTTCTGATTCGTATGTTTATTGACCTGGGGCATCGTCACTTTCATGACGGTTCTCTTGCTTGCAAGCATCAGTAAGAATAGTCTATAAATAAGTATCGAATCTTATTTAAATATTTTAAATTGAATTTTTTGATTAAATAAAGCAAAGTTTGCATAAATATCCCCCATTTGGGGGATGCGGCAACATGGCATTAGCGCGAACCTAAACAGTGTCCATCTACTGTTTTAGTGTTGGCGCCGACGTCTGGTAATCATTTGTTCCAAAAAAATATCCTGCCAGGCAAATCCTGCGGGGAAAATGAATGAACCTTGCTTTGTATGCCGCCAAGGCATGGCCAACCTGTAATCGGCTCAAATAGTCGAGTTTGAACATCCTTAAATCAGCGCCCACAATCTATGGCCTGTCATAGGCTGAGCAGCGGACTAATTCTCAAACTGTCCAGTGTGCAGATTCAGCGAATACTGGCGTTTGGTGATGATTTCTATCCAAACTTTGCCCACGCGCAACAAGCCCTGATTGCCGATGGCGGGGCTGTCGATGCCCAGGTCATGCTCCATCACATCGTGCGATAACCAGCCCTGTTGTGGCATGGGGTGCTTTGGCGAATCGGCAAAGTTCTGCACATCAATTTCTGACAGCTGTTTTTCTAATGGCAACTCGTTTGACGTAACAGCGCAAAATTGTGTGCGCGAGGTCAAGATGTTGTCATCCTCTTCATCATATTGCGGGTCGTCCTTAGCAAGGACGTAATGAAGATGGGTTTCAATCTCAAAGTCCGCCACATTGGATGCGGGATCGGTTAATTCATTTTCAAGTGACATTGTCAGCGACTGACCTTGCAGGATCAGGAACTTTTGAAGCGCCCGCAGATGACGGTCAATGGTGCTGAGGCGAGCGATGTGTGTCACTGAATCGGTGGTGACAGCGGAAAAGGCAGGTGGCTGGCGTTGTGCATCTACTAGCTGGTTAACGCGATTTGTTAGCTTGTGCATTTCCTGCTCCATGTGCGCCAAGCTGCAGGCCACATCAACCAGTGTGCTCGTTATCTGCATGTTATTCATGGGGAGTTTCCAGACTCAGATGCAGGGTTTCGAGCTTGTCTGGGCATCGTGGCATGGTTGAGGGGAACCAATTTTGGTCTAAATTGAACTTAGTCTGAGTGAAGGGAGCTCGTGCTGCGTACTTCAAGGGCGTGGCCGTCATTTTTGACTCATGTCAAAAGCTGATCGGCGCAGCTAAAACTCGTGGTGAGACTATCCTCGACCAGTGGCCGCAGATATTTGCCGCTACGAAAATGCGCCAACATGGGTTGGATACAGTGATCCAGATACATTTGCCGCACGCTTGAAAATCGCTCGTGGTTCTTCACTGTGACACAGAACGTGCATTCAAATTGATGTTTTCCAACATGCACCGGGGCCATGTCGAGCCATTCGACAAAATCAACCAGCGCTCCGTTTTCGTGACGGCAAACCTGCAATGAGTCTTTGGTGAAAACCAAGCTCAGGCCAGTTTTAAAACGCAGGCTGTTGACGATCAAGCAACGGCCCTTGATCCGTACATCGGGCTCCAGACCCTGGACGACAGGGTCTGTTAAGAAATGCTTTCGCACCCAGCGAATGTGGCTAAAAATCGGCATAAAACTGGGTTCAGTAGCGACACTGAAGCTTAAAGTGGTGGATAAATCAATGGTGCTCTGCAAAGCGTCAAGAAGTGTCGTATCTTGTTAATTTGGCTTTTGCTGCGTGTTTTTTTGCGACACGTTTTAACGCGACAAAAAGACAATCGATCCATGGCGCAGCTTGATGCCCATGCCGTGGTTCGCTTGAATAACCAGTCATCAAGAATGTGGGACGTCAATGAAAACGATATCCATAAATATGAGTCGATGGGAAGATCAATGGGAACCCATTCGCTGACTCGCGATCAGTGTGTTCGACGCGTGCTTATTGATTCGGCCGAACTCACGCTTGGATGAGTCGTTGCTGCATCGCTGGGTGGCGCAGACTTTTTGTTGACGTGCAGCGGCTTGGCAAGATGAGTTCGCCGCGCGCTTATCGAGCAACTCCAGGTAACGTTTTTTATCCTCTTCGATCATTTAGTTGAAAAGCTCAGCTTTCAAGTCAACCTTGAACAGATGTGCCATATGAATAGCCTTGATCGCATGGTGGATGACAACCCTGAAAAATTTATTTTTGGAGTTGAATGACAGTTGCAAAGTTTTTGGCATTGCCGCTAACGGCTGGTTCCGGGGAGATCGTATGTCAGCTATCGAGCTTACAGCTGGGATTCACGAGTTACCAGCGAATCACAGCTAGTGGTCGTCCAGAGACAGCTAGCACCACCAAGTGCTCGACAGAAACTTTACCCGCGCGGTTTCATCCAATCAGGCGGCCAAACAACTGACAGTCATGACCGAGAACAACGTGCCCTTAGCCGAATTTCAGTTTAACGAAATGCCTGCCCGATACCAGTCATTTAACCCGGCAAGTGATGTTCGCCCGATTGTTGGTGGAGTTCCACAAAGCAGCCCTTCTTTTCACTTCGACTGAATCATATTGCCGGCATCGACGGCTGAAAAATCTGGGGTAGGTCAGTAGCGTTTCCGGTGCTCGAGATTTGCGATCTGCCTGCTCCGTAGCAGCCGCTGACAACTACGGATCGGCCGGCGGCTTAGTGGAGACTATTTCGTCAAAATGTGCACTCGCCATCGACCGGTTGAATTTAAGATCAGAAGCGGGTATTCACGAGTGACCGCTTTCTGATCTCAAATACAGAGGTAGAGGTGGATGCAAGTTTCTGGTCGATTCACTAACAGATCTCAGCGATTATTGTGGTGTGGCAATAGGCAATAAACGAAGTGCTGAACCGACCTCCACGGCGCGCTTTCACGACTTGGAGCACCCTGACGTTGGCGAAGGCATGGCGCTGCTCAACATCTTTCGGGCGCTGCAGCGCAGTCTGCCCATTCAGCTTCAGTTGAAGGAGCGCCATACACTAGGTAGCCAGACTTTTGTGACTCATGGTTGAGTCGCCGTTTTTGGTGATTCTGGCTAAGGCGTCCACTCCGTGCCCAGCACTACTTGTGTGGCCCTGAATTCTGCGATTTGCGCAGGCGAATATTGAAGTTCGTGCAGCACCTCGTCGGCGCTCGAACCGATACGAACGGCGCCTTGACGGTCTTGCGCAATCTGCCCGTCAAAGCAAAACCAGGTGGGTACAAAGCATTCGGTGCGCCAGCCCGCGTGTTCCTTGGCCTGGAACTGAATAGTGGTGCTGCTAGGGTTGCGGTGCAGATCGGCCATCTCGCGCACGGTATTGACTCTGGCGCTTTCAATGCCACGCAGATTTAGCCAAGCCAGCGCCTCCTGCACGCTCAAGGCCGCGAGCACTTGCGACAAGTCTTCGTTGGCCAGGGCGTAGACCCAGCCGTTGGTGGCACGGTAGGCACGCTGGGTCGAGGTGCGTCCTAGGGCTTGGGGGCCACATTGTTGGGCTGGCGGCTCGCCGTTAACAAAAGCGCAACTAACAAGCGAGGCCGCAGACATCAATGAACTCTCGGCCCGGTCTCCGTGATTGCCTGACAAGGCACCCGCGCCGCTTCGGACTCTTTGCGCTTGGGCAAACAGGGCGCTGACTGCGGCCCACACCGCCAGGTAGCCGGTGATGTAGTCCACACAAGAGGCCAATCCATGGTAGGTGGGGCAGCCTTCGGGGCCAAAGCGTGTCATGATGCCAGTCATCGCCTGCCCTACCGGGTCGTAGCCAGGGTAGTCGTGGCGCGGTCCACGTTTTTCGCCGTGGTGGGCGGTCAGTTGCACCAATATGGCTTTGGGATTGGTCCGGGCTAGCGACTGTAGATCCACACCCAGCCTCTCGCATTGGGCATCTCCTTTGTTGATCACAATGAAATGGGCTTTTCTAATCAGGCCATGCAGGATTTCCTTGCCCTGCGCTGTTCGGGTATCGAGGATCACGCTCTTTTTGCCCGCTCCCGCTTCGGCACCCCAGATGGTCAAGGCCAGTGGCATGTGCGTGGGGTGCGGCTGCTCCACCCTGTAGACCGTGGCGCCGAGTTCGCCCAGCATGCGGGCGGCATTGGGGCCGGCAATCACATTACTCAAGTCCAGAACGGTGTATGCGCTCAGGGGTGACCGCGAAAATGCCTGGCGAGAAAAATCCGCGGGCCTAAAGCGCGATTGAGATTGCTGGACGCCTTGAGCCAGCGACAGTGTTTCTGCAGACTTGAGTTCGGGATAGGGTTGCGCGCTTTGCAGCCACGCGGCCCGGCCTGGCTGGGGCGCCGAGGGAACCTCTTCTTGGAGTAACACGGTAGTCAGACCCGCCTGGCGGCCCTGCGGATCGTCAAGCCACTGCGCCAGCGTATTGACCACGCACGCGGGTACGCCGATGCCGCACAACTCTTGCTCCCATTCCTGGGCAGTTTTCTGCAGCAGTACCGCGCCCAAGAGTTGCGCGATGACTTCGCTGTATTTGAAATTCAGGCTCGGGCCATCGGCCAGGTTGCGGCCTCTTGCGTCCATGGCGGCAGGGTCGTAGGGCGAGACATCTGTCAGTCCCTGCGACAACAAGTGGCTCCAGATGCCAAGATGCTCGTACAGCTTGCGGGTAGCACGCCGGTTCACGCCATTGAGCAGCAGCAGATGCGAACCGTTTTTGGTCTTGAAGGGCACGCCAAAAGGAATGAGTCTTTGCTCCAGCCAGGACTGCTTTTCGCCACTCTGGCGCGCCTGAGCCACCATTTCTGCAAATTGCGTTTCACTTAAGCCCTGGGGAAGCGCTTGTTTGGGCGCCAGATCAAGGTGCGGCGGCAAACCGTTTTGTGTCAGGGCCAAGGCGCCCATGGCGGCCAGACCGCCGGCCAGACGCGAGGCATAAATCTCGCAGCCTGATCCGCTGCGCAGGCGCTCGGTCAAGGCCGCGCCTACCGACACTGCGGCTATCACGGCGGCGTACACCGAACTCAGGGGTAGCGGGGTGTATATAACGGGACGCTGCAAGACCTTGGCGCTTAACGCCATGTCGGTAAAAAACCCCAGCGTCGCGCTCAGCAAGTCCTCGCTGCAATCGGCTGGCAAATGGCCATAAGACGCATCACCGGGTAATGCCGCCAACACGCGCACCAGGATCTGCCAGGGCTGCAAAGCCACCGGTTCAAGGCCCTGAACGATGATGATGTCCGCAGTTTTTGACTCCTCCAGCCCAGCGGTTTGCAATATGCCCTTGCCGCGATTGAGGTAGGGATCAAGGTGCTCGAAATACAGGCTCGGATCATGAGCCTGAGCGCCGTGCTCAGGGGGAGCCTGCGATGCTGCATTCGACCGGGCCACCAGCACTTGCGCGCCCTGGTCTGCCAGCAAAAGACCGAGAAGGCGGGCCGATAGCAGGCCAGACCGTTCCACCACACAAACACCAGCGTAGGGCAACTGCGACATGACTTTCTCCTAGTGGATGGCTGCGTACATGATGCCTTCTTGCGTGGCTTGGTCGGCGGCAAATTCGGTCACCACCTTGCCCTGGCGCGCCACCAGAATGCGGTCTGACAGCGACATCACCTCGGGCAAATAGGACGAGATCACCACCACCGCCTTACCTTCGTCAGCTAGGCGGTTGATCTCGGCATGAATTTCGGCAATGGCGCCAACGTCCACGCCGCGAGTGGGCTCGTCAAAAATGATGACGTCGGGGTTTTGCACCAGCGATTTGGCAATCACCACCTTTTGCTGGTTCCCGCCTGAGAGCTCGATGACCTTGACGTCGTGGCTGATGGCGCGCACTTTGAGCAGCTTGCTCCAGAAGTCGCCCACCTCGGTGGCCTTGGCCCCCGACACCACGCCGCGAATGTGCCCGAGCTTGCCCAGCAAGCCCATGTAAATGTTTTGGGCAATCGACATGGTCTCAAAAAAGCCCTCGACCTTGCGGTCTTCGGTGATGTAGGCGATGCCGTCTTCCACCGCTTGGCGCGCCACCCGGTAGCGAATGGGTTTGCCGCGCAGCAGAACCTCACCGCCGTGAAAGAAGTCGCGCTTGATCAGTCCGGCCACCACCTTAAAGGTCTCAGTACGGCCCGATCCGACCAACCCGAACACGCCAGTGACCTGGCCGGCAAACACCGACAGGGAGTTGTTTTTCACCATGGACGCCATGCGCAGATTGCGCACCGACAGCACGCATTCACCTTGCTTGCGCACCACCGTCTTGCTTTGGCCGTACAGGGTTTGTGACAAGTCGCGCCCAACCATGGCTTGGATGATGCGCGCCCGATCAAAGTTGGCTTTGTCGTCGGTCACTACGTGCTGGCCGTCGCGCAATACGGTAATGCGGTCGGCCAGCAGCAGGGCTTCTTCAAGCGCGTGCGAGATAAAGATGACTGAGACGCCGCGCGCCTTGAGGTTGAACACCAAGTCAAAGAAGTACTTCTTTTCTTCGGGCGTGAGGCTGGCCGTGGGCTCGTCAAAAATAATGATACGAGCGTCGTGCAGCACAGCGCGAGCGATTTCCACCATCTGCTTTTTGGCTGCGCCCAACAGGCTCACGCTGGCGGTGGGGTCTACGTCAAAGTTGAGCGACTGCAAAAACTGTTGCGCCGAGATATAGACGCCGCGCAGGCGGTTGTAAAACTTCTCGCGGCCCAGAAACAGATTTTGTGCCACCGTCATGGTGGGCACCAGGCTGGTTTCTTGGAACACCATGGCAATGCCGTGGCCACGCGCGTCCAGCGGCGTTTTCATCTCAATGGCTTTGCCTTCGACCAGCATCTGGCCCGACGACAGTGCCACCACGCCGGCCATCACCTTGGTCAGTGTGGATTTACCTGCGCCGTTTTCGCCCACCAAAGCGTGGATTTCACCCCGGCGCAGAGTGAAGTTGACGTTTTCAATGGCTGGTACGCCACCGTATTTTTTGGTCGCCTCACGCAGTTCGAGCACCACGTCGGGCAAGGTTTGCGGAACGTTCATGCCACATCTCCTGAGGAATTGAGTTCCACGCGCAAGAGGCGCGCGCTGCCTTTGGAGACTAGGTATAAGGCCCCGGCATGTTCCGCTACTGCAGTAATGCCATGGTGCTGACCGTCCACCTGGCTGTGCAGGGACGACAGCACGCGTCCGTCATCGGCTACGCGCAATACCAGGCCATACGAACGCGGCGGCGCCCATGGTTTGAGCACACCCATGGACTTGACACCGGCGCCTTGAAGAGGCTCCAGAAAGCTCTTGCCTGAAGACAGGGCAGGCGCCACCCACTGGCTGGGGTGAATTTCTTGCATCATTCGATTGCGGAACGCGTCTTCGCGCAGCACGAATTCCACCAACTGAGTGCGGCAGACAAAGCATGTCAGCCAAAAGCCGCCGCCCTGCGCCTGCGCCATACGCGAGGGGTAACCCGGGAGTTCAGCCAGGGTGGCGCGCAAGGCGACCGCGCTGCCGTGCGCCGAACCCAATGTGTGTTTCCAGCTCTCGCTCCAGCGCGCTAGGCTGCCGTCGGCCAACACGCCAAAGGCATAGGCCAAGCCTTGGGCCAGCAGCGTGCTTTCACCCGACTGCCAGTTCCAGCGTCCGACCTTGCCAGTTTTGCCGTGGTGCATCAGATCGTGACACCACTGGTCAGGGCCAAATTGCTCGGAGCCGTCGCTCACCAACAGGCTGTCGACTCCTTCAAAGGCCAGTGCGTTGGCACTAAACAAGGCGCGACCACCCAGTGCACGGGTCTGCGTCACGGTAGCGCCGTCCACGTTGATCAAGTGCAGCTCACGCCCTCCCAAAGCGACGGCAAGGTGGCCCTTTGCGTCTGCCGCCAGGGCGGTAATGGGCGTGTCGAAGCGCCGTACTTCCAGGGCACGCTGGCCGTCAAGGTGGTAGAGCACCGGCCCTGCGCTGATCCACAGCCGCTGACCATCACTTGCAATGTCATCAATGCCAGGCAAATTCAAGACCACGGCGGCCTCGTCGAGCGCACGATTGGGCTTGATGGCGCCGTCCATGATGGGCACGGTAATTGCGGCTGTGCCACGCCCGAGCAGGCGATCCCACCACCGTTGAATAGAGCTTGGCATCATGCAGCCCTCCAGCGTTGTTCGTATTGGGAAAACCCAGGATCTGCACCGGAGAGCTTGTAGCGGCCAATGCGGTTATTGGAAATGCCACCCAAATACAAATAGCCCTGATGCTCGCGCATAGAAGTGATCATGGGATGGTTTTCGCCACCCAGGTCCCACAGAGTTTCCAACACCTCACCGCGCTCGTTGAACTTCAGCACGCAGCCGGTGTTAATGTTGGGGAACAACCACTCGTCCAGTGCCACTCGTTGCGCCATTCGCTTGCGAAAGCTTGGCATGCGCATGGCCAGGTCATAAGCCGGAGCGCGCATTCCCACCAGAGCCAGCCAGTAGTTTCCGTCTGAGGCGAGGTTGATGTTGTCGGGGTAGCCCGGCAGGTTGTCCAGCACCATTTCGACTTGACCGGCGCGCGGGCCGTCAAACCAGTAGCGCTTGATGCAGCAGCCCCAAGTTTCGGCAAACAAGATGGACTGGCGGTCGGTCGCGACACAGATGCCATTGGGGAAACGCAGGCCACGCAGCACGGTGCGCGTGCTGCCGTTGCGCGGGTCGTAGCAGACGATGCGGCCGTTGCCACGCGCCTCTAAGCCGTCGACCGGCCACTCGTGCATTTCATAGCGCACCGTAGCTTCGCTAAAGAAGATGCGGCCGTCGTCGGCTATGTCTAGGTCGTCGGCCAGGCGCAAGCGGCTGTCGTCGTTGATAGAAGCCCAACTGCGGTTGGTCTCATCGGTCACGCGCTGCACTTCGCGCTCGGGCGTCACACGGTACAAGCCCATGCCGCCCACGCAAACGTTGAGGTTGAAGTCGCGGTCAAATGCCATGCCCAGCGGCGTGCCTCCGATATGGGCAAACACTTCCATCTGCTGATAATCTGGCGCCAAGAATCGCATGATGTCGCCATGGCGCGAGCCTGCGTACAGGTGGTTGTCGCGGTCCAAGATCACGTCCTCAGGGCCTTCGATGCGTCCTAAGCCAATGAGTTCCACATCGCGCAGCTTGTTGTTGACGGCCCAGACGCCGCCGCCTTCAGCGCTGCAATCAGGTGCTACGCCTAAGCGGTGGTAAGTGGGACTGACATAGACCTTGCTCAAAATGCGGTGGCGGTTTTTGAGCCATCGCACATCAATAATTGCCGCCGTAATCAAGATGCCTGCCAGCACCATGCGCGTAATGCCGCCAGGAGCCGACAGCGAGGTCAGGCCGTTGATGATCAAAAGCACAATGAGTGTGCCTACCACCGCCTTGGTGACCGAGCCACGTCCACCGCCCAGGCTGATGCCGCCCAGCACAGCCGCAGTCAGCACCAGTACTTCCATACCAACACCAATATCAGCACCGGCCGTTGCCAGGCGCGAGGCAAAAAAGCAGCCAGCCGCGCCCGTCAACATGCCGCTGGCCACGTAGCACAGTGCCACGGTGCGGTTGACCGCAATGCCGCTGTTGTAGGCTGAGCGGCGCGAGCCTCCAATAGCCACGATGTGCCAACCCAGGCGTAGGCGCGTCAGCAGCACGTGGCCGCCAATGGCCGCCACCAAAAAGGCCCAGGCAACAGCTGGCAGGCCCAGCCAAGTGCCATTGCCCAAAAAGTCCCACAGTTCGGACTGGGGAACATAGCCGGCAATCTCGGTGGAATAGCGCAGGCTCAATATCTCATAAACGGAGCGGAAAATAATCAGGGTAATGAGCGTTGTTAAAAACGCCCGTAATCGCAGGTAGCCAATCAGGATGCCGTTGACTGCACCCAGCAGGCCGCCGCACACCAGCGTGCCCAGCACCGCAACAGGCACCGGCCATTTCAGGATATGCATCATCACTAGGGCGCAAAAGTTGGTCAGGGCAAAGATGGAGCCGACCGACAGGTCGATGCCCCCCACAATCATCACCAGTGCCAAGCCAAACACGATAAAGCCCACTTCACCGGCCTGGCGCAATGTGTCCGCCAGCACGATGGGGGTATAAAAGCCGGGCACCAACTGGCCCGAGGCGATGACCACCAGTGCCAGCAAGATCACGGGAATGGCGGTCTCGGTCCAGCGCTTGGACAGGATCTCGCCAAGCCAGTGGTCCGGCCAATACCGGTAACGCAGTCGGGTCAGGGTTTCGCTCATGGGGTGCACCAATTCAGGGGGAACAAAGTAAAAAAAGTGGCCACTCTTGAAGGCAGCAACCACCCAACCCAACCCGGGCCGCGTCGACCCGGGTCAGATGCTTATTTGGCAGGTAGCTTCCAGCAGGTGCCTTCGATCGAGGCGTTTTCCTTGGTAATAGGGATCAAGGTGGTGTAGATGTTTTGCTTGACGGCGCCGGGCTTGAGACCACCTTGCACCAGCCACTTGATCATGGCTGCCATATTGCTGGCCTGCGTGGGCACGTCGTAGCTCACGTCGTAGTCGTAGGCGCCAGCCTTAACCTGGTCACATGCGCCCTTTTGCTCGCCGCCGCCCGACGTTGCAAGGAACACCTTGCCGGTCATGCCCGCCTCTTTAACGGCAGCAGCCGTACCGATGTCCATGCCGTCCCAAAAGCCGACGATGCCGCACAGATCCGGATTTTGCTTGAGCACGGTTTGCGTCAGTGCCTTAGCCTTAGCGGCGTCCCAGTCAGCGGCTTGGTTGGACACCACTTTTACAGTGGGGTTCTTGGCCAGAATATTTTCCACGCCTTTAAGCGTGTAGGCGCTTGCTGCGGCAGTCGGTGCGCCCTGCACGATGGCGATCTTATTGGACTTGCCTTTGCACGACGCCACCACCGCCTCGGTCATGCGCTCGCCAATATCCACCCAGTCCGCGCCCACAAAGGCGGTCGAGGCTTGCGAGGAACGCATATTGATCTGCACCACGTAAATGCCCGCGGCCTCGGCCTTGGCAATCAGCTTGGCATAAGTTTGCACGTCAGGATTGTGAATCACAATGACGGCTGGCTTCTCGGCAATCAGCGCAGTAAAGGCTTGCGCACCGGCATTGGTGTTCCAGTTGGGGTCGCGCACCACGACTTTCATGCCCGAAGCTTCTAGCTCTTTTTTCAGACCCTGGTGCCAACCGATGGCCAGGTCAAAGCCATAGGCCACAGGAATGAACGCCACGGTTTTACCGGCAAGCGCCTTTTTGTAGCCATCACGAAACGGCTCGTCCAGACCCTTGCTTTGCGCAAAGGCTGGTAGCGCGACGGCAGCGCCCAGGGCCAGGCCGGCGATGGCCTTAACCAGATTTTTAACCACGTGTTTTGCTTGTTGCATTGTTGTATCCTAGGTTGAAAAAGTGAATTGCACTCTGGGTGAGCCGGGTGCGCGGCATGCTCAGATGTCCCCTTGCTGCGCGGTTTCTTCGTTGCGCGGGTTGAGGACAGAATCAATAAGAATCGCAGCCAAGAGCACCAAGCCCTTGATGATGTTTTGCACGGAGTACGAGATATCCATGATGGTCATTCCATTGAGGATGGTGCCAATGAGCAGCGTACCGATGATGACGTTGACCACCCCGCCGCGCCCGCCCGACAGA
Source organism: Comamonadaceae bacterium (assembly GCA_947372745.1). GTDB lineage: Bacteria > Pseudomonadota > Gammaproteobacteria > Burkholderiales > Burkholderiaceae_C > Rhodoferax. Next base: position 51,425 of record CANBUY010000003.1, on the reverse strand, counting down.
CCAATGCCTCCCAGCACTACCACCAGAACCACGTCATAGATCATGGTGGAGTTGTAGATGCGCGTAGGCATGCTGTTAACCGAAGCTGCCATCACCAAGCCGGCAAAAAGTCCAATGAGCGCAGCGAGCAAATACTCCAGCAAGATGATGGGGCGCGTGGGCAAACCGGTGGCACGCGCCGTGAGTGGGTTGTCTCCAATGGCGTAGATAAAGGCTCCGGCACGCAGGCGGCGCAGCAGCAGCGCCATGAGTGCGCAGGCCAGACCGAACATCAGCACCGGCATGGGAATGCCGCCTAGGCTGCCGCGCCCGATCCAGACCACGGCGTCGAGCGCCTGCGGCCACTGCACCACCTCCAACTGAAAAATCGCCGCTTGCCCTAGCCCCGCCAAAAACAGGCCCGAGGCCAGCGTAGTAAAGAGCGAAGGCACTTCGGCATAGGCAATCAGCCAGCCGTTGACTAGGCCAAACAGCAAGGACAAGACCAAGGCATGCAAGGCCGCCACTTCAATCGACTGGCCGTTGCTCACCGACTGCAGCAAAAAGCCCGAGGGTACGGCCAGCGCGGCAATCATAGAAATATCAATACCCCGGCCAATGACCACCACCGCCATGCCCAAGCCCAAGATGCCCAAAATGGCCACGTTTTGTAGCAAAGTAAGCAGGTTGTCCACCTGCGCAAAACCGGGCAGCAGCAGCAAAAAGCCGCTAAACATCACCAGGAACAGGATGAAAACAATGGTTTGCTGGGTAGCGCGCAGTTTGGGCATGGTGTTCTCGTTCAGATCAGGGCAGCGTGCAGGGTTTGGCGCAGTTCGCGCTTGATGATCTTGCCGTTGAGGTTGCGCGGCAAGGGTTCGGTGTCTATGGTCCAGGTCTCAGGCACGGCGTAATCGGCCATGCGCTGGCTGCAAAAGGCCTGCAAGGCCTGGGCGTTGGTGTGTTCGCTGATGGTGCGGACTGACACAAAGGCGTGCACCCGCTCACCCAGCACCGCGCAGGGCACGCCCACCAGTGCCACTTCCAGCACGTCGGGGTGTTCGCTCAGTACGTTTTCTACCTGCGCGCAGTACACCTTGTAGCCGCCGCGGTTGATCACGTCTTTTTTGCGGTCGAGCACGCGCACATAGCCCTGGGCGTCCATACTGCCAATGTCGCCCGAGCGCCAGAAGCCGGCCTTGAATTCGCTGGCCGTTGCTGCTTCATTGCGCCAGTAACCCGGCACCACCATGGGCCCGGAAATCCAGATCTCGCCCACGCCGCCGCGCGCCACTTCGTTACCGGCCTCGTCCATGATACAAATCTCGCCGCAGGGCACGGTCAAGCCCACGCTGTCGCGGTGGCTATCGGTCTTGCCCTGGGGCATGATTGTGGCGGGCGAACAGGTCTCAGTTGAACCATAAGCATTCATCAGAACCAAGCCCGGCAGACGCTGCGCCAGCCCGTCAATCGTGGCCGTTGGCATGGACGCGCCGCCAAAAGCGCCAATGCGCCAGGCGCCTAGGTCGTGCGCCTGCAAGTCGGGCAGCAAGAGGCACAGGTTGTACATGGCCGGCACCATGATGGTGTGAGTAATGCGCTCGACGCTAGCCAAGCGCACAAAGTCTACCGCCTTGAACTGCGCCATCACCACCGTCGTGCCCTGGCAATACAGCATGGTGTAAAGCTGGGCCACCAAACCGGTGACGTGGCTCATGGGCACGGCCAGCAGCGAAATATCGCGCTCGTTCAAGCCCATGCGCTCTACGAAATGCATCACCGAATGCACGATGTTGAGGTGCGTAAGCATGGCGCCCTTGGGCCGTCCGGTGGTGCCAGACGTGTAAAGCAGGACCGCCAGGTCTTCTTCTTGCGCCGGGTGGGGCTTGGCTTGCGGTTGCGCCTGCATCAGACTGGCAAAGGGTTCAAAACCCTCGGCCGGCGCAGTGCCCGTGACAAAGCGCATTCGCAGCGCGGGCAGTTGGGCGGGGGCGGGTTGCCACGCGGCCACGTCGGGGGCGCAGACCAGCGCTACGGCGCCGGAGTCGTTCAGCACGTATTCGAGCTCCATGCCGCGTGCTCGCGCACTAACAGGCACCAGCACCGCGCCCATCCAGGCGCAGGCCAAAGTTACGATGATGAACTCGGGCGAGTTGCCCATGTGGATGGCGACACGGTCGCCGTTGGCCACGCCCCGCTGGGCCAGGCCACCTGCGCATTTGGTTGCCGCGTGGTGCAATTCGCGCCAGCTCAGACGCATATCGCCACACACCACAGCCAGTCCTTCGGGCCGTTGTGCCAGAGCAGACACCAGCATCTCCGCCACATGGTCGGGTCGCTGGGCGTAGCACAGCACAAGGCGGTTTTCAAAATGGTTTTCACGGCGCATTGCGGTCATGGCTGCAAGCCCTTGTGGTAGTTCGGAAAATGGGGCTGACGCAGGGGCGCTAAGAACGCCTCGCAGCAGCATCTCGATGCAGTGCTGCACCGCGTTTTGCAAGCTCTCGGGGGAATGGGTCTCGGGCCGGTACCAGCGGCCAATGCCGCTGAGCGCACCAACAACGGTGAACGCCGCCACTGCCGCGTCACCCACCACGATCCAGCCGCGCTGCATGCCTTGTTCGATCAGCAAACGAAAGTCCACATCCACCTCGCCCTTGCGCTGGCGCAGTGCGCGACGCTTGTCTTCGCTCAAGGGGTCTTCGCCCACGCGGCTGGCGCACATGCCAAAGTCGCTGGTCACCACCTCGGCGTACAAAGCCATAGCCGCGCGCAGCAAATCGCGCCCGCCCAGACCCGACTCCACCAAAGCGGCCAGCCCCTGGTGAAAAGCGGTGAGGCCGCGCTCCACGCACTCGATCAGGATTTCTTCTTTGTTGGTGATGTAGTAGTACAGGGTAGGCTTGGTTACTCCCAGGCTTTGGGCGATGTCGTCAAGCGAGGTGCCCTGAAAGCCCTTACGGGTAAATAGACGCGCGCCAGCAAGCAGTACCGCGTCTTTTTTGTCACTGCGCTGCGGCTCGTTAGCACGGTGCGCCCGCCAAGGAGAATCTACGGCTTCCCCCTTGCGGGCCGAGCTGGCGAGGGCAGAGGATATAGGGTTAATTTGCACGAGACGAAGGTTCTATTTAGGTTAGTTACTTTGCAGTAACACATTAAACTAAACCAACCATAACCCTCTACTTGCTGCAACGTATGAGGGCTTACCCTCTGATGCAGTGCAACATCAGTCTCGCCTGCGACTGTGCAATACGGGGCCTGTACCGTCGAGTTGGAGGAATACTTCTGGCCAACAAAATGCGGCGCGTCAATGCCTTCGACCTCAGAAGCGCGGCGCACGGGCGCTCTTGGCTTATGGCACTATGACGGGGCCAAAAAAGCAAGTTCAGAAGCAGTCGTATGGATCAGGGTTTGCGCATCACCACTAGGCCCTCAGGAAAGCTGATGGTCATGGTGTAGTCTAGGGTGCCGCCCATGCGCTCAACGATATAGCCGTCAACCCCTGATCTGAACTTCACCCGCATCAATAGGCAACCATTAATGTCGGAATTGTGCCCTTAGCCGAATGTCAGTTTAACGAAATGCCTGCCCGATACCAGTCATTTAACCCGGCAAGTGATGTTCGCCAGATTGTTGGTGGAGTTCCACAAAGCAGCCCTTCATTTCACCTCGCCTGAATCACGTTGCTGACATCGACGGCTGAAAAGTCTGGGGCAGGTCAGCAGCGTAAGCAGACTTCCGAAAAATCAACGCTGAAATGGTTGCCGCTCTATTGCAGTCATTGCTAATCGCTACGGAACATCTGCAAAGCTGTCATCGATCCTGTGGGGCAAGTCAAGACCCAATCCGGCCTTTCACGCAGTGCAGGTGTGGGTCAAATACTCACCAAAAGCCGCTGCTCACAATTGATCATTAGCATGCCATATACTTGACTTAACAAGTACTACTTAATCTAATGAGATGAAAGCATCCAAATAAATGTCAGAAGAAAACACCAAATTCGTCGCAATGAGTTCAAGTGAAAATCTTGAATTTTGTTTGCGGTTGACACGCGCCTATGCGACTTTGACACGCCGACTAGACAATGCCCTGTCCAACTTGCATGGGCTCAGCTTCAGCGACTTCATGATTCTGTATTACCTTGGCCGCGCACCGGAATTCAGATTGCGTCGAGTTGACTTGGCGGAACGCTTGGGAGTTACTGCGTCGGGCGTCACACGAAGTCTATTACCCATGGAAAAACTGGGGTTGGTATCACGACAACCTGACCCCAGAGATGCCAGAGTTGGTTACGCCTCATTGACGGATGCTGGTCAGCAACTTCTGAAATATGCGTTGGCTTCCATTGAACCGATAGCCAAAGAGGCAATCCAGAAGGTGCCAGTGGAACAAATTGGCCCGTTCTTGCTGGCGCTAGGTGAGCTTGCTGGCATCAATCTCTCGAACAATTAGCGCCAAACTTTTGCAGAGGAGATTGACCGCTTTTCGGCCCTCTGGAGTCGTTGCTAGTCGAAGTGCCAAGGACTCCAATCGCTCCCCAAGAGCCAGCCACCTAACTGTCGGCGATGACTGCAGTGGACACGTAAGTTCCATTAGCCAGAATCAACTGACCAAATACAACGCCACGCGATCGGTGGTCCAAGTCGCTATGCCAGTGCCAAAGAAGTCGGCATCTTCTGTCCACACGGGGCAAGCAATGGTCATGGCGCACGCAAGCACAGGCCAATCATCGGCATCACGCATAGAAATCCTTTGTAGTGCCTGTACTTTCAGTCCTGCATAAACACCCAGTTCCAGCGGTCGGACTATTGCTTCCATTGCGTCCAACACCGTCAGCGCCGATTGGGCATTCACACCTCTTTTTTCCAGCAGCGCTGGAAGGTAATTTCGGGCGTCAGCGTATGCAACATCGGGCGCGAAGAATTGAACCAACTCGGCGTTGTCGACAATAAGCTCTCGCGCCCGCTTGCCCAGCACCGCTCTGATCAGGATATTGGCATCCAGAACGTTCGATTTTTTTGCTCATGTTGTTGCGGATACCGATTTCTTGGACGTGCTCGTGCGTTTTCGGGCAGTTTTGAATTCAGCGACCACAGCGTCCACATCAATGCTCTTGGCCGCAAGCAGGCGATCCAACGTCTTGCTGGCCTTCTTTAATGACGCAATGTCGGCCTCGACCTCGCCGTGGGTCGGAATGAAGTAACCAATGGTTTGCCCATGGCGCGTCACCGCCACCGGCGTGCTCGACGCGATAAATTCGGCCATGCCGGCACGAAATTCCCGAATACCTACTTTGGTAGCTTCCATCATTTTCCTCTCAATTAAACGCGGTTTGTGAATCCTAGTGTACACAAAATGGCAAAAGGTGCATAGTGGCAAGCCTTTCACTTTTAAGGAGATTTACCATGGATAACACTGCCAGCCAGACCCGTCGGCCAGGGGCGCCCTGGAACAAATGCAAGTTGGTGGGGCAAAAAGCCCCTTTTAAGCTTAAGGAAGTTTGGGCCAGTCGGGTGTGGCTTCAACTGGAGCACCGCACCAAGGAGTTAGCGCTGTTCGATTTAGGCTTAGACAGTAAGTTGCGCTCCTGCGACCTCGTCAAACTCCGGGTGCGTGACATTTGTCACGGTGATCGCGTCGCTTCCCGTGCGACCGTGATGCAGCAAAAGACGTCAAGACCGGTCCAGTTCGAGATTACGTAGCAAACCTGTGCGGCAGTCGCTGACTGGATAGAGCTGCGAAACCTCCACTCGGCGGACTATCTGTTTCCAAGTCGGGTACACCGTTCTCCTCACTTAGGCACCAGACAGTACGCCCGGATCGTGGACGGACGGGTAAAGCAAATCGGCCTAGACCCTTGTACCTATGGCACACACTCCATGCGACTTACCAAGGCCACTCTCATTTACAAGCGCACGAAAAACTTACGCGCAGTGCAGCTTTTGTTAGGCCATGCCAAGCTGGAGTCCACCGTCCGTTACTTGGGTATTGAGGTGGACGACGCCTTGGAAATGGCTGAAGAAACAGACATCTAATGTCGTCTGGATCACGCTGGCGGTATGTCAGGGTGATCCTCAGAGCCCATGGTAATTGTTGCGAAATTTGAGCTCGGAATGCCCTAAAGCGGCAATTGGGAACAGCCGCTCGTACAAGACTTGTGAAAGATGTCGATTTGTGTGAACGTCGGGTATGGGTCTGGAAGAGTCGAACACTCAGGAAACTGCAATCGCCTTTTGTGATTTTTGCGGTCGGTCTGAAATCTCAAACTGCCTGCTCCAAAGCTGACGATCGGCATGACCACCCCAGCCAATACGCAGGAGAGTTGAATTCCTTTCAACTTTAAGGAGTTCAGCATGGACGATTCAAGCAACAAGTCCCACCACGAACCGTGGAACAAGGGCAAACTGGTGGGCCAGAAGGCGCCATTCAAGCTAAAGGAAATCTGGGCCATACGCGTGCGATTGCAGATCGAACACCGGGTCAGGGAACTGGCCATGTTTGACTTGGGTCTTGACAGTAAGCTTAGGGCTTGCGATCTGGTCAAACTCAAGGTTCGAGACATCTGCCATGGTGATCATGTGGCTGCACGCGCCATCATCATGCAACAGAAAACTGCCAGGCCGGTGCAGTTCGAGATCACCGCGTCCACCCAGGAAGCGGTGAGCGCTTGGATCAAAGAGGCGAAACTGCGATCAGAAGACTTCTTATTCCCAAGCCGAATACACGACTCCCCGCATCTGGGTACCCGTCAGTACGCCCGCATCGTCGATAACTGGGTGCGCCAGATTGGCCTCGACCCTGCTGCCTACGGCACACATTCCATGCGGCGCACCAAAGCTTCACTCATCTACCGGCGGACCAAAAACCTTCGTGCGGTGCAACTTTTGCTTGGCCATGCCAAAGTTGAGAGTACCGTCCGTTATCTGGGCATTGAGGTGGATGACGCGCTGGTAATGGCAGAGGATACCGAGGCTTGACGCCCTAAACGCCCCGCGACTGGCGAAAATTTGGCGCTACTGTCGGGCAGTTTGACTGCTACGGGGGGAGCGCCTGATTTTCTAGGCCATCAACTGATGTCTGACGTTGACTTCACGGAGTCAGCCGGCATCTCAGGCGGCTTGCAAGACCAAGTGAGAGCACTGCGATTGGGTGGGCCAGTGCGTAGAGCCGCTGAACGTCAGCTTTGCGGTTGCCAATCCGAGGCCTGAAAAAACCTTGGACAACGAATAAGCTGCCCCTCAAGCTCTATCACTTTCCGACTCTTGAAGACCCTTTGCAGATCCCTAATTGCTTGAACTGATCGCTCATCAGCTCACGGTCACACCACGAACTTTTTAACTTAATGTCAATAATTAAAAATCGCCATCAATCAATTATCTTTACGAAGAAGTATTGGTGCAATGAAAGCGTCTTGCAAAGACCCTTTGCCTTTTAAGGGAATCTACCTAGCCAATTGAGAAAATTCAATGACTAATGATGCTTGACTAATGTCAAAATTAAAAAACATGCATCACTGTGAAGCATGTTAGAAATTTCAAGGATCAGTCATGACTCAAGTTATTACTCAAGCTGTTTTTAAACCAAACCCAGGTGCAGACATGACAAAAGTCATAGCGATCGTCAGCGAGAGTGCTGCACTTTGGCGAAAACATGGGGCTGAGGTTTCTGTCTGGGCTGTATCCGCCGGAGAAATTGGAAATATGGTGTTTGCAGCCCGTTACGACAGCTTTGAAGCTTATGGAAAAAGTACAGATGCAATCTACGCTGACCCTGCATTTCAGGCTTGGTCAGTCAAGGCCACTGCAAGTGGCCTAAGCAGTTGGGTTCGCAGCAATGTGGCCCGTCAATTGCCTATTTGATCCAAGAATTAACAAGGAGAATAGACATGTTGCTATTCAATCGCACACTCGTCACAACAGGTGATATGGAGGCCGTGTTTCCAATTGTTCAAGAACTTGCAGCCACCATGAAAATGGAAACCGGGGTATCCGTAAATGTATGGGCTGGTAGCAATGGCTATGTTGCGGGAACTTTGGGCTTCTCAGTCGCCTATGAATCGCTGGCAGCGCGTGCTGAAGTGACCTCCAAACTCGGGGCCAGCAAGGCTTGGTGGATTAGCAATCGTAAGCTGCGCGAACATATGGTGAGCATGGAGCCAGACATAATTTACCAATATATTCGTGGTGGAACATTGGGAACCAACATTCCTCTAGGCACCGTGGTTTCACAATGCCAGTTCCAACTTGCTCAGGGGGGCGATTGGATGGCTGCTTTGAAATGGGCCAATGAGTACGCGGACATGTGCAAAAAACTCACGGGCATTGATACCAACATCCTTCACACCCTGTACGGCGTGTTGGGTGGCATTGGCATGCTCACGGGCATTCCAAGCATGGCTGCAGTAGACGGCTACCGAGGCAAGTTGTCGGCAAGTTCCGAGTTTTTACCAAAATTTCTTGAAGGTGTTCGGCATGCACTGGCAGGCTCAGTGATTCAGCGTCATCTTGTAAAGATTGCCTGACACGGCTTCGGTAGCTGATCAGAATTCTATTATCTCCATTGCGGATCCTTAGTTTTGAAGGTCCACTTTGGAGAGCAATAACTGGCTCTACAAGCCCCTTTGCTGCCGGTCACGACAGTCTGATTACGGGTTGGCCAATTCATTGTCTGTAAGACGCAGTTAGTTTAGGTTTGTACGACGCCCACCCTTGCGAGTGATTTAACTATCTTGGCACGTTACTGCGGGTGAGCATCCTACAAACCTAAACGATGGCGGGTACCCACTTTGTCAAAACGGCAGCCATAAATCCGACCGTCGATCCCTAGTTGTCAAAGACCGCAATGGAGCAGGTAGATCGTAAATCACTAAGACCGGATACGCTGCTGACATTCCCCAGACTTTTCCGCCACCAGCGTCAGCAATACGGTTTGGATGAAACAGATTGAGTGACAACTTTATGGAACCTCGATGGTGAAAATATTTCTGTTGCCCGAAAGCTGCCCCACGTGAGTACCCGCATTTGGTCGTTTCCTGACGTAGGTTTCACCGAAATGCTCGCTCCAGACCAGTCAGTCAACTCAGTAGCTTGACTGTCAGCAATGTGGCGTCTGTTTCGAGAGTCGCTTCGCCCACCAGCTGCCAAAAGCGGGCGTTGTCATCAACAATTAACTCGCCTGCAGACGGTCGTTCGCAATGTCACCCTGTGCTAAATTGGAGCGAAATTGTTTGTTTGAATTTCGGGTCCGAATATGCGCAAGCTTCACCTGTTTTTGCTTTTACTTCCTTCGTTGTCATTTTCGCAATCGCCAACGGTTGGCGGTATCGCCGCAGCGCCCGATGATTGGCTTTTGGGGCAAGGGCAAAAATGGCATTACCGAACAGATCCCGCGACTGACCCCGTTGCGCTATCAGCACGTACGCCGAATAGAGCCGAGGAAGGCGTTATCGAGCGAGCCAAAGAAATCATTAAGAAGTCGTCAGCTAAATCCCTCATGTTGATGAATGGCAGCGAAGTCGTTTGGAGCGGCTATCGTGAGCCAGCTAACGCCAGCTCTTTCTTTTTGAGCTTTAGTGTCGGCAAGACCGTGACATCAATGGCCATCGGTCAGGCGATATGTGCGGGTAAATTATCCCTGCAAGACAAAGCTGAGTCATGGGTACCCGAAATCGCTGGCACTGACTTGGGTCGTGCAACGGTGCAGCAATTACTCAAAATGAGTGGTGGTACCTCCGCCATAAATCATGACAGTTCAATTATGTCGAGGACCCAAGAACGCGATATGCGGACTGGCAAAATCAGTTTTGTCGATATCCTTCAAACGCCTAGTATCAGTAAAGCAAAACAATCCTTCTTCGGCGTCAAGTCAAAACCGGGTGAGGTTTTTGATTATCACAGTACAGACCCCTTGCTTTTGGGCGTCATTCTCAATAGAGCGACCGGCACGATTTACGCCAAGTGGACTGAAGAGATGGTGCTTAAGCCAGCAGGGCTCAAGTATCAAGCCATCATTGGGCAGGACCACTTCGGTTACGGTCAATCTGACGGCAATGTACGCATGAAACTCGAAGACTGGGGGCGATTTGCGTTATGGATCAAAAACGCGGAAAGCGGCACCGGCTGCTTTTCGGACTATGTGAGAGATGCGTCAAAGACTCAAATCAAAAACTCCCTCAAACGCGAAGGCAAGTCTTTTGATGGTTACGGATATCTTATCTGGACAGAAAACAACCGCCAACAGGATAGCTATTGGGCCGTTGGATATGGTGGTCAGCGACTCGCCTGGAACCACAAAAACAAGCGAATACTAGTCGCCTTTTCTAACTTAGAAGATTACATGGACGATGTCTACGTTCTCTATAGGGATTGGGCCGCTTTGCCTGATTGAGCTACGTCTTATCTGACGTTTAGAGTTACGGGACATCCAAGCTCAAATGTAGGTTTCTGGTCGGATTGGCGAGCAGCTTACCTATTGGCTCTTATCGAACTGGTTTAGTGACTTATCGAACTTCCAGATCTGAAAGGTCAGTGCCCTACAAGCAAAAGATCCAACAATCGTTGCCAAAGTAAACCCCATTTTTTCATGCCCAAACATTACTGACTTTATTGCCAGTCCCTCAAGATTTGAAGTTGCAAAAAAGGCAGTTGAAGTCACTTCAAGTTCCAGGAGGTTGCCAGACGAGGGCTGCAAACAGCCGCGTTAAAAGGTGTTAAAAAGCTCAAGTCGGCACACTTTGATGGGCCAGTGAACCAATACTCAAAAATGCATGACGCTTGAAAGCCGCTGGGCCACGGTTGGGCCATCTGTGGGCCATGAATATGCCCGAAATTCTGAATGACGATTGGTCTTAAATGCACTTTAGGGTGCGAGTGAGTAAAAGCCTACATCGCTTAACTCACTGTAAGTTAGCACTCATTCACTGGGAAAGCTAGTGCTGGTGCGGCTGGCGGGGATCGAACCCACGACCCTTGGCTTCGGAGGCCAATACTCTATCCACTGAGCTACAGCCGCAACTCTAAAAAAGACCAATATTCACATTTTCGCGGCAAACCTGGGTGACTACAGGCTTCGGAGGCCAATACTCTATCCACTGAGCTACAGCCGCAATAGGGAAGACGCATTGTAGGTGGTTTCGATGTGCCTCCCGCTATAATCCGAGATTGCTTTTACCGTGCCTGAATATTAAAGGAATCCATGAGCGACATCAACACAACTTCACATACAGAAGAGGACCATACCGGTCCCGTTAAAAATCCCAAGCAATTGTTGCTGACTGTATTTTTCTCGTTTGTTGCCCCCATATTCATCATCATTGGTTTGGTTTTGTACGTCACTTCCGACAAAAAACCGGAGGCTGGTGCGGTCAATATGGAAAAAGCCATTGCGATGCGGATTCAAAAAGTTGGCGCGGTCGAAATTCGTGATGCCAACCGAGAACTCAAATCTGGTGAGGAAGTGTTCAAGGCGCAGTGTTCTGCCTGCCACGCAGCTGGTTTGGCTGGCTCGCCCAAGTTTGGTGATGTGGCGGCTTGGGCGCCTCGAATCAAAACAGGTTATGACGCTTTGTTGAACTCGGCTGTTAAAGGCAAGAACGCCATGGGCGCTCAGGGTGGTGGCGATTTCGAGACGCTTGAAATTGGTCGTGCCGTGGTTTACATGGCCAACGCGGCCGGTGCAAAATTTGAAGCTCCCAAAGCGGTTGCCGCGGCTAAATAAGTCAAGGCTTCTTGCTCCATAAAAAAATCGGCTGCGGCCGATTTTTTTATGGCTAAAAGGTTATTTTTAGCATGCCAGTCGTGCTTAGATAGCTACTTTATTCATAGCGAATAAGTGCTTATCACGAGCTGGCTAAATTAATTCTGACCGGCCCCACGCAGCGCTCTTCGGTACTGCATGGCCTCAGCCACATGGCCCACCTGGGTTCGGGTGGCGCTTGCCAAGTCGGCGATGGTTCGGGCTACTTTCAGCGCTCGGTGGGTGCTGCGTGCAGACCAGCCCAAGCGGGCTGCGGCCACATTCAAGAACTTGACGGCCGCTTCGTCCAGCAAAACAAAGGTATCTATTTCTTGCCCCTGCAAAGCATGGTTAGGCTTACCTTGCCGCTCCATGGCGCGCTCGCGCGCTTGTGTGCATCGCGCTCGAATGTCGGTCGTTGATTCGCCGACGCGGGCGAGGAGCAAGTCGGCAGGCGGCAAGGCGGGCACTTCAATATGAAGATCAATGCGGTCGATTAGCGGGCCGCTGAGCTTGCCTTGGTAGCGTGCAATTTGGTCTGGTGTGCATCGACACGCTTTCTGCGCCGACCCCAAATAACCGCAGGGACATGGATTCATGGCTGCGATCAATTGAAAACGTGCGGGAAACTCAGCACGACGCGCTGCACGCGAGATGGTGATGGTGCCGGACTCCAGCGGCTCACGCAGTGCTTCAAGCGCGGCCCTTGGGAATTCTGGCAACTCGTCCAAAAACAAAACGCCGTGGTGGGCCAACGATATTTCACCCGGCCGGGGCGGGGAACCGCCGCCTACCAAAGCCACCGCGCTGGCGGTATGGTGCGGGCTACAGGTTGGGCGCTGCGCCCATTTGCTGAGTGAAAACCGTCCACCGAGGGAAGCCACGGCGGCACTCTGCAAGGCCTCTTCGGTGCTCATGGCGGGTAACAAGCCTGCAAATCGTTGGGCCAGCATTGATTTGCCCGAGCCAGGCGGCCCCATGAGTAGCAGGCTATGACCACCTGCCGCCGCAATTTCCAAAGCGCGTTTGGCGCCGAGTTGACCTTTTACATCGGCTAAATCCGGGTAGTTAATGGCCTGTGTCATCGGTTTGGAGATCACACGCGACCAACCTTGCGCGGGCTCCGGCGGCGGCGCATCCGCTGCTTGCGGTAAAAAATGCTGCACCACGTCCAGCAAATGGCGTGCGCTGTAGACCTGGGCATCGGGGACCAAGGCCGCTTCTTCGGCGCTCTCGGGCGGTAGCACCAACTGCGTCACCACACGTCCGGCGTGCAGCGCAAGGCTCATCGCTAAGGCGCCGCGAACAGGCCTCAATTCGCCCGACAGCGACAACTCTCCGGCAAATTCATGGCCCACTAATTTCGAACCATCAATCTGACCACTGGCAGCCAAGATGCCCAGTGCGATGGGCAAGTCAAATCGACCTGAGTCTTTGGGCAAGTCGGCAGGTGCCAGGTTGACGGTGATGCGCTTGTTATTGGGGAATTCAAGTCCCGAGTTTTGAATGGCACAGCGCACCCGCTCTCGCGCCTCTTTGACCTCCACATCCGCCAGTCCCACCAGCGTAAAGCTGGGCAGGCCGTTGGCCAAATGCACCTCAACGGTGACGGCTGCGGCTTCAAGCCCTAGAAGTGCACGGCTTTGAACCAATGACAGACTCATGGGAAATTCTCTCTAAAAGGGTGCATGGGCTGTTGCCGCACCTCGTCTGTGCGCACCAGTGCGGTGCGGGCTGGTTTTATATACAGGTATCTTAACGCACGCCGCTTCAAAGGCTGCGAGAGTGGCGTGAGAGGTCGCAACGGCGCTGGCACGGTCTGTGCATTAAGCCCTTATCCCTCATACATTTTGGAGAACGCATGAAACTTGTCACCGCCATCATTAAACCCTTCAAGCTGGACGAAGTGCGTGAAGCGCTTTCTGCCATCGGCGTGCAGGGCATCACCGTGACCGAAGTCAAAGGCTTTGGTCGTCAAAAAGGCCATACCGAGCTTTATCGGGGTGCCGAATACGTGGTCGACTTTTTGCCTAAAGTCAAAATTGAAGCCGCCATTGACGATGCCTTGGTTGACCAAGTGATCGAAGCCATCGAAGGTGCGGCCCGCACCGGCAAGATCGGCGACGGCAAGATATTTGTTTACAACCTTGAACAAGTCGTGCGCATTCGTACCGGTGAAACCGGCAAAGAAGCGCTCTAAGCCATCAGGTCACTGACACGAGAAACTTAATATGAAAAAACTACTTGTATCCCTCGCACTGGGCTTGAGTCTTCTGACTTCTGGTTCCGCTTTGATGGCTGAGACGCCCTCAGCACCCGTTGCCGCCGCTTCTGCCCAAGCCAAGCCCGCTGACGCCGCACCCGCGGCTGCAGCGCCCGCCGCGGCCGCATCAGCGGTGGTGTCGGCCGCAGCGCCTGCACCTGCTGCAGCCGCTTCAGCCCCTATTCCCAATAAAGGCGACACCGCCTGGATGATGATCTCTACCGTGCTCGTAATCTTGATGACGGTGCCCGGTCTGGCCCTGTTTTACGGCGGCCTGGTTCGTTCCAAAAACATGCTCTCGGTCTTGATGCAGGTGATGGTCACCTTCTCCATGATCGTGGTGCTGTGGTTCATTTACGGTTACAGCTTGGCTTTCACCGAAGGCAATGCCTTTATTGGTGGCTTTGATCGACTGTTCATGAAGGGCATTTGGGATAACGCGGCAGGCACGTTTGCCAGCGCGGCCACCTTCTCCAAAGGCGTGGTGATTCCTGAGATCGTCTTTGCCGCCTTCCAGGCCACTTTTGCCGGCATCACCGGTGCGCTGATCGTGGGTGCATTTGCCGAACGCATGAAGTTCTCTGCCGTGCTGCTGTTCATGGCCCTGTGGTTTACCTTCAGCTACGCGCCATTGGCCCACATGGTCTGGTTCTGGATGGGACCTGATGCTTACGGCACCAAAGAAGTAGTTGACGCGATGAACGCCAAAGCCGGTTACCTGTGGCAGTCGGGTGCGCTTGACTTCGCAGGCGGCACGGTGGTTCACATCAATGCAGCGGTTGCTGGCTTGGTGGGTGCCTTCATGGTGGGCAAGCGTATCGGTTACGGCAAAGAAGCCATGGCCCCTCACAGTCTGACCTTGACCATGGTGGGTGCATCTCTTCTGTGGGTGGGCTGGTTTGGATTCAATGCCGGCTCTGCGCTGGAAGCCAATGGCTTCGCCGCTCTGGCTTTCATCAACACCTTTGGTGCAACGGCTGCTGCCGTGTTGGCTTGGTGTCTGGGTGAAGCGCTGATGCGTGGCAAGGCGTCCATGCTGGGTGCAGCCTCCGGTGCTGTGGCTGGTTTGGTGGCCATCACGCCAGCCGCCGGTAACGTCGGTATTGGTGGTGCCTTGGTAATTGGCGCTATCGCCAGCTTTGCTTGCCTGTGGGGTGTGAATGGCCTGAAGAAAATGTTGGGTGCAGACGACTCACTTGATGTGTTCGGCGTGCACGGTATCGGCGGCATTGTCGGCGCCCTGTTGACTGGCGTGTTCAACTCGCCTTCATTGGGTGGCCCTGGTTTTGTGGCTGACTGGGTCACAGCAACAGGCATCACTGCCGCTGATTACTCAATCGCCTCTCAAGTCTGGATTCAAGCCAAAGCTGTCCTGACCACGGTGGTCTGGTCCGGTGTGGTGTCCTTCATCGCCTTCAAGCTGGTTGACCTGACCATTGGTTTGCGTGTCAGCGAAGAAGACGAGCGCGAAGGCCTCGACATCTCCTCCCACGGCGAGACGGCGTACAACCGTTAATTGAGCGTTGCTGCAGAGCCTGCGGGCCCTGCAGTCAGGTGTTTTGTTAGACGTTTCCTTGTGAACTTCAGCCCACCCGAGCTTCTGGCTCCGGTGGGTTTTTTTGTGGCCAACCCCCCTAACTCGTCAATAAAGCGGTAATATCATTTAAATCGTTCTATATTTCCCTGAATATCTATTTGTAATTAATTTTGTTGCAAATTGGCTTGATGAGATAAAAGTATGAAAAATTTAAACAGACTTCTTTGCCAAATACCCTTAGTACTCGCATCATTGCCCATATTGATTTCATGCGGGGGCGGTGGCGGGGAAAGTAGTGTGGCGATAAATGTGCCAGTTCGCCCCTCATTAAGCGGGTTGGCGGCTGTTGGTGCACCAATGTCAGATGCGAGCATGACACTCAAAGATGCGGCAGGTCACACCTTTACGACCAAAGCAAACGCCGACGGGACCTACAGCTTCACCGATCTCACGGGTGCAGTTGCTCCATTTCAAATTCAAGCCACGGCAACAATGGGCGAAGCCGATGTGACTCATTACGCCATTGTTGCCACCAATACAGCCAATGCGGTGGTTAATGTCACACCCCTGACGACCGCGATCACCGCTTTAGTTTCCCCTACAGACATTCCAGTCCCTCTATCAGCCAGTCAACTGGCTGACATTAAAGCGGCTGACATCAGCAATGCCGGCAATAAAGTTAGTACGGTGATTGCGCCCCTTGTCGCCAATCTCCACTTGCCCAATAGTTTTGACCCCGTAGCGACCAGCTTTTCAGCCAATGGCAAAGGCGCTGACTTATTGCTGGATCACCTGGATGTCGTGGTTAGACCAGAAGGCGTCACGATTGCCAACAAGATGGCGGTTGCATCAAATTCAGACCAATCGACGGTAGCTGCTGGTTCACAAATCGTTAAAAACTCAAATGCTGCGCCCGCTGCGTTGACTCAAACGGCCGTCACCAATACGGATGGCTTCGATGAACTGGTCGCAAAATTCACAAGCTGCTTTACCGTGGCTGCCGCTGACCGATTGGTGGCAACCTCGGCCAGCGATGCGTTGCTGCATCTGAAGTGTCAGGGTATTGCCAAAAGCAATTACTTGCACAACGGCACGCCTTTTATGAATCGATGGGCTTCCGGCCTGCGTTCCAACACGCTGGATGGTGCGGTCTTCGCACGGCCAGTGGTTCGGCTTCGTCTGTCTGAAAGTCCAGAGCGGATAGCTGTTAATTTCAATTTCAAAGATAACCTGGGGGCTGGCTACACACGACCTGAAATTATTGAGCGCCAAACAGATGGCGTGTGGCTTCTGGTGGGTAACCAGCGTGCCTTCAATGGCTACGTTGAATCTGCGCTGAGTTATTACAACGACTTGTCCAACTTGGCGTTCAATAACGTCAACTTTAGTCGAGTGGATGCCGGGTTTCGAATCTCATTTGATCCTCGGGTCTACATCGGCAATGACGGTAACGTGACCTATCCCGTGTTGGATTTAACCCAATCAGGGGGATTCAAAAACAGTGACAACGATTGGGATAGCCTAAATTTGGCAAAACCAAGCACTACTCGGATGATTGGCTGCATTGTGGTCAGGGGACCGGGTGAGATGGTGGGGGCCAAATGGGCAGGATTTCATCCCAATGGCATTTTGCTTAAACGACCTACCGGTTCGCCCCTGAAGGATTACATGGGTATCGACCAAATTGTGACGAATGGTTGGCGCACCGCCATTGATGCGATGACACCCCAGTCAACGGGTTCAGCGGCGGCGCCAAGTTACACCTCTACGGGTGGGTCGTTGCAGTCAAATATTTGTGGCAACTCCAAAACAGACTCAAGTTCCAACACGTATGTGACGGATATTCAGGCGCTGGGTACGCGGGTCAATGTCTTCACCGGTGTTGTTGATTCAGGCATTGCCGGCAGGGATGTCGCATGGAATACCGGCGCACGCTATGCCCGCCAAACACCTTCTGTGACCTTGGCGGCCACACTGGATGCGAATCCAATGCTCAAAATTGAGGTGTTTGACACCGATGGGCGGCTACGTTTTGCCTTTGAAACCCGTTACCTGGGTCAATTGCCGCCCGCTTCAATGGCGAAAACCTATGTTGACAACAACATGGTGTCGGTCATCAACACCGACAGTCTGAAGCGATACCTTGACTTCGCGGCAGGCGCCATCACGACAAAGCAAGCCGTGACGGGGGCCGTGAATGTTGACTGGAGCACCCCTGCTGGCGCCTTCGGGGCCGACAGAATCGGGCTCTATTCAGAAATTTATCGTGCTGAAACTGGCTTGGGCATTCGTGGCCCATCGTCGACGCGCATCGGCAACAACACGCTCACCAGTGGATTGTGGGCCAGTGATCGTTCATTGGCTGAGGCTCTGGACGTCATTCCCGGTACCAACTTTTATTGGTGGAATGGCGCCTATGCCAAGTTGGAGGCTGCTGGTGACACGTCAAGCAATTGTGCCGGATCCACCTCTCTGGTCAGTACGAGCGGTGTTAATGTGGGGCGCTCCATGACCAGTATTGGAAGTGCCAATGCCTACGGGGGCTATTTATTTGGTACTGACCGACTTCGTGCTGCTTGTATAGTGCCCGGCACTGATGCGTATGTTCACCGAGAGGTTTTCACGACCACTTACACCGATACCAATACCCGCCTGTATGTATTTACGGCCAATAAGGCCTTGCGGTCACAACTGCAACCTTGAGTTGACGCCATAAGCCGGGATTTCCCCGCTTGAATTGCCCCACCCGAGCTTCAATCTTAGGTGGGGTTTTTCGTTAAAGGCAGGGCACAATAATGCCCCAGGAGACCCAAAAAATGACCTCATCCCTTGAACTTATTTGCCACGACCTTCGTTGTGAAATTACCCCCGGTTTAGGCGGCGCCATCGCGGGCCTGTGGCTGGGCGACACGCCCGTGCTGCGCTCAACCCCGGGCAAAGACTTGGTCAGCGCGCGCCAGGCAGGCAGCTACCCGCTAATTCCATTTTCAAACCGCGTAGGACACGCCAAACTGCAATGGAACGGCACCGATCACCCGCTGGTGCAAACCTCGGCCGACGAGCCGCACGCCATTCACGGCGTGGGTTGGCAGCGACCCTGGACGGTGCTGGAATCAAGCCCGCAGTTTGCGCTGCTGTCCTATGAACACAAACCCGATGCCACTTGGCCGTTTGCCTTTGATGCCTCGCAGGCTTACAAGCTGACCGAACACGAGCTGGCCTTGACGCTGAGCATCACCAACCAGTCTGACCAAGCGGCGCCCGTGGGCTTGGGTTGGCATCCGTATTTTGTGAAGCGCCCAGGGTGCCGCCTTGCGTTTGAAGCCAGCGGTCGATGGGAAATGAATGCTGAGAAGCTGCCCACCCACCGCCTGCCCTCAAGCGGCATCCACTCGGACTGTGATTTTCTGGATGTGGATCACTGCTTTGATGGCTGGAACGGCGTGGTTCACCTGCGTGATGACGTGCTGCACACCATCATCAGCGCCAATTTGAGCCGCTTGGTGGTGTTCACCGGCCCCAGCCGAGACAGCGTGGCGATTGAGCCGGTCAGTCATGTCAACAATGCAATCAACCTGATGCGTAGCACGGGCGCCACTGCGGAGGAAATGGGGGTATGCGTACTGCAACCCGGCGAGTCGATGTCGGCCGAGATGAGCATCACTGTGGAGCGAGCGACATGAGCTGGCAAGCCCTCACTGCCCAGCCCAACGAATTGGGCGAATCACCTTTTTGGCACCCTCAGGAGCAACGGCTCTACTGGGTGGACATTCCAGGGAAGCAACTATTGCGAGCCGATCCGGCCACCGGCTTGGTGGAAACTTGGGACATGCCCTCAGAGCCGGGCTGCATTGCACCTGCGGCCCAAGGCGGTTTGGTCATTGCCCTGCGAAACGGCCTGTTCCGCGCCCCCGAGTGGCGCGGTCCCTTGAAACACTTGGCCACCATCGACTACAACCCCGCCCACATGCGCGCCAACGACGGCAAGTGCGACGCGCTGGGCCGCTTTTGGGTGGGCACCATTGACGAGACCAAAGTGGCCCGCAACGCCGGCCTTTATGCGCTGGACTGCCGCGGCGGTCGCCCGCCCGAGTTGGCCTGCAAGATTGACCCCGCGACCTTCCCCGCCACCACAGCCAATGGATTGGCCTGGAGCCCCGATGGGCGCACCTTGTATTGGGCCGACACCCCCAGCCACACCGTGCATGCCTGGGATTTTGAAGTCGAGGGCAACACGCTCACCCATCACCGCACTTTTGCCCAAGTGGCGCCCAAGCCCGCAGGTTGGACGTCGGCAGACTTGTCACCGGGCAACGGCGGCTACCAAGGCCGCCCGGATGGCGCAGCGGTTGATGTGCATGGCAACTACTACGCGGCCATGTTTGAGGGGCGTCGCCTGTGCAAATTTGCCCCGGATGGCACTTTACTGGCTGAGATCATCACGCCTGCCCAGTGCCCCACCATGCCCTGCTTTGGGGGTGACGATCTTCAAACCCTGTTCATCACCACGGCCCGGCATGGCCGCAGTGAGGTCGAGTTGGCGGCGTTTCCGCAGGCAGGTTGTGTGTTTTTCATGCGGGTAGACGTCCCCGGTTTGCCAGTGAATTACTTCGCTGACTAAATTTTTTGAACCCAGCGGTTTCAAAAAATTCAAACCACGGGGGGGCAAGCGCCCTTACCATTTAGGGCATGAACGTTTTTGAAACCTCCCTCCGTCATATCACCGACCGCATTGTGGCGGCCACCGCTGACCGCACCCCGTTACGCATTCGCGGCACGGGCAGCAAAGATTTTTACGGAGAGTCACTGCAAGGTGAGGTGCTCGACACGACTACGCTGACCGGCATCACCAGCTACGAGCCGACCGAACTGGTCGTCACGGCCCGTGCTGGCACAACGCTGGCCGAGTTGGAGGCCACGCTGGCTGAGCAAGGTCAGTGCCTCGCTTTTGAGCCGCCCCGTTTTGGCTCCCTCGGTGGCGGCACGGTGGGTGGTATGGTGGCAGCAGGCCTGAGTGGTCCCTCGCGTGCCAGTGTGGGCGGGGTGCGCGACTACGTTTTGGGCGCTGAGATCATTAACGGCCGGGGTGAGTTGCTCACCTTTGGCGGGCAGGTCATGAAAAACGTGGCGGGCTACGATGTGTCGCGCCTGATGGTGGGTGCCTTGGGCACGCTGGGGCTGATCACGCAGGTGTCGCTCAAGGTGCTGTCGACCGCACCCGCAGAAGCCACGCTCATGTGCGCGGGTCTCCCGCAGCAAGTGGCGCTTGATTTGCTCAACCGCTGGGGCGGCCACCCCCTGCCTTTGAATGCCAGTTGCTGGATGTATGACGACACGGCCAGCCCGGCGCAAGACTACTTATTCATTCGTCTGCGGGGTGCTGTGGCAGCGGTTGAAGCCGCTTGTCCGCGCATGGTGGCGGATGTGTCAGCCTTGGGTGGTCAAGCCGTTCGCATGGACAACGTCCAAGCCATGGTCGACTGGCAAGCCTGCCGGGACCAAACCTTACCTTTCTTCAGTGCCCCATCGCCTGAAATGGGGCTGTGGCGTTTGTCGCTGCCGCAAACTGCACCGGCGCTGAAGTTGCCCTTTGCCCAATTTATCGAGTGGCATGGTGGCCTGCGTTGGTGCTGGGCGCCACTTGAGGCGCAGGACCTGTTGAGAAAAGAGGCTGCAGGGGTCGGTGGCGCTGCTTCTCTATTCATAGCGCCTGTAGCTTATTCCACGAGCTCTATCAATAAATTTAGCCCCTTAAATTCGAGTCTGGATTTGATTCACCAACGCTTGAAGGCCGAGTTTGACCCCGCCGGTATTTTTAACCGCGGTCGCCTGAACGCCAACCTCTAAGCCTCCTCATGCAAACCAATCTCTCCCCCGAATACCAAGGCACCGCCGACGGACAAGCCGCCGAAGCCATTTTGCGCAAATGCGTTCACTGCGGTTTTTGCACCGCCACTTGCCCCACCTACCAGTTGCTCGGCGACGAGTTGGACGGTCCCCGTGGCCGCATTTATTTGATGAAGCAAGTGCTGGAGGGCGAAACCCCCACGCGCAAAACCCAGATGCACCTGGACCGCTGCCTGACCTGCCGCAGCTGCGAAACTACCTGCCCCTCGGGCGTGGACTACGGCCACTTGATCGACATTGGGCGCAAGCTGGTCGATGCCAAAGTACCGCGCCCTTTGGGTGAAAGTGCGCTGCGCTGGGCGCTCAAAGAAGGTTTGCCCTCACCCTTGTTTGCCCCAGCCATGGCCTTGGGCCAACTGGTGCGCCCGCTGCTGCCTGCTGCGTTGAAAAACAAAGTGCCGGCCAAGCAAGCCGCTGGCGACTGGCCCACTGCGGCTCACGCCCGCAAAGTGCTGATGCTGGCCGGGTGCGTGCAGCCCGCGATGATGCCCAACATCAACCGCGCCACTGCCCGAGTGTTGGACGCTGTGGGCGTGCAAACCGTCATTGCGCCCAAAGCCGGTTGTTGCGGTGCCGTCAAGTTTCACCTGAACGACCAGGATGGTGGCAAAGCCGAGATGCGCGCCAACATTGACGCCTGGTGGCCGCACATTGAAGGGGAGGGCGCAGGCGTGGAGGCCATCCTCATGAACGCCTCCGGTTGCGGGGTGACGGTCAAGGAATACGGCCACATTTTGCAAGACGACCCGCTCTACGCCACCAAAGCGGCGCGCATCAGTGCGCTCACCCAGGATCTGAGCGAGTGGCTGCCCGAGCTGAGCGAAAAACTGCGCGAGCGCGTGAAAACAACGGCCGCTACCATCGCCTTTCACCCCCCTTGCACCTTGCAACACGGCCAACAACTGCGTGGCGGGGTGGAACAACACTTGGGCGACTTGGGTTTCAACATCAAAATCACCGGCTGCGAGGCCCACCTGTGCTGCGGCTCGGCCGGTACTTACTCGGTGCTCAACCCCAAGCTGTCTTACCAACTGCGTGACCGCAAGCTGGGCCACCTGAACGAGACCTTTGGCGACACCCCGCCCGAGACCATCGTGTCTGCCAACATCGGCTGCATCACCCACCTGCAAAGCGGCACGGCTACGCCGGTGCGCCACTGGGTTGAAGTGCTGGACGAAGCCTTGTTTAAAACACTATAAAATTTATAGCTGGTTCAGCACGTTTAACGTGCGCTACAGCTCTATTTTTTATAAATTTTGATCACTGGTGTTTGCATGACTTTTCCTACCGCGCTTGAAAACCTGAATGTGCTCTCGCAGCACACCCTGCTGTCGCCCAGCCAATTGCACGAAGACATTCCGGCCAGCGCGCAGGCCATGCACACCGTCAGCACAGCGCGTGCGGCCTTGGGCGAGGTCTTGAGTGGATGCGATACGCGCTTGCTGGTGGTGGTGGGGCCGTGCTCGATTCACGACACGGTGGCCGCCATGGATTACGCCCGTCGCCTCAAAGCGCTGGCCGATGAGTTGCAAGACCAGTTGCTGATCGTGATGCGCGTGTATTTTGAGAAGCCGCGCACCACCGTGGGTTGGAAAGGACTGATCAACGACCCGCGCATGGACGACTCGTTTCAAATTGAAGAGGGCTTGCGCCTGGCGCGACGTCTGCTGATTGACCTCAACGAGCTCGGTCTGCCCTGCGGCACCGAGGCGCTTGACCCCATCACGCCCCAGTATCTGGGCGACCTGATCGCCTGGAGCGCCATTGGCGCCCGCACCACCGAAAGCCAAACCCACCGCGAGTTGGCCAGTGGCCTGTCCAGCCCGGTCGGCTTTAAAAATGGCACCGATGGCAACTTGGAAGTCGCCTTGAACGCCATGCTGTCGGCGGCCCAGCCGCACTCGTTTTTGGGCATTGATGGCGCCGGCCAAGTGGCGGTCACGCACACGCGGGGCAACGCTTTTGGGCACTTGATTTTGCGTGGCGGTGCGGCGCCCAATTACGACTCTGTCGCCATCGCCCAAGCCGAAGCCGCGCTTAAGGCGGCCAAGTTGCCGGTCAATATCGTGGTGGATTGCAGCCACGCCAATTCCCGCAAAAACCACGCCCTGCAAACCGGGGTGCTCAAAGACGTGGTGCACCAAATTGCGGATGGCAACCGGGCCATCAAGGGCGTGATGCTGGAGTCGAACCTGTTTGAGGGCAACCAAAAACTCACCACCCCGCAAGACCTGCGCTACGGCGTGTCCATCACCGATGCCTGTCTGGGGTGGGACACAACGGCTAGCTGTTTGCGCGAAGCGGCCGAGCGATTGCAGTCAGCGCGCGCTTAAGCGCCATCAAACGCTAAGCCTAGGCGGCCAGCGCCGCCTCAATATCCTTAGCCAAGCTGGCAGGCGCATCAGTCGGCGCATAGCGTTTGATGACCTGTCCGTCTTTGCCCACCAAAAACTTGGTGAAATTCCATTTGATGGCCTTGGTTCCCAGTAAGCCTGGGGCCTCGGCGCAGAGCCATTGGTACAGCGGATTGGCATGTGCGCCGTTGACCTCAATCTTGGCCATCATGGGGAAGCTGACGCCGTAGTTCAGTTGGCAAAACTCGGCAATTTCTTTGTTACTTCCCTTGTCTTGTGAGCCAAACTGGTTGCAAGGGAAACCTAAAACCACCAAGCCTTGGTCGGTATAGGTTTTGTGCAGCGCCTCAAGACCCGCAAACTGCGGCGTGAAGCCGCAGGCGCTGGCGGTGTTGACAATCACCATGACGTGCCCCTTGTATTGGCTCAAGGCCACCGGGCTACCGTCAATTTTCTGAGCCTCAAAGTCGTAGACCGTGTGCATGAACCCACCCCTTTAATTAAATAAAACCGGAGTTTCGCACTTCTGATTCAATCATCAGCGTTTCCCAAAAGACAGCACTGACAGCAGTGAGGCCAAAAGTATGAGTGCACCACCCAGCAAGGTGCGCGTTGACAACTCTGCTGACCCCAGCACCACCGACGACACGCTGGCAAAAACCACTTCAGACAGCATGATGAGCGAGGTGGCGCTGGCGCTTAAGTGTCCCGCGCCATATTGAAGCGCCAGATTGGCCACCAGAAAGATCCCGCTAACGAGCAGCGCCAGCGCCACCCAGGAAAGTTGCGGCGCAGGCAGCGCGTTAACCATGCCCAAAGCCATGCCCAGCACTGCGGCGATGATGGCCACCAACGCCCCCCCGCCAAACATAGCCAACATGCGTGATTCGCCTGGGGTGTGGTTGAGCTTTCTGAGCAAAATATTGGTCATGGCAAAAGAAAAACCGGCCATCAGCGCCATCCAGTCAGGCAAGCTCTCGGGCACCGGCCATGGTGAGCTTGGCGTTTTGAGCACGATCACCACCCCCGTTAGCGCCAGACCCAGGCGAAGCAGGGCGCCTCGAGTGGGTTTTTCACCCAACATGGGCCAGGCCAGCAACACGACCCAGGCAGGCATCAAATAAAAC
This sequence comes from Comamonadaceae bacterium, assembly GCA_947372745.1. GTDB lineage: Bacteria > Pseudomonadota > Gammaproteobacteria > Burkholderiales > Burkholderiaceae_C > Rhodoferax. The sequence continues at coordinate 26,525 of CANBUY010000003.1, read as the reverse complement.
AGCAGCACCGCCCGCACCACATCGCCCAGCGTCACGGCCCAGTTAAAGCCTATATTGGTCAGGCCCGCGGCCAGCACCAGCCACCATAAGGCAGGGTGTTTAATAAAGCCACGCCAAGCCCGCGGCTGGAATGCAGACAAACACAGCACGGCAAAGCCATAAGTAATGGCCGTGGCCCACAAGGGGTGTACGCCATGGGATTGCAAGGCCCGAAAAGGCCACCAAGAGACGCCGTAAACAAAAGCATTGACGGTCAGCGCGGCAGCAGCCAGCGCGGCCTTGGCGGTCGCCGTCATCAACCGTGCAGGTTGTCGTTGCGGGCAATGGCCAGCAGGTGCTCGACCTCGGCACGGTGGTTCACGCAATTACGCGCGTGCCAGCCTTTGATGAGCCACATGAACCCAGCAATGACCAAGCCAAACGCGGTGATGGCCGCAAAGGTGGGCAAGCCCTGGCTTTTCGACAAGCTGTAGCCTGCGCCCAACAGCAAAATACAGGCTTGCTCATTGAAGTTTTGCACGGCAATGCTGCGCCCTGCGCCCATCAGGTTGTGTCCCCGGTGCTGAAGCAATGCATTCATGGGCACCACCAGGAAGCCGCCCAAGGCCCCCAGCAAAATCAGGAAAGGCGCGGCCACCCACACATTGGTGATGAAAATGAGCATGATGATCAGCAAGCCCATGCCAATCCCCAGCGTGATCACGCGTGGGCCGTCTTCAAGCTTCATGCGCATAGAGGCCACCACCGCCCCCACGGCCATGCCAATCGCCACCACGCCCTGCAAAGCCGAGGCTTGTGTGACCGTGTAACCCAAGGCCACACCAGCCCAGGCCAGCACGATGAACTTCAAATTGCCTGCCACTCCCCAAATCAGGGTGGTCGAGGCCAGTGAGATTTGTCCCAGCTTGTCACGCCACAAGCGGGTGTTGCAGCGCCAAAAATCGGGCAGCAAGGTGGTGAGGCGGCGCGGCATGGGGCGAATCTCAACCCCGGTGTCTGGAATATGGGTGTTGAACCAGGCGGCCAACATGTACAAGAAGATCAGCACGCTGATGGCCGCCTCCGGTGCAGTGTCAATGCTGGTGGTGATGAATGGGACATCCAAGGCGAGCAGCATCGGCGACAACACCGGGCCCACCAGTTGCCCGCCCAGCAAAACGCCCAAAATGATGGAGGCAATGGTCAATCCCTCAATCCAGCCATTGGCCTTGACCAACTGGGATGCAGGCAACAACTCGGTCAAGATGCCGTACTTGGCGGGTGAATAAGCGGCAGCGCCCAAGCCCACAATGGCGTAAGCCATCAAGGGGTGCGTGCCAAACAGCATCAGCAGGCAGCCCAGAACCTTGATGAAATTGCTCAGTAACATAACCCGGCCTTTGGGCATGGAGTCAGCAAAGGCCCCGACAAACGGCGCCAAAATCACATAAAACAGGGCAAACATGGGCACCAAAGCGGCCTGTTGCCACTCGGGTGCTTTGCTGGTGATGAGCAACTGAACGGCTGCAACAAACAGGGCGTTGTCGGCCAGCGAGCTAAAAAACTGCGCTGACATGATGGTAAAGAAGCCACGTTTCATTGTCTGAAGGCGCGCATCACGTTAATGACGCGAAAAATTTGTTGTATGTTTCCAAACGGTACGGGGTTATAGCACGGCTTGGAGGTGTCAGAATAAAGCCCTTCACCCGTTACCAAGTCTGCGCATGCCCCGTCCCATCCAAGCCACCATCCACACCCGTGCACTTCGCCATAATTTTGAGCGCATCCGGGCGGCTGCGCCTGATGCGCGGGCGTGGGCCATCGTCAAGGCCAATGCCTACGGCCATGGCATTGAGCGCGTGTTTGACGGCTTGCGCGCGGCCGATGGCTTTGCGCTGCTGGACTTGGATGAAGCCCAGCGGGTGCGTGCTTTGGGTTGGCGCGGCCCCATTTTGTTGCTGGAAGGCGTGTTTGAGTTGCGCGATCTGGAGTTGTGTTCACGTCTTGACCTGTGGCACACGGTGCATTGCGAAGAGCAAATCGACATGCTGGCCACACACAAAACCAATGTGCCGCACCGGGTTTTTCTCAAAATGAACTCCGGCATGAACCGCCTGGGCTTCACCCCGCTGCGCTACCGGGCCGCCTGGACGCGCCTGAATGCGCTGCCCCAAGTCGATGAAATTTCGCTCATGACCCATTTCAGTGATGCCGACGGCGCACGCGGCATCGCTGAGCAAATGGCGGTTTTTGCCGAGATGACGCAAGACCTGCCCGGTGAGCGATCCCTGAGCAACAGTGCCGCTACCTTGCGACACACCTTGCCGGCCTTTGCGGCGGATCAGCAAACCAGTCCCTACGTTGCCTCGGACTGGGTGCGCCCGGGCATTGCGGTTTATGGCAGCGCGCCTGACTTCCCCGAGCACAGTGCGCTGGATTGGGGCTTGCAGCCTTGCATGACACTATCATCAAAAATCATAGCTACTCAAGCTATCCTGGCGGGCGATAGCGTCGGTTACGGTTCAATTTTTACGGCCAGCACTGATTTGCGGATCGGCGTTGTGGCTTGCGGCTATGCCGATGGCTACCCGCGCTCTTGCCCGACCGGAACGCCCGTGTTGGTGAACGGCGTGCGCACCCGCACCGTGGGTCGCGTCAGCATGGACATGATCACTGTCGACCTCTCACCGGTGCCGCAGGCTACCCTGGGGACTGAGGTGACGTTGTGGGGCACCACAGCCAAGGGCGAGCTGCTGTCCATCGACGAGGTCGCCCACGCGGCAGGCACCGTCGGCTATGAGTTGATGTGCGGCCTCGCCCAGCGGGTACCGGTTACGGTGTCCGCCGACGACTGAACTTGATCATCTCGAACCAAAGCACACTCGACAACCCCAAGCCTGTTGCGATCAGGAGATAGCGAAGGGGCAACGGTTCAAAGTAGAAAAGTCGAGCCATCCATGGCCAATAAAGTGCCAGGCTCATGAGTCCAAGCGTCACGCCGGTCACCAGCCAGAGGGTGCGGTTGGGCGTGCGTAGCGTGGTCCACAAGGTGGCAGTGCGGGATCGGTTGGAGAAAATCAGGGCCAGATTTCCCATCACCAAGGTGGCAAAAGTGAACGCACGCACTTCTTTTTCACTCAAGTAAGCCGCACTCAGCGCATAAGCGGCCAGCACCACCACCAGCACGCCCAAGCCTTGCAGGAGGGACAGGACGAGCGTCATGCCGCCAAACAAGGGGGCTTGAATGTCACGCGGTGGGCGCTGCATGACATCGGCTTCGGACGGTTCGTTTTCAAAGACGATGGAGCAGGCCGGGTCGATCACCAGTTCCAAAAAGGCAATGTGCAGCGGATACAGCAGGACCGGCCAGCCCAGCAACACCGGCAGCAAAGCCATGCCGGCAATCGGCACATGCACGGCCAAAATGTAAGACATGGACTTGCGTAGGTTGTCAAAAATGCGGCGCCCCAAACGGACCGCCCGCACGATAGAAGTGAAGTTGTCGTCCAGCAAGACCATGGCGGCGGCTTCTCGCGCCACATCGGTGCCACGCCCGCCCATGGCGACGCCCACATGAGCGGCTTTGAGGGCTGGCGCATCGTTCACACCGTCGCCTGTCATGGCCACCACCTCGCCATTGGCTTGGAGCGCTTTCACGATACGGAGTTTTTGCTCAGGGGCAATACGGGCACAAACGCTAGCGGTTTTCATGACTTCTTGCAGTTCGGCGTCACTCATGGCCGCCATGGCGTCGCCGGTCAGCACGCCATCCGAGGTGCCGGCCTCCAGTTGGGCTTGCTGGGCAATTGCGCGGGCGGTGGCCGGGTAGTCGCCCGTGATCATGACCACCCGGATGCCCGCGCGCAAACACTGCGCCACCGCCTGGGGTATTTCGGCGCGCAAGGGGTCGGCGAGCCCCAGTAAACCCACAAATTCAAAATCAAAGTCATGCGCAAGCGTCGGCCAACTGTCCCCTTCAAAGCGCGCCTGGGCGACCCCCAAGACACGCAGGCCCCGGGCCGCCATGATCTCTGCGGCGGCGGCAATTTCTGCCTGGGTTGAGGCATCCAGATGGCACAGGTCAATGATGGCCTCGGGCGCGCCTTTGGCCGCCACCACATGGGCATCCCCCACTTGCGCACGCCAGACGTGCGACATGGCGCGAAGCTCGTTGGTGAGTCCGTATTCCTGCAGCAGCGTCCAGTCGCGGTGCAAGTGTTCTGTGTCTGCCAAGAAATGAAGGCCCAGGCGATGGAAGGCTTTTTCCATGGGGTCAAACGGATCGGTCACGCTGGCCAAAATAGAAAATTCGACCAGGGTGTGGAAGGCTTCTGGCAGTTCCGAGGTGCGGTCGTAGTCAATCGCCAGGCCCGCGGCGGCCCCTTGGGCATAGAGTTGCATCACGGTCATGCGGTTTTCGGTCAGGGTGCCGGTCTTGTCGACGCACAAAACCGACGTGGCCCCCAGCGTTTCAATCGCGGTCATGCGCCTGATCAACACCTGTTGCTTCGACAAGCGCCAGGCGCCCAAAGCGGGCAGTACGGTCAAAACCACCGTAAATTCTTGCGGCAGCAGCGTCATGGCCAAGGCAATACCGGCCAGCAGCGCGCCCATCCAGTCATCCCGCATCAGGCCATAAGCCAGCACCATGAACAGGCTGGCGCAAAAAGCAAAAATGGCGAGCAAACGCACGAGGCGTCCGGTTTGTTGCTTCAAAGGCGAGCGCTCAGTGCTCAAGGACGCCAGCGAGGAGCCAATGCGCCCAATTTCACTGCGTGGCCCGGTCGCGGTGACGCGTGCACTGCCATGACCTTTCACCAGCAGCGTGCCTGAGTACAAAAAAGGCAGGTTGTCACCGCCGGGGCGCGGTGGCTTTTCCGCTGTGTCCAAGTTACCCGCTTGCGCGATCTTGGTGACGGGCACGGCCTCGCCGGTCAACAAGGATTCATCGACCGCGACACCGCTCCCCGTGCGCAGCACGGCATCGGCCGCAATACGGTCGCCCTCGGACAAGATCAATAGATCGCCCACCACGACATCGCATCCGGCAATACGCAGGGCTTGCCCGTCACGCAGCACCAACGCACGGGGGCTGGTGAGGTCGCGCAGGGCGGCCATGGCGCGCTCGGTTTTACCTTCCTGATACAGCGTCAAAGCCAGCACCACCAGCACAAAGCCAAACAACACCAGACCTTCCTGCAAATCCCCCAGCACCAGATAGAGACTTCCTGCGGCCAGCAGCAGCATGAACATCGGTTCGTGCAAGGTCTCTTTGACGATGGTGCTGAACAGACCTCGCTGGTCGCCCGGCAGTGCGTTGGGGCCCTCTTCCTGCAGGCGTTGTGCCGCCTGTGCGCTGGTCAGGCCTTCATCAGATGTTTGTAAAACCATTGTTTACCTCCTTCAACGGCCAATAAGTAGGCGACCAGCAGGGCCGACAGCAAGCCAAAAAATTTCGCAGGCAGTGGCTCAAAACCCAAGTAGGGCGCCAAGGGCGTAAACGGCAACAGCATGGCCGTCAGTACGACTGCCAATGATGTCAACACCAAGCCGAGGTGAGGGTGGCTGCGCAAGGGGTTGCGTCGCGTACGGATGACAAATATCACCATGACCTGCGTGGCCATCGACTCGACAAACCAGCCGGTTCGAAACAGCGATTCCTGGGCGTTGAACCAATGCATCAGCAGGTAAAAGGTTAAAAAATCAAACAAGGAACTAATCGGCCCGATGGTCAGCATGAAGTTGCGGATAAACCCCATGTCCCAGCGTTTGGACTGCGCCAAGTCTTCGGCGTCGACGTGGTCCAGTGGCAGGGTAATTTCAGACACGTCGTACATCAGGTTGTTGAGCAAAATTTGCAAAGGCAACATGGGCAGAAAAGGCAAAAACAACGTGGCCGCCGCCATGCTGAACATATTGCCAAAGTTGGAGCTGGTGGCCATCATGATGTATTTCATGACATTGCCAAAGGTGCGCCGCCCCTCCAGAATGCCTCGGTGCAGCACCATCAGGTCGCGCTCTAAAAGGATCATGTCTGCCGCCTGTCTGGCGACATCCACGGCCCCCTCCACCGAAATGCCCACATCGGCGGTATGCAGCGAGGGGGCATCGTTGATGCCATCGCCCAGATACCCCACCACATGACCGCGCGCCTTGAGGGCCAGGATGATGCGGTTCTTCTGCGAAGGGTTCACCCGGCAAAAGAGGTTGACCTGCTCCGCCCGGGCCCGTAGCGCATCGTCGTTCATGGCGCTCATCTCAGCGCCTGTTAAAACGCCGTCTATCTGGATGCCCAGTTGCGTGCAAACATGCCGGGTTACCCGCTCGTTGTCGCCCGTCACGATTTTGACGGCGACGCCACTGCTCGCCATGGCGCGCAAGGCGTCACCCGCACTGGCTTTGGGTGGGTCCAAAAAGGCGGCAAATCCCGCAAACACGAGTTCAATTTCATCAGACACCACGGCATGTGGGTGGTCAAGGGTCACATCCCGCCAGGCGATGCCCAGCACCCGAAAGCCCTCTTCGCCCAAACCATCAAAAAGGGCATTGATGGTGGTGCGCGTTGTCGCATCTAGCCCAACAATGTCGCCTGCCGGGTCTTGGTAGCGGGTGCACAAACGCAAAATATCTTCGGGCGCGCCCTTGACCACCAATCGACGGGCGCTGGCACGCTCCACCAAGACCGAGACGCGTCTGCGTTCAAAGTCAAAGGGCACTTCGTCCACCTTGCGCCAGTCAGAGACGTCAATGTCTTCATGCGCCAGAATGGCGTCGTCCAGCGGGCTCTTCAAGCCGCTTTCAAAATAGCTGTTGAGGTAGGCCAAGGCCAGCACCTGGGCGCTGTCTCGCCCTTGAGCATCCACATGGCGTTCAAGGCGGATTCGCGCCTCGGTCAGGGTGCCGGTTTTGTCGGTGCACAGCACATCCATCGCGCCCATGTCCTGAATGGCCGAGGGGCGCTTGACGATCACCTTCAGGACTGCCATGCGCAAGGCACCCCGCGTGAGCGTGACCGACACCACCATCGGCAGCAGCTCAGGCGTCAGGCCGACCGCCAGCGCCACGGCAAATAAAAACGACTCCAGTAGCGAACGGTGCAAAGCCACATTGACCAAAAGCGTAAACAAAACCAATAGCAGCGTCAGGCGCATGATGAGCATGCCAAAGCGACGCGTGCCCAGCTCAAACGCCGTGGGCGGCACTTGGTCCGCCAAACTCAGCGCTATTTGGCCAAAGGCCGATTCGCTACCGGTTCGACCAATCTGCGCTGTTGCGGAACCGCTGATCACCGAGCTCCCCATGAAGATGCGGTCTTCTGCATCAAGTGCCCATAAATCCGGCGCGTTTTTATTCTCTATTTCGGGCGCTGGCGCGTGCGCTTTTTTCTCAACCGGGTAGGGCTCCCCGGTCAACTGGGCCTGGTTAACAAAAAAATCATTCGCCTCCAAAAGCCAAGCATCAGCAGGGATCAGATTGCCCGCCGACAGCAGCACCACATCGCCCGGCACCAGTGCACTTACAGCTTGTTCGCAGGGTGTGCCGTCACGCAGCACCGTGGCCATCACCGCGACTTGCAAGGCCAACTGCTCGGCTGCACGACCCGCCCGGTAGGCTTGCACGAAGTCCAGCGTGACACTCATCACCACAATCAAACCAATGATGAGCGCTCCAGCCACATCGCCCGTGAGCGCCGAGATGCCGCTGGCGGCCAAGAGCACCAGCACCAGCGGATTGCGAAAATGTGCCAAAAATTGCAGCACGACAGCCCGCTGCAGGGGCTGTTTGAGCACATTTAGCCCATATTGATCAAGACGTTGGCTTGCCTCTGCGCTGGTGAGACCGCTCATGCTTTGATCGGGGCAACAAAGTAAAACGAGGTGTGGGACATCATGGATGCCCAGCATAAGTTAATTGATTCAACACCACTCTGCGCAAAATCAGAGGAAGGTGACCCGGTCTCCTAGAATGGCCCCCCTGTCATTACCAAACTGCCCCAACCCATGAATATCACGGTCAACGAAGAACTTCTCGCCTATATCGACCCGCTGACCCCGGAAGAACACGCTGCGCTGGAACACAGTCTGCTGACTGAGGGGTGCCGCGATGCCCTGGTACTTTGGGGGGAGGTGCTGGTCGATGGGCACAACCGTTACGGAATATGCCAAAAACACGGTATTGCGTTCAATACCTTGCAAAACAGCAGCTTCAAATCGATGGACGACGTCCATCTGTGGATGATCGACCAGCATCTGGGACGGCGCAGCGTGTCTGATTTTCAGCGCGGCGTGCTGGCCTTGCGTAAAAAAGACATTTTGAATACGCGCCGATCCGTGCCAAGGGATGAGGCGGTGATGTCCACTGAGGATGCGCCCGCAGTGCCTCAGGTCTCCGAGTCGTTGACGAGCCGCGAGGCGCTGGCAAAGTCGGCAAGAATCAGCAGCAACACCATCACCCAGATTGAAAAGATTCAAAAATCTGCGGCGCCCGAGTTAGTCGCCGCCATCAAATCGGGCGCTATCTCCATCAATGCCGCCGCTACCGTGGCCTCATTGCCACTTGAGGCGCAAGTGGCGGCTGCAGCGGGTGGCAAAAAAGAGCTGCAGCAGGCGGCACGACAGGTTCGTGAAACACGGGCAGTGGCCCGCACCGAGCCCGAGTCCCCAGAGGGGGTGATTGCGCGGCTCAAGCAAACGATCACCGAGCTTACGTTGGAGAATGCCGCACTCAAGGCGCAGTTGGCCGAGCGTTAACCCAGCATCTGCGCCACAGCAACGCCCAAGTCAGCAAAATCTTGCGCACCCCGACTGCTGGGGGCGTAGGCCCGCACAGGCTTGCCCACGGCAAAGGCCTCGGCCAGTTTGATGTCGCTGCGAATGCCACTGAGCACCCGATGGGCGCCAAATTGCCGGGAGACGTCGCTGGTCACGGTTCTGTGCTGGCGAATATGCGCTGCTGCCGTCATGGGCAAAAAACCCAGAATTTTCAAGTCGGGATTTTGTTTGGACATGACGCGAAACATGACCCGCATCAACTGGCGAATGCCTTCGTAAGAAAGCGGGTGCGGCACATAAGGAACCAGCACCCATTTTGCGGCGCAAAGGGAATTGATCAACAGAAAATCAAGCGAGGGTGGGGTGTCCAGAATGACGACATCAAATCGTGCAACCAATGCCGGGTCTGACAAGGCTTGGTGGAGGCGAAGTTCATCGCGCACACCACTGCCGTGCTCAAACAATTGATCAGCCGGGGATAGATACAAATGGGCATAAGCCGTTTCCACCGCAGAGTCAGAAATGGTCGCCAGGGGGTTGGTAAATATGGCATGTGACGTCGCATCGCCATCAGCCACTTTGACGCCTAATCCCACAGCGCAGTGGCCTTGTGAGTCGAGATCAATCAGTAAAACCCGAAAATCAAGCGCGGCCAGTTCGACCGCCAGATTGACCGCCGTTGTGGTCTTTCCAGCGCCCCCTTTTCTGTTGCAGACCGCGATAACCTGTAAATGCGTCATGCCAGTCCCGTTTCAGTCAGTCGTATCAAAATAATTCAATCTTTTGTTCATGGGCACCCGCTTCATCGTGCCGGGCTGAGTGCTTGTGTTTTTCTTCTTCAATCAGGTAGGTTTGCATGATGAAGTTCAGCTTGACGGGCAGTGCGTAGCGGTCAAAAAAGCCCTGATGCAGCTCGGTGTTGGCTTCTTCCAGCAAGGCATTGCGCTGGTTCATGGCGGCCATCATGCGGTCGATGCTTTGGCTGACCACATCCTGGTACTGAATTTGGCCCAACACTTCCGCAATGTTGAGTGCCAGATCGTTGTTGTGTTGGGTGATCACTGAAAAGCGAGACTTGTAAAAATCCGTAATGCCGGTGAAGTTTTCCTGGAATTTATGGATCGAGTCAGCAGCGGCCAACACCACTTCCAGGCGTTCAGACGACTTGGCAATGCTGGATGCAATTCCGCCAGTGACGACTGCATTGGCGCGCAGCAAGCCTTGGCTGATCTGGTTGGCCACTTCATTTGAGTTAGAGGCGAGTTTCCTCATTTCACCGGCCACCACCCGAAACGAAGCACCTGACGGGCCAGCCCGGCTGCCTTCAATGGCGGCGTTAATGGACAATAAATGCGACTGCATGCTGATGGCTTTGACGGCACCCACCAGATCGGCCAAGGCATTGATTTCTTCAGAAATAATTTGGACGTTGTCCAAGTCGCTCTTCATCTGTGCGGGGAGTTGAACTACAAAATCTTCGACTTTTTTCAGGTGCTGGACGCTCTCGATTATTTCCTGCCCCAAGTTATCGGCTGTTTCCCGGGACTCATCCAAGTAGACGACCAAGGTGTTGGCTGAATCATAGAGTTGGCGAACTTCACCGATGATTTTCAGGGCTGAGTTTTCAGTATCTGCAACAACTTCAATCAGTTTATTTCTGATCTCCGCATCCAGATCCAGATGTGATTTCAAAATCTCATCAAGCGAGTCTGAGGGCTTAGCGTGTGTTGCTATCTTTGCCGCTTTAGGTATAAAAAATGCCGTGCAGGCCAGGGCGAGGCCTGTTAAAAGTAATAAAGAATCGCCAGGGCGAGCCAGCCATGCATCGGTACTCTGAAACAGGTCGTCAGAAAAAAATCGGAGAAGTCCTATCGTCAACAGTGCGGCGAACACAGTTAATTTCGCGCGTGTCGAAGCCCCAATTTTTGATTTTGCAGCGGGTGCGATGCCCATCTTGGGCGGTGACGTGGTGCTGAAGTTAGCCATCATGCACCGGGCAATACCTGTTTAATAATTTTGGTTAAATCTGCGCCGCTGACAGGTTTGACTAACCAACCGGTAGCCCCCAGTTTTTTAGCCTCATCACGTTTGGCTTGCATACTCTCGGTGGTGAGGACCAAAATCGGGATGAACCGAAAGCCGGGAAGCGCGCGTGCCTTACCAATGAATTCAATGCCACCCATATTGGGCATGTTGATGTCGGTGATGATCAAATCCGGCCTGGGGCCAGTTTTCAATTTCTCCAGGGCAAGAGCGCCATCACTGGCTGTTATGACGCAGAAGCCTGCGATCTCCAGGCTGTTCTTCAAACTCATCAGCATGGTGGTTGAATCGTCAACGACCATAATTGTTTTAGCCATGCTTATTCCTTATTCAATTACGCAAGGCTGAATGCAGCCATGCTTTTAAATCATTGTCATGTGGCCAAGAAGCCACAGGGAGTCTGGCGGCCATCAGCACCTGTAGATTGGCAGCGTGAAGATGGGTGCAGGCTGAAAAATCAAGCCGAGCTTTCGGTGTTTTTTGAAGCCACGCCAGCAAGTCTTCAGCGTCTTCAACACTGACGGCTCCTTCAAGCACGGCCATATTTTTTTTGTACGTGATTGCCATCACACCAACTCCTTCAAATTCAGAACCATCAGCACCGAACCATCGCCCAAAAGGGCCGAGCCGGTGTAGCCTGGCAAGCCCCCCAAAATTCCCGACATGGGTTTGAGAATGATGTCTACGACTTCGCGGAAGTCATCCACCACGATGCCCACATGCTCGCCCTGCATCCGTATCACCAGTGTGGCGAGCTCATCCTCCTCGTTGGAGACTTGTGCCTTGTCAGTTGCGAGCAGTTCATTGAGCGAACGCAGGGGGACGATTCGACCGCGCAATACAGCGGTTTGGTGATTTTTAATGGCGTGAATGGTCGAGCGTGGAATCCTGACGGTCTCCACGACCATGTCCATCGGCACGCCAAAAATCTGCCCATCCGACTCAATGATCATCACATTGGTGACCGCCATGGAAAGTGGCAAGGAGAGTCGCAAACGCGTACCCTGACCCGCTGTACTTTGCAAGGTGACGGTGCCATTGACCCGCTCTACGGCCGAGCGAACCACATCCATACCCACACCACGACCAGACAGGTCTGACACCACATCGACCGTCGAGAAGCCTGCAGCAAACACCAGATTGACCGCCTCTTGGTCGGTGAGGCGTTCCAGTGCCTCTTCGTCAATAATGCCTTTGTCGTAAGCTTTTCGCTTGATCACGGCGGGGTCAATTCCCTTGCCGTCGTCGCTGATGTCGATGATGACCCGGCCGGCCTCTTGAGAGGCGCGAATCATTAATTTTCCCTCAGCAGGCTTGCCCGCCGCACGGCGAACATCCGGTTGTTCAATGCCATGATCCAGGCTGTTGCGAACAATGTGAATTAAGGGGTCAGCCAAGGCCTCGATGATATTTTTATCGGCCTCGGTGTCTTCGCCCTCCAACACTAGGCTCACCTCTTTGCCAAGTTTTCGGGAAATGTCGCGGACCAATCTTGGAAAACGCTGAAATACAAATGACACCGGCAACATGCGAACCTGCATGATGGCGTCTTGCATTTCTTCGGCAATGCGGTTGATGACGGAATATTGGGTTTTGATTTCCCGCGACAATTCACGCACCCCAAACACAGACTCTGCACGGCTGGCCAGGTAAGGCAAGCCGTTTTTAGCCACGACCATTTCGCCGATCAAGTTCATCAGGCGGTCAATTTTCTCTTGGTCGACCTTCAGTGTTTTGGTGCTGACGGGCGCATCCTCAGCTCGCCGGCCAAAGCGAATATCACTGTCAACAACCGGGGTCAGATCAGTGACCGCCTCTTCGTGCATGACCTCAAGGGTCGGTGTGTCCACTGCGACGCTCAGATCAACAGCGGCCGTCTGTGGTGGACTCAGGGCTTGCGGTAATTCAGCGACATCCACGTCATGGCTTGACGCTATTTGCCGCGTTAGCCAAGCCAACAAAGGCGCGGAGTTGGTAGATTCGAGGGCCAAGGCCAGGGCTGCTTCCAAAGAGGGCATCAGGTCGTCCCGCCCAAGACTGCGGTAGCACGCTGACAAGGTGCTGGCCACCGACTTGAGTCGCCCAGGCAACCAATGCGCCTGATCCGACAAACTGAGCACCGCCATCTGTGCGTTGATCACTGCATCAGCCACCGGGTTGGCGGCCGGGGCGATGGGCGCGGATGTGATGATGGGGGCCGTCTGTGCGCTGGTACTGGCCGGGGCAACAAGGTCGTCAACGTCAACGTCAGCGTCAGCAGTTGCTGTAAGTTCGTGCAGGCTATTGAGGACGGGGGCTGTAAAGCTTCGCAAGGACTCAATCACTGCGCGCAATGAGGCGTGGTTGTTGGGTTCCTGCTCGATAATCAGGATCAACCAGCGCAAAGCCGAGGCCAGCCACAGCCCTGAGGCTGAAAGCTCCAGCATGGAGCGTGCGGCCCTGCTCAGGCTCGCCAGGTCGCCCCGCACCAAATGCCCGAGCGCATCAGTGACAAAATCCTCATAAACCGGGCCCCCATTTTGATCACCCACCGGCAAAGCCCACATGATGGGCGGTATGACGGTCAGGCTGATTTGGTCGGGGACGTAGCGAAAATGTTCCTCAAGTTCGGCCTGTGTTGCCGTGCTCACCATTTGAAAGCACAAGGTGCTCCGGTAGGCATCAAGCTGATCAAGGAGTGGCCAGGGCTCTGTCGCCGACACTTTTTGCCAAACCAGGTTTGGCGTCTGGCGCGCTTGGTGGAAAGGGTCTTCACCCTTGAAAAAACACTCGGCTTCCGGGGTGTAGGTAATCCACAGCAGAGGCGTTTGTGTACTGGCCTCGCGGTACCAGGCCATGCGCAAAGCCTCTGGTACATCGCTCAATGGAAGTTGGCTGAGAATGAAGCCGGTATTCGTCGGTGCCTGGGGTAAATCCTCAGAGTCAGGTGTGGCCCCGTTGCTGGAGGTCACAATCAATTCGCGCAGTGATTGCGCCAATTTTGCAGCAGCCCCCGCATGGCTCGCGTTATTGGCTCCGCTGCCTTCAATTTCATCGAGCAACATGCTCACAAAATCCATGGCGTCCAGCAAACGATCTGCCAACGCTTGGGTGTAAGCGATATCCCCGTCGCGCACTACGACCATCAGGTCTTCGGCGGCATGGAGTACCCGAGACATTTCGGGGAAATCAAACAATCCGCAATTTCCCTTGAGGGTATGAACTAGTCGGAACAGTTCTCCCATCATGTCCACATCGCTGGGCGTGTTTTCAAGTTGCATCAGCTTTTCACTGATACCTTCCAAAAAATCCTTTGCTTCAGAAATGAACTGCTGGAGTAAGGCTGTCATATGCCGCTCTCCCCGAGCAGGAGTCGAACATTATTAAGTAGGACATCAGGTCGGGTAGGCTTGATGATGTAGAGATTGGCGCCCGCTTGGTAGGCCTTGGTTTGATCGCTGGCCTTGGCCTCCGTGGAGATCATCACGGCGGGTGCCTGAGGTATGTCGGCATGGCCGCGCAACTCGCGCACAAACGAGTAACCATCCAGCAAAGGCATGTTCACATCCACCAAGTACAAGTCGTAGTGCTTATTGAGGGCTTTTTCAAGCGCCTCAATGCCGTTAATGGCTTCGTCGACTGTATAGCCTGCAGCTTCAAGAATGGTGCGGTGGTACATGCGCACGGTGGCAGCATCGTCCACAATCAAAATATGTTTCATTTGGCATCCCCAGGTTTTTGATAAACGATCGCCTCTGGAAACTTTCGAATCTTGTAGAGTGCAGAAATACGGCTCATGGACTCTGAGTGCCCAAGGCAAATGAAGCCACCGGGACGCAAGGCGTCATAAAAAGTTTCGGCCGCCTGCTTGCGGGAAACATCATCAAAGTAGATGAGCAAGTTGCGACAAAAAATAACATCAAAGTTCCGGTAGGGCCGCACTTCGGAGGCCTCCATCAGGTTGATGTGTGTAAATTCAACGGCACTGCGCAAATCTTCGTTGAGTTGGTAGCCCTGCGGCGTTTGTTGAAAGTATTTCAACATGTAGGCCCGAGGAACATGCTTGACCGAACGCTCTGAGTACAAACCCGCGCGGGCTTGTGCCAGAATTTTGGTGTCAATGTCCGAGGAAATAATCTCTACATCCCACTTGTGGATGCCGGGCCAGCGCTCAAGCAAGCACATGGCAATAGAGTAAGGCTCTTCGCCCGACGAAGAGGGGATGACCCAGATGCGAATCGGATCGCCGTTTTTCTTGTTGGCCACAATCTCTGGCAGGATGGAATTGACCAAGCAATGAAACTGGTACTCTTCCCGAAAAAAGTAGGTCTCATTGATGGTCATCGAATTGACCAAGGCCTGCAACTCGGTGCCTGACGCCTGGAATCTGAGCATTGCAAAGTAGCTCCGAAAGCTGTCGTTGCCGGTGGCCTCAATACGCTCTACCAAGCGCTTGTCAACAAAGTAGCGTTTGGAGTGCTCAAACTGAATGCCCGTCTTGCGGTAAAAGTACTCCTGAAACTTCAGGAAGTCATCTTCGCTAATGATGATTTTTGCCATAATAATTTTATGCCTTTGCCGTGCGTTTCAACGCCAGTTCAGCGGCAAACTGAATGTAGGGCTCGTCGGCATACCGAAGCTTCAGGCGTTCGAGGGCTTCATGCGAATCGGGTGAGCCCAATTCCCCCAGCAAATCAACGGCTGTGCCGCAGACGTTGACCACCTGGTCTCGGTCAATGACGGCTATCAGCCATTCTTCTACTTTGGGATGCCGCAAGGATTCAAGAATATTCACCGCCATGATGCGCACGTCCGGATCGGTATCCAGGAGTAAGCCGCCCATGATGGGCGCTACCTCGTCGGGCAGCGCCTTCATGGCCATGATGGCTTCGTTGCGCACTTGGGCGTCTTCGCTGCGCAAGCACTCCACCAAGCCGGCCACTGCAATCGGGCCGCCGAGACGGGTCAGGGTGGTCAGTATCACCTCTCGCACCGAGAGTTCTCCTTCGGCTTGAATGCGTGCGACCAATGCGGCAGTTGCTTCTGGATAGCTCAATAAATCGCGTGCAGCCCAGCGCCGAATGGCCGGGTCAGCGTCGGTCAACTGTTCAATCAAACCCGCGCAGTCGCGCACAAGCACGCGCTCTTCAACGTCGCGAGAGGGTGAGGTATTTTTTTTAATGAAGGCCATATTTTTCCTTTTTCAGCAGTCAAGCCAGGTTTTGACTTGGGCTGCAATTTTTTCTGCGTGCAAGGTCACTGTGGCGCCGCCCCGGCTGATCAGCTCGGAGGGCATGCCAAACACAACACAAGACTCTTCAGATTCGGCTATGGTGCGGCCGCCTCTTTTTTTGATGGCGGTGAAGGCATCGGCCCCATCGTTGCCCATGCCCGTGAGCATGATGCCCAGTACGTTGGAACAGGGCACATGTTCAAGCACCGACTGCCCCAATAGCTCAACGGACGGATGCCACAAAAAGTCTGCACTTTCTGGCTTGGCGATCACATTAAGCTTGCCTGCGCGCCGCACCACCTGCATATCGGCACCGCCTTTGGCAATGTAGATGGTGCCGGCCTCAAGCGTCATGGGACGGTTGGCCTCGACCACTTCCATAGCGCACATGCCATTCATACGCTGTGCAAATGACTGTGTAAAGCTCGCCGGCATGTGTTGGGCGACCAGTATGGGCCAAGGAAATCGAGCCGGTAGGTTGGGCAATATCAACTCCAGCGTGCGGGGACCGCCTGTGGAGACGCCGATCAAAACGATACCTTCGCGCCCCGTGCCTTTACTGGACATCGCACTACTCGTGTCAGCCACAGTAGTGGGTGACGCCACCTGCCGGACGACCGGTGGCACAGGGCTTGATACCGCCGCTGGGCGAAAAGCTTTCAGCCGCGCTTTGGCCGCCGTGCGCACTTTGCTGACCACGGTGGCCCGAATGGTGTCGATGGCCAGTGAGATGGTGCCCCCTGGTTTGACCACGTAATCAACGGCACCCAGATTCAAGGCCTCAAAGGTGGCCAAAGCCCCTTTCTCCGTCAGCGATGAGATCATCACCACCGGCACTGGTCGGTCTCCCATGATGAGGGACAGCGCGGTCAGGCCGTCCATCTCTGGCATATTGATGTCCAGGGTGACAACATCGGGCATGAATGTGCGGTTTTCCTCCACGGCCTCCCGCCCGTTGCGCGCCAGACGAATCTCAAAATCAGGCTCTGCGTCGAACATGGCCGACAGCTGTCGGCGCATCAACGCAGAGTCATCAACGATTAGCAGCTTGATCATCGTCCGCAGTCTTGTCTTTAAGCGTTGGCGTGTTGCGCGAGTTGGGCCAGGTCTTCGCGCTCTTGCTGCTCGATCAGGTGACGCGGCTCAATCAGTTGCACCATGCGTTTTTGCTTCTCAATGTTCGCCATGCGTGCCAGTAACTTGTTTTGCTCACCCGACAAGCGTGGCGCTGGCTCAATGGTTGACTTGTGAATTTTCAGCACTTCAACCACCGAGTCCACAATAAAGCCGGTGCGCACCCCATCCACCAAAAACACCATGATGCGTTGCTGGTCACTTCGTTCTACCTGGGTCAGACCCAAGCGACGACGCAAGTCCATCACTGGCAACACCGCACCCCGCAGATTAATCACGCCTTCTACGGCGGGCGGTGCCTTGGGCACATGAGTCAGCTGCTCCGCGACGCGCACAATCTCTTGAACGCTGTCAATGGGTACGCCAAACTCTTCTTTGCCCAACAAGAAAACAACGACTTGCTCCTCGTCATCGCTCCTGTCGTCATCCTGGGCGCTTGAGGTGTTTTGGGTTTGCTTATCGTTCATGGTGTCCACGCTAGTTAAAGCAGCCTTGATGGCTGCGTGGCGAAACATATTGCCCACCGACAAAATTGAAACCAATCGCTTTCCACCGTCGAGACGACAAATTTGCGAAATTTCAGACAAGTCCCCTTCTTTGGCCAGCAGCACGGGCATGGCGTCCACATCAGTGCGCGCTACACGCAACACCTCGTTGACGCTGTCCATCACCACGCCTACCGATGCGCCGCCCAGAGACACCACCACGATGCGGCTGTTCTCATCGGCCGCACGGTTGGACAGGCCAAACATGCGACGCAAAGAAACCAGTGGCAGCAAGCGGTTGCGCAAGGTCATGACCCCCAGCACATGTGACTCAGAGTGCGGCACTTGCACGATCAACTCAGGGACCTGCACAATTTCCTGCACATCGTCGATCACGATGGCGTACTCCTGATGCGCCACCTCAAAGCTCACTAGGTGCAATTCATCGCTGGCTTTGAGTTCCTCAGTTTGCTTCAAATGATCAGCATCTGATGTGGATCCCGCATGGTGTTGAACTGCTGAAGCCAGTGCACCCGCAAATTCGGCAGCGATAAGTTTGCCGAAGTCGAGCACCATGATCATGGGGTAGCCACCTACATCCTTGAGCAGGCCGGAGACCAGATCCGTATTGACCGTGGCGCTGATGGCGCCAGCACCTTCGATTTGCTTCGGGTCAACGCTGACCACACTCACCACTCGGTCCACCACGAAGCCCAGGGGCTGCCCTTGGTCGATGACAACGGCGCGGGTGGCATCGTCATAAGCGCGTTCATCAAACCCGAATATGCGGCGCAAGCTGACGATGGGTAGCACCTTGCCGCGCAGATTGGCCAGTCCGTCCAGCGTACGCGGGGCCAGGGGCACCCTCACGACGTCTGGGACCCGGATGATCTCTTGCACCGGGGCCATGTCGACCGCGAACACTTCAGTGCCCACGATAAACGTCACAAACTGGCGAATGTCGGACACCGCCTCACGCGCAGTGGTATCAGCGTCAAGCGCCGAATCTTGCAAGCTTGTCAGAGCTTCAGTAGTCATAGCGTTCTCCTAAGTGCATGGACTGGCGCATCATGCGCTTTGAAGTTCGTCAGCGAGCGAGGCGATTTCCTCAACCGCGGCCGATAACTGCTCCGAGGCTTGTGACTGCTGCTTGGCGACTGTGGCGGCTTCGTTGGCCGCTTTATCGGCCTGCTGGGCAGCGGCAGAGATTTGGTCCACACCCGCTTTAACTTGGGTAATAGCGCCAGCAATCTCGTTGGCTGCCGTCAAAATTTCGCGGGTGCCCACGTCCACCGCACCAATGTCAGTTTCAATGGCGATCAGACTGGAAGTAATCGATTTGGCCTTTTCAGCGGCTGCCGATGCAGTGGCCATGATCTCATTGAGGTCACGTCCGACAATGCCGATTTGGTCTTGCACCGAGCGCACCAAGTCTTTGATGCGGTCGGCATTTTCAGCCGAATCGTGGGCCAAGTTGCGAATGTCGGTGGCGACCACCACAAAACCCTTGCCGAATTCACCGGCACGGGCGGCTTCAATCGAGCCATTCACGGCCAGCATATTGGTTTGAATGGAGACGGTGGTGATGGCATCAACAATTTTGTCAATACGGCGCGACACCAGTTCAAGCTCTTTGATCTGTTTTAGACTGTCGCGTGAGGCATCCACTGACGATGAAATGCCGGTGACCAAGCTGTCGATGCTGATCTTGTTGATGTCTAGCAAACTCTTGATGGCGGTGACTTTTTCGCCACTGGTCTTGCCAAGTTTTTGGGCAACTTCAGTGCCCTTTTCGATCTGGGAAATGGCGGCTGCCACTTCTTCAGTGCCCGCAGACTGCACTTGCGCGCCTTTAAGAATTTGGTCCAAAGCGGCCATGATTTGGGCGCCGGAGCGTGTGATTTCCTGCACGGCAGACGACAACTGCTCAGCGGCCGAGGCCACTTCTTCGGCGCTTTTGGCGACATCGGTGGAGTTCTTCAGGTCTTCTGACAACTCAGCCAAGCTTTGCGAGCCTTGCATGCTCTCTGCGAGTGCCTGGCTTTGTTGTGCCACGGTTTTGGCGGATTCTTCAGCGGCCGCAGACTGCTCTTCAGCGGCCGCAGCGATATCTTCTGAACCGCGCAGTGCCTGTTTGGCCGCATTGGTGGACTGCTGGGCACCTACTGCAATTTCACGCACGCCCCGTACGATTTCAATCGCGTCAACTCGAATTTGCTCCAGTTGCAGAGTGATTTTTTTCCCATTCTCCACCTCGTTTAAAACACGCTCGACAGAAGTTCCCATGCCTTCAGCGATCACTTTGACTTCTTGCTGAATTTGTCCAACCAGGTCTTGGATTTGTTTGGCGCTTTTCTCGGATGTTTCCGCCAAGGTCCGGACTTCATCGGCGACCACTGCAAAGCCCTTGCCATGTTGTCCGGCCCGCGCCGCTTCGATGGCGGCGTTCAAGGCCAATAAATTGGTTTGATCAGCAATGCGCGCGACGGCTTTGACGATATCGCCAATGTTGGCGGCTTGTTTTTCCAGTTCAATCACCATGGTGACCGACGCGCCCTGGCGTTCGGCGGCAATACTGACGTTTTCCACCAACGTAGCGACTTCGCCACTGATTTGGGCGACCAGCGTTTGAGTGGCTTCTGCCTTGGTCTGGCTGATGTCTGCATTTTGCAATTGACGGGCAATCGCTCCCTCTACATTTTTAAGAGCAGCCAGTGAGACCTGTGCTGCGCCAGAAGCCTCCTCAGCACCCGTGGCGATTTGGTCCGAAGCCCGCTTCATCTGCTCCGCAGCAGCGGAGGCGCTGTCAATGCCGGAGGAGAGTTGGGCTGTCGCCGCAGCAATGCGTTCTGCCGCTTGCTGCTGCTTGGCCAGTGTTCGCGCTTTTTTGCGCTGTGCCTCTGCATCTCGCGTTGAGGCAGAAGATGCCTTTGCACCCTCTGTCGAGAGGGGTGTTGTCATGCTGGAAGACTTCTTCATCAATGCCATTTGGGGCTCCTTTTGGTGGGTGAGACAATCTTGCTCAAGAGTTTTGATTGCGGGGTTGTTTGCAACGTTGCTTTGCAAATGCAGGGACTTAAGCTGAGCAAAAATAGGCAGCCGTCAGTGGGAGAGCGCAAACCTGGTATTCCATTGACCAAGGCTTGGCGGGCTATTGCATGGCTTGTGCATGCAATAGTTCCAAAAAAGCCGAGATGAGGGATAGGGTTCATAGTCCCATCATCTGGCAAGGTGATTTTATTTAAAGCTGGATAAAACCCTTTTTTTAGGTTCTATTTCGGCGAGCAGAAAATAGCGTCAGAACCCCCGACCTATTTCCATCCATAGCCGTGTTGCTGTTGCTGTTCCTGCGCCCGATACGGTGGCTGCCTTTCCGGTGGGTGTTGCCGCAAAAGCTTTGGCGCTCCACGAATCAGGACCTGCCCAGGTCAGCCCCAGGCCAGGGCCATTTAGCGTAAAACGGTTGTTCTCGCCCGATCCATGTTTGTTGATGGTGACATCGCCTTTGTCATAGAAAACAAGCCCGGTCAGTTGGCCACTCAGGATAGTGCCCAGTTCACGCCGGTATTCCGCGTTGAGCATAGAGGCACCATCGCCGCTGGGCGAGACGCCCGTGTCAAAGGCGCGCACGCTGTTGGGGCCTGCGACTGACATTTGTTGTGAGCTGTCGAGGTGGCGGTTGGCCCATTGCCGGGTGTAGTTGAAATACAGACTGTCTGTTGCTGTCAGCCGCTGCAAGCGGTTCAGGTTGGCATTCAACCTAAAAAACTCACCCTCGGAATCTCGGGAGTCACGCCCCCTTGTGACACCCAAGTTCCATGTGCTGAAATTTTCTCTGTCAGTCAGCAGTACATCTCTGGCATCCCCATTCAGGGTGACGGTGAAGTTTTGCAGCCGCCGGTTGTTGATGCCTTCTGAGGTGGTGTCTGCAAGCGTGAGTGCGTCTAACTGGAGTTGGCCATACAGGTTCAAGTCGCGCTGTCTGAGAAAAGTTTGCTTGGCCCAAAGACTACTCACTTGCGCAGAGCCCTCTGAGCCTGAAGTGCCAAAGCTGCCCTGCACCTGGTATTGCAGTGATGACGTGGAGCCGCCCAGGCGGACCCCATCGCCGGTTAAAAAAGCTTCGTAAGACAAGCGCCCGTAGCGCATGCCTGGGCCCGAGCTTAAAACGCTGACGCTCAGGATGTCGCTGTTTCTGAGTTTTAGGGGGTCGTTGAACACCACTGTGCTACTGAGGCGTTCACGCCCGGTATAGCTGCTGCCATAGCCGTCAAGCACTAATTGACCATAGGCACGGGGTGAGGCCGCAACATTGATTTGAAAATCAGACGTGTCGACGCTTTCACCCTTGGTAAAGCTGGAGCTCAGCGAGATGCCAGGCAGGTCTGAAATGAGCAACAAAGCACGGTCAAGCGGGGCTTGTTCTATGTCTTGTGCTGTTTGTAGGGCTGCCAGTGGCGCGGCTATCAGGCGGTCTCTGACGCCACTGGTGTTGTTGACTTTGATTTCGCCGTAGCGAGCCAGAATGATTTGCACCTTCACCAAGCCATCCGTGATGGTTTGCGCCGGAATGATGGCGCGCGCCAGCGGGTAGCCTTGGCGCTGGTAGTAGTCGCTGATTCGGGAAACTGCGGTTTGAAGCTCTTCAAGCGTCAGGTTTTTTCCCTCAGCATCAGCGACCAAGGCGTGCAGGGTGGCCGTCGATATTTTCTTGTTGCCTGCTATCTGAATAGTTTTTACAAAAAACCGCTCCGAAACCTGAGGTGCCAAGGGCTCTTCGGGCGCCACTGTCCGCGGTTGGGCAGGGGTTGCTGGCGTTGGCAAATTGGGGGAGGGGATTTGCTGCAGCAAGGTCCCCGCATCGGGCGCGGCGAGGGCGGCTGTAGAGAGAAGGGTAAAAAGTAGATGAAGACTTTTGTAGGGATGCAGGCGTGACATGGCTTAGCGCTGGGTCACGGTGTAGATCATGTTGTCACTTGTAAGCGTGATGTTGTATTCGCCGCGAAACTTTTGATTAAGTGTAACTGCATTATGGTTGCCATTGATCGTGATTGTAGAAAGTGCCGACCCCGGCTGGATCACCTCAATGCTGTTAAAAGTTCCGTATTGGTTGCCTGCAAAGGTATTGCCATCGCCCGATTGCGTTAAAACAATAGAGTTGGCTGTGCCTGCCTGGTCTGTGATGGCGTAGTTGTCTGTACCTGTTTGATTGATGGTCACTTTGTTAATTTGGCCATCTTGCTTTACATGGGCTTCGTTGGAACTGCCTGTTTGAAAGATCTCTGCGAAATTTCCTAAAGCGCTGCTCGGGTCTGAAATTTGATTGATCTCACTGAAGTTATCCGGTCCATCTTGGTTAATTTGAGCAATGCTCTTTAGACCCCCCTGGTCAACAAAGTAGTTAAAGGCAGTTAAATCTGAAAAAGGATTGATGTCTGCAGCAAACGCTGAAGAGCACATCAAAGATGGCATGGTGAGTGCTGCCCAAAGGAAAAGATAGAAATTTTTATTAAACATAAAATGATTCACCTATTTAGCGCAATGTCTCTTGCGTTGCGCTCATTGAAAAACTACTGTCGTCGCCATAAACGGTCTTTTCTGGTGGCGGAGAGAGCGAGGTGGATATCTTCAGGCTGGTGGGGTCAGCTGCTTGGGGCATGAGCGGGCGCACGGCTGAGAGTTGGTTTTTTGCTGAACGTTCGGTAAACCCAATGTTGGGCGCGTTCTCAGGTGTGGGAACGCCGCGCACACTCTCTTGGGTCTCTTTTAAGTAGGCTTGAATAACGGGGGCATTGATATCTTCGTCGCTTTCTAGGGTAAGCAGCCGGTCGCGCACACCTTGTGCGGTGAGGTGGATGACCGCAGACTCTATGGCTTCGCGCACCGCCAGTTGGGCCGGCTCATTGGTGGTAAAACCCGCTTCTTCTTGTAGCAGGCGCTGGTAAGACACAAAGGCATAAATGCTGGAGTTGAACTGGTAGGAGTAAATCGTTTTGGTCACCGACACGGTGTCTAGCACTTGCCCACTGCGAATATCCACCATGCGCAGGTTGACGGTGACCTGGTCTATACGGTAAGAGTCGTTGGCACCAATCCCTAAGTAGTTGGCGCCCTTGCCGCCGGTGCGCACGTTGGATTCATAAGCAATCACACCGCCTTCAATAATCAGGCTGGCCGGCATCAGGCCGGGCAGGTTGATGGCGGGCTTGCCTTTTTCGGTGGTGGACTCAATGGCGCGCACAATCTTGCGCTCGGTCAGCAGGTTCTGTAAGCCCTCACGCTCCACCGGTGTGTACCAGCCTGAGTCGTTGAGGGCCTTGACCAACATCGATGCGGCCCCTTGGGTGACAGAGGTTGAATACGAGCTGTCAGGTGAAGGTTTGAACTGCCCGGTTTGGTCCCGAAAGGCGTACACCGCTACGGCTATTTTGTCTTTAGGCTTGGGCAACTGGACTAAATCAAGAGTGATGCGCGAGACCGGGGATAACTTTGCATTGGATTTAACGTTGGAGGCAGGCACTGTACCGCAGGCGCTTAAATAAACGGCCATGCACAGCACGCTAACCCCTCGCAACAAGCACTTGCTGAAGTCTGCACTACTCATAATGTACCTGGTGCAATCTCAATAGTCGATGAATTTCCAGCCTTGTCGCTGGTCACGATGGTCAGGTTGCTGCTGCTGTCCGGCTGCGAAATTGTGACCGTAAAGTCGCCCGCCGTATAAGTGCCCGCTTTAAGCAAGGAGGAGGTGCCAAACAGGGTAGCCATGGTTTCGGAGGCCAGGCGGTTCAAAATCAAACTATTCAGTGAGGCGCTGAATTTTTCAACCGCCGTCAGCGGCACCACGGTAGAGACAACGACCGGCGCCCGCATGCTGTTTTGCACTTGGGCTATAGAAAGCAAACCGGGTGCATTGTTGGGGTTGCCGCCAAAGCTGGGGTTGATGGGGGTGTAGACCATCTCAGTGGCACCTGCGCCAAGGCTTAGCGTGAGCAAAATAGCTGGGCAAACCAGAGCAGGGCGAAAGTTATTCCTTAAATAGAACATAAAGAAGTCTCTTTAAAAAGTTATGGGTTACGTCGGGTGGCCTCAGAGTTCATCGCCGGCGATGTCGGGGTCGCGCGGGGCGTCTAGCTGCAGCGCCATGGCAATCAAGGCCTCGTGCGTGGTGTCGGCTGCCTGCTCACTAACGGCTCGGATCTTGTCTAGTTTGAAGGGTAAGTTGGCTGTAAATACTCGTTTTTGACCATACATCACCCACACCTGGTTTCCCAAACGCTTGGACGAACGCTCGCCAATCTCCAGCGAGTACCTTTCGCTGTCCGGCTTTTCACGCCAAAACTCCAGAAAGCTGCGGTAAAAATCAAGCCCGTCAGGCGTGCGCGTCATGTTGACAATCAGGCCGCTAATGCCGTTGTCGTTATTTTTTGCATTATCTTGCGGGAGGGATTGCGCATACACGCAAACCAGCCCACTCGCCGCAAAAGCAAGTGCCGAAAGGAATAATCTTTGGGTAATCATGGCGATAAAAAAAGAACACCCCAGTTTCAACTATTGCCCCGTATTTCAGGCAAGGAGGTAGGGGTTTATTCCTGTTCTTTTCTTGGGGTCAAGTTTTACTTTTGATTGATGATGGCTCTATTGGTAGCTCCATTTTGAGATATATATGCCACCGATGGAGCAATACCACCTTGAACAATTGAAGCATAATTTTGAGAACCCGTCTGCAAGATATAAGCATTGTTATCCGCGGCCGTTTGATCAATTACAGCGTAATTAAGGTCCGTAGCTAAGATGGCTACTTGTTCAATAAATGCGAAGCTGGTATCGGATACTTGCAAGATCACAGCAGCACTTTTTGTTAGTGTTGGCACGCCTCCTGTTAAGGCTCCTGCGTAATTTAAAGAGAGTTCTCCAACAGAGTCCCGAATAGCTGTATCCATCCCGGCTTGATCGAACGTTGTTGCACTTTGAAGGTCGCCGAGTGTGGTGCCAACTGCAGGTGCAGTCTGTGCAAATGAGTGCGTAGTTGCCAGAGCCAAGATAGAGGCAATGAAGAGGGATTTAAATTTATAGTTCATGATGAATATTTAGTGGTTTGATTTATGAAGTTGATTTTGGTATTTGAAGTGTTTTGAAATGGTTTGGTTTGAAGGTTATGTTTACCTGTTTGTTAATCTAAGATTTAAGGCGCGGTGATAGATGCCGAAGTCGTCGCCGTGGTGTTGGCCTTGTAGTTACCCGCATCGGCGCCTTCTATTGCAATGCCTTTGACACTGACTGCTTTGCCCGTGCCCACCGTCGTGGTCGCAAAGAGCGCACTCGTTTTGGTGAGCGTCACCACATCGCCTTCAATGAGACCCGTGCTTTTCAAAGTCACCTCGTCATTGAGCGTGCCGTCATAAACTTTGTTGATACCCGCAGCGGTGACCACGATTACTTTGGGTGTGATGGTGGCAGTGGTTGAGGTGGAGTTATTGTTGGTGATGGGGTTGCGGATGATGTAGTTCATCGGATTGCTCCCTGCATTCAGGCCGGTTAGCGTGATCCCGCTGACAGTCACCGGCTTCGATTCACCGACGTTTTTGTCGGCAAATACCGCAGCGCTGCTCAATCCAAACACATCGCCGCTGATCACGCCGGTGGCTTTCAGGGTGACTGCATCATTGAGGCTGGCGTCATAAACTTTGTTGATGCCCATTGCGGTGACAGTGATGGCCTTGGGCGTGATGCTGGCGGTGGTGGTTGTAGTGGTGTTGGCTTTGTAGTTGGCACCATCAAGCCCGCTTAGGCGAATGCCGCTGACGGTGACGGTTTTGCCAAGGCCTGCGTTTTTGTCCGCAAAGTTGGCGCTGGTTTGGGTGTAGCTGACGGTGTCGCCCAACACAAGGCCGGTGCCGC
>CANBUY010000002.1 GCA_947372745.1 Comamonadaceae bacterium | reverse complement strand
AATTGCCCCACGCCGCAAAATGTCCGGTTGAGCGAATGGTTAGGCCTCGCTTTTCGTCGGTGGAGGCGTGCGCTTTCTAAATTGAATGTCGCGTATGAATTTAAGTTGATCTTGCGCTGCTAGTTTTGCCTGGACTTTGGAGAGCCCTTTGGTGCGGAATTGTTTTTCGAGTTCACGGCTGTAAAGGTCGCCCCAAATCGGGAAACTTGCGGAGGCGGGAACTTCAACAATGATCTTGGGTTTGTCCAGCCCCATAGATGGACGGGCGCCAGACGTTAATGGCTGCAAGTAGACGGCGCGAGCATTTATTATTGATTCGACGAGTACACCTTGCTTCGAAACCAGAAAGGGTATTGTTCCTAATGTCACGACAGGTTGTTGAAAGTTTAGCGTTAAATAAACATATTGCTTTGAAAGTCGATTCCAACCCCACGTAGAAACCACGTCGCCCGGCGGCGTGTCTTTGTGGGCATGTATCGCCGCTTCGATTGCTAAGTGCTGTGCGCAATCAATCACTATGACGGGAATAAGTCGGCCAGATTGGATGCCGGGGTGTCCGATCATTCCATCTGCAACAATAGGAACAAGAGTTTTAGAGTCAACTTTCTTGCCGAACATGCTGTACCTCTCTCAAAAGGTAGGTTTCTACTGACGTTCTTTCGCCTATGGCCGAGGAGAACCAAAGTTCACATCTGTCAATTGCGCGATCAATGCCGAAGGCGTCTGGTAAGTCAAATACTAGCCAACCGGTGGTGCTGGATCTCGCATCGAGGTTCAAGGGCACGACGAATCGCGGGTAATCCCATGTTGTGTCAAGATCGGTATCAGTCGGGCGGAGTATCAACTTCAAGGGAGCGCCTGTGTCCGTATATTCATGTATGTGTAGCTCCGCGGCTGAGATGGAGTTGGGAACTGAGGCAAGGTTTGTTAGAGTGCTCGCTAACGCAATACTTCGCCTGGTGTCTGACCGAAAAAAGAGTGCGGTGTCGATTAGATATGCAGTTATACCCATGTCTTTATCGGAACGATCTCTTTGCATCAGCACGAGGCTCTTGGCAGCGGAACGAGCTGAGTGGGATGCGTATAGGGCAGCAAGGAGCGCGGCAATTGCTGATGCAACTGAAGTAATTGTTGTGAGGTCCATCGGTGGCGATTTGTGCGAGGCCTAACGTAATGTAGACCGCAAAAGCCGGTCGATACATCCAGCCGTTGAAGATACATCTTCTATACAAAAACCCTGCAAACCGCTTGCGGTATGGTTACCCGACTCATATGCAGTACTTCTATGCAGATATAAATTTTTCATGAAACCAGGCACTCCTCTGTTGAAATCGGCCCGCTTGCTCGATCAGGTGCGAGAGCGGGTTCGTTACCGGCACTGCAGCCTCAATACCGAAAAGGCTTATTTGTATTGTGGCGCACATTAACGCAATTAATTATCTTAATTTCATTTAAATTGCAATTTTGAATTTTATTTGGATTCTTTATGGCTTGTAAAGTAACCGTCTCTTGTCCACATTGAGGATGCACTGCTACGTACAACATCGGCGTTTGCCACGGATCAGAAGGATATCGATGCAATCAGTGCGGTGGCGGTTTTCGAATTGAGATGTGTTCTAGCTCGATAGATAGAGTTGTGAAAAGTTAAATTTTTGTTGACTGAGCTATCACTGAAAATAGTTCATCAATCGGTCGTATTGTTGACACCCCAAAATCAGGCGCACAACGCTGTCTTCTCGGGGTATTTCGTGTCCACAAACTTATGGACAAATCAAAGATCAGCAAACGCTTGGGTTGATAGTTGTTAAATGGAACTGCCAGATAGCGGGCACTCGTGATCGACCGCAAAAGCTGCGTACCAGACTTAAATAAGTACCAGGTCAAGTGCCGCGATGGATTTCAGGCTGTGCATCATCACTGCAACCCGAAAAGACTTCCCCACGGCGCTAGCATGGTTCGTAAGCCGGCAGCCTTCATGCTCATCGTCTGAAAAATGGGCGTCGTTGCTGATGCGATTAGAGCTGCGGCTTGATCGGCCACATCATTGGTAAAAGCCACAAGGCGTGAAAAGTCCCTGCACGAAAGAGAAGGACATGAACCCTTACTACCCCCGTGGTCGGTACATGACCACTAATTAGTTTGAGACGGCCATACCCTGTCAGATAGAAAAACGGTAATTAGTCACAAGCCTTAAAGCTTGCTGACCGAAACGGGTCGTCCTTCGTCTATGCACCACCGTGCTGGCCTCAAAAGGGTCTTCTTTCGGGTAAGTAAAAATAGGAGCTGCCTAAGCACGTATTTAATGGCTTGGTCACCTATTTCTTTAAAAATAATTACAGGTTGGGGGCCAGCAGGCGCTGCACGTCTTGCTCGTTCATTTGACGCCGTGCGCTGAGGTCTTTCAACTGGTCCGGGCCAATTTTGCCCACGCTGAAATAGGTGCACTCCGGGTGCGCCAGGTAGAAGCCGCTCACGCTGGCTGCGGGGGTCATGGCCAGGCTCTCGGTCAGACCCATGCCAATGTCTTTGCATTGCAGCAGCTCAAACATCTCTTTTTTAGCACTGTGGTCCGGGCAGGCCGGGTAGCCGGGCGCGGGGCGAATGCCTTGGTACTTCTCGGCAATCAGAGCTTCGGGCGTCAGGGCTTCGTCGGGTGCGTAGCCCCACAAGTCGGTGCGCACACGGTGGTGCAGACACTCGGCAAAGGCTTCGGCCAATCGGTCGGCCAATGACTTGAGCATGATGGCGGAGTAATCGTCATGGGCGGCTTCAAAGCGCGCCTCATGCTTCTCTACGCCCAAGCCGGCAGTCACGGCAAAGAGGCCCACGTAGTCTGCAGCCACGCCTTTAGGTGCGACAAAATCGGCCAAACAGCGGCTGGGGCGCATCACGCCGTCAATCATCTGCTTCTCGGTTTGCTGGCGCAGGCCATACCAGGTCATGGCAACTTCCGTGCGGGTCTCGTCGGTGTAAAACTCGATGTCGTCGTCGTTCACCGAATTCGCCGGGTACAAGCCCACCACGCCATTGGCCGTGAGCCAGCGGCCCTCGATGAGTTTTTTGAGCAAGGCCTGGCCGTCGGCAAACACTTTGGTGGCCTCCACGCCGACCACTTCGTCGGTCAGAATCGCAGGAAAAGGCCCAGCCAGATCCCAGGTCTGAAAGAACGGGCCCCAGTCGATGAAGCGGGCCAGCTCGGCAAGGTCAAAATTCTTGAACACGCGCTTGCCCAAAAACTTGGGCTTTTTAGGGCTGAACTGCGTCCAGTCGATGGGCGTTCTGTTGGCGCGGGCCCGGGCCAGCGGCCACATCGGGGTTTGCTTTTTGCTGGCGTGCAGTTGGCGCACGCGCTCGTAGTCGAGGTTCAGCTCGTCAATGTAGGCGGTGGCTTGGTCTGACAGCAGGCTTTGCGCCACGTTCACACTGCGCGAGGCGTCAGGCACGTAGACCACCGGGCCGTCATAGTGGTGGGCAATTTTTACTGCGGTGTGCACCCGGCTGGTGGTGGCGCCGCCAATCATCAAGGGCAACTTGCGCAGGCGAAAGTAGTCGTCCTTTTGCATCTCGGCGGCCACGTACTGCATCTCTTCCAAGCTGGGCGTGATCAGGCCCGAGAGGCCAATGATGTCGGCCCCCTCGGCCTTGGCACGCGCCAAAATCTCGTGGGCGGGCACCATCACGCCCATGTTGACCACGTCAAAGTTATTGCATTGCAACACCACCGTGACAATGTTTTTACCAATGTCGTGCACATCGCCCTTGACCGTGGCAATGATGATCTTGCCCTTGGTTTTGACGTCGCGCCCGGCCGCTTCGTCCAAGCGCTTCTCTTCTTCAATGTAGGGAATCAGGTGCGCTACGGCCTGTTTCATGACTCGTGCGCTTTTGACCACCTGAGGCAAAAACATCTTGCCCTGGCCAAACAAGTCGCCCACGATGTTCATCCCCGCCATGAGCGGGCCTTCAATCACATGCAGTGGTCGACCGCCTTTGGCCAAAATACCTTGATAGGCCTCTTCGGTGTCTGCGGTGATGAAGTCGGTGACGCCGTGCACCATCGCGTGGCTCAGGCGTTGCTCTACCGTGGCGGGGTGATCAGGCGTGCCGCGCCACGCGAGTTTGGCACTCTCGTCTTTGGCCGCGCCTTTAGCGCTGTCGGCAATCTCCACCAGCCGCTCACCCGCGTCTTCGCGGCGGTTGAGAACCACGTCTTCCACGCGCTCGCGCAGCTCGGACTCCAGGTCGTCATAGACGCCGACCATACCGGCGTTAACGATACCCATGTCCATGCCGGCTGAAATAGCGTGGTACAAAAACACGGTGTGAATCGCCTCGCGCACGGGGTCGTTGCCCCGAAAGCTGAACGACACGTTGGACACACCGCCGGACACCTTGGCACCCGGCAAATTGGCCTTGATCCAGCGCGTGGCGTTGATGAAATCGACCGCGTAGTTGTTGTGCTCCTCAATGCCGGTGGCAATGGCGAAAATGTTGGGATCAAAAATGATGTCTTCAGGAGGAAAACCCACCTCATCCACCAAAATCCGGTAGGCCCGCTCACAAATTTCCACCTTGCGCGCATAAGTATCGGCTTGGCCCTTTTCGTCAAAAGCCATCACCACGGCTGCTGCCCCATAGCGGCGCAGCAACTTGGCCTGGTGTTTGAAGGAGTCCACGCCCTCCTTCATGCTGATGGAGTTGACCACCGCCTTGCCCTGCACGCAGCGCAGCCCGGCCTCAATCACGCTCCATTTGCTGGAGTCAATCATCACCGGCACGCGGGAAATATCAGGCTCGGAGGCCATCAGGTTTAAAAACCGCACCATCGCGGCCTGGCTGTCGAGCATCGCCTCGTCCATGTTGACGTCGATGATTTGCGCCCCGTTTTCCACCTGCTGACGCGCCACAGACAGTGCCTGCTCGTACTCGCCATTCAAAATCATGCGGGCGAAAGCCTTGGAACCAGTCACGTTGGTGCGCTCACCAATGTTGACGAAAAGCGAGGATTCGCCAATGCTCACTGGCTCCAGGCCGGACAATTTCATGGGGGGGACAACGATTTCAGACATGCAACTCACCTGTGGGGATCAATTTTTCAGGTGAGCGTCGTTGAAAACTCCAAGCCTGACAAGCCGAATGGCTTGATGCAACGCTCCTTGGAAGGGCTGTATTTTAAGGGGTTTGCGCCCACGCGCTTCGTTTTTGTGAAAAATGACTTGCCTGAAAAAAGGTCTGCCCTCTGTCCGAGCACCATCCCCTTAGTCGGCAGGCTTGTCCGGTTGCTCCATTTTCCCCAGGTTAACGCGGTACGCTTCCAGCTTTTTCTCATAGTTCTCCGCATCGCCGTAGCTCAAAAAACGGGCATAGCGTGCGTGCGCGCCCAGCAACTTGCGTGCATGTTTGATGGGGCAAAAATACTCCTCTGTGCGCCCCACAATCTCACTGGCGTAAGCCATCAGCCCATTGCCATAGGCGCAGTAAGCGCAATGGAACTTCTCTATAAAGTTGAGGTAGGCCAGCTGCTGCCGGTCATACACCATGTAGTCGCCCCGTCGCACTTTAGTGATGCCGTAAATGGGGAAGCAAGTCCATTGGTAAAAACTCACACACACATCGAGCAGCAGCATGGGAAAAATCATGCTGTAAATGATCGGCCCCGTGATGAGATTTTGGGGCCGATAGGTCACCAACCACCGGAAAAATCCGGTCTTGAGCTGGCGATGCGCCAACCGTACCACCGCCTCAAATTCGACTCGCTTGCCTTTGATCTTGTAAAGGGCGCTGGCCTCTTGGGCCAAAACCTCCTGCCGCAAGTCGTCTTCAAGTGCGCTGATCTGGTCAAGCAAATGGCGGATTTTTTCATTCATGGGTTTGAAAATACCTATTTCAAACCCGAGGTGCTTGAGAAAAAACAAGTCCCCCCATCAAACAAGATGATTTGCTTTTAAGCGATGTCCAGTCGACTTTTCAGCAATGCGTTTTCTTGCCTCAGGTGCTGGATCAGCACATCGGCCGCTTCCAGGCGCGCTTCCAATGCCTGCTTGGCCACGGTTAAGTGCACCAAGTCAGCGCTGAGAGTGTCCGCCACAGCCGTCACCCGGTCCCGCGTACCGGCACGGGTCTGGGTCAATTCGGCATTCAAGGCATCCAGCCAAGCCATGATTTCAACGCGGGTCGTGTCTTTGTGCACCGGGTTTTGCAGCGTGGCCTTCTTTACGTCGGCCCGCCTGCAAAGTTCGGACTGGGTAACGCGGCCAAAATTCAAAGGATAAATGCCATGATGGGCCTGGATGTCGGCTTCAATAGCCCGCATCGCCTGGCGCAACCGCCCCAGCGCCGCCTCGGTTCTGGCGTTGGGTTTCTCAGTGGGTGCGCCGGGCTGCTTAAATTGGGTGAACGTGTCCATGGAGAAAGTTTAATCGGCAGGCGGCGCGACTTTTGTGGCGGAGTGATAAAACTTCAAGCGGTCGGTACAGAGCGAGTTGAGATCTCTGATGAAACCAGCATTTCTCACCACCCGCGGCCTAAGCTGAGGGTTTGGAAAAAGTTAGATTATGATAAAAGCAGATGCTGCAAGCCATGTCAAAAAAAAACTTAGCATCTTTGAGAAGGACTATGGATTCAATGCCATGGCCTTCAACATGAACCAAACCTAGGCAGACTGCCCCCCAATTTTTGGAGATCTCAATTGAAATTCCACACACTGGCAATCGCCGCTTCACTGGCTCTTGGCGCTCTTACTTCGGTACAGGCAGGTGAGGTGCTCAACCAAATCAAGAGCACTGGAAAGTTGACTTGTATTGTCAACCCGAATTCACCCGGCTTCTCGGTGCCCGACAGCAAGGGGGTTTTTCAAGGTTTCAATGTTGATTTTTGCCGAATGACGGCAGCGGCAATTTTTGGAGATGCGAACAAAGTGGACATCCGTGGGGTGGGGTTTTCAGACAGTCTAAAGACGCTGATTGCAGGCGATGCCCACATGGCGTCGCGCTCCATCACACGCACGGGGACGCGAGACTCCGAGCCAGGTCTTTCCTTCATTGCCACCACCTTTTACGATGGTCAGGGATTCATGGTTCCCAAAAAACTCAAGATATCAAAAGCCAGTGAACTCAAGGGCGCCACAGTCTGTGCGGAGGATGGCACCACAACGCTGCAAAGCTTGGCAGATTACTTCGGCCGCTTGAAGCTGAAATACAAGGTACAGAACATTGCCGACAAGTCGGCCCGACTGCAGGCGTTCTTTAATGGCAAGTGTGATGTGTTGTCGTCTGATTTCAGCGCGCTTGCGTCCGACCGCTTGCTTGCCAAGAATCCTGCAGACTTCACGATATTGGCTGATGTCATATCCAACGAACCGCTCACGCTTGTTAGCCGCCCAGACAAAGAACTTGAGTCAACCATCTTTTGGTCGCTTCAGGTCATGTTGTTGGCCGAGCAATACGAAGTTAACTCCGGAAACATCGACAAGATCACCTCAAACCTGAGTACGGCTGCACCAGAGGTTCAACGTATTTTTGCCAAAGACCAGGCTGGCGCAGAGATGGCCCGCAAACTGGGAATCAATCCCGCGTGGGCCTACACCATTATCAAGTCCGTCGGTAACTACGGCGAAGTGTTTGAACGAAACCTAGGGAAGGTCTCCCCCCTTGCCATGGACCGCTCCAAATCACCCAACCGATTGGTTAAAGACGGTGGATTACTGTACGCGCACCCTATTCGTTAAGTCCAGATAAAAAAGGCGCCCTGTCGGTTCAGTGCTAAGGGTAGTCTTCTCATGCCATTCGTACCTGGTTCGGCGCTATTCAACATCTTGGATGCTCCGGCTGGTGGACATCTAATCCTGTCCGCTCAGCCAGCAAAACTCGGCGCCCTAGACTCAGTCCTTGCAAGCTATCGTGCGGCGAGCGCCAAGCTCGTTGTCTCTTTGCTACCCCGTGAAGAATTGCTGGCTTTGGACTTACAGTCAATGGAAAAAAGTTGCATGCTATCGGGCTTGATGTGGGCGCATTGCCCCATCGACGACTTCTCGCCTCCTGGGCCTTTGTTTGAAAAGAACTGGAATGCCATTGCATCCCAGATTCATTCATTGCTTGATCAGGGGGAAGGTGTGGTGCTGCATTGTCGAGCCGGGCTTGGTCGTACGGGCACTGTGGCGGCACGGATATTGATCGAACGGGGTCTGTCTGCCCCCGATGCAATTCAACACGTCCGCCGCGTACGACCAGGCTCAATTGAGACGTTAAGCCAAGAGGACTATCTGAAACAATATGCCGATCAGCCTGAGTCGTCTAGGACGTTTTTTTATAAATCAAAAAATGGAGCGTCTTCTTGAAAGAGCTTTCATTGAATTTTGCATTTTTTCTGCAGCCGGCCGGTTTTGACATCGGAGACGCACTGATCGCATTTCAGGCGAGTGATTCCTACTTGCGCGCCTTTATGGCCGGGCTGATCAACACGCTGGTCATGGCCTTCACGGCTGGAAGCAGTGCCTTGTTGCTAGGCATCATGGTGGGTGTGGGTCTGGTGGTCAGTAACCGCACCAGCAAGAACGCTTTGCGCGTTTTTGTGGAGTTGATGCGCAACCTTCCCAAGTTACTGCTGTTGCTGGCTATTTACATCGTCATGGTCAACACCTTGCCAACCGTCGGAGAGGCGATTCATCCACTGCCGGGTGTCTACTTGTCCAACCGGGGTCTGGCTTTGCCTGGGTTTGATTTCTCTTCGTTTGAATTTTCTCTTCCGCAAGCAGACCGATTCAGCTTTCAAGGCGGCTGGGAAGTTCAAATGCAGTTTGTCGCATTGTGGTTGACATTGACGATTTACCATGGCGCGCAGATTGGCGAAATTGTGCGGGGAGGATTGCAAGCTATTCCCAAAGGGCAATGGGAGGCCGCAATAGCTTTGGGTCTATCACTCAAGCAACGCTTGCGTTTGGTGATTTTGCCCCAGGTTTTGCAACAAATTATTCCATCGCTTATCAGTCAATTAATCAACTTGCTGAAGAATACATCCATTGGCCTGGCGGTGGGGTTTACTGACCTGATGGCGGTTGCCAGTACCACGATCAATCAGGCCTTTAAACCGGTCGAGGTGATGGCAGTCATCATGCTCACCTACCTTGTGATCGGCATCCTGCTTTCAACCCTTTTCAATGTGTTGGCCATTCGTGTCCGCAAAGGGCTCCAATGAGCACCCACACCAACAGGGTTAAATTGAACCTGCACCCTGTCAAACTGCGTCACTTGGCCGTGCAGCACCTGGGTGCCTCGTGGCCGGTAATAGCAATCAATGTCATGATACTGTTAGTGGCCTGTCTTTTGATCTGGGTCACCGTGGATTGGGCCATCGTCACCGCAGTGGCCCCCTGGACCTTGGCAGCGCAGTGTACAGAGTCAAGTGGCGCTTGCTGGCCATTTCTGCTGGAAAAAGCGCCTTTGATTTTGTTTGGCACTTTTCCATACGAAGAGCGTTGGCGCCCTGCCTTGGTCAGTTTGATATTGATCTCTGTGAGCCTGGTCACACTCTTTCAATGGTTGAATTGGCGCCTCCAAGTTGCCGGGTGGCTTGTCGCTATCGCCTGTTTTGGCGTGTTGATGGGCGGGGGCATTGCAGGACTGTCCGTTGTGCCTAATGCGCAGTGGAATGGGTTGCCTGTGCTGCTGTTTCTCGGCGCTTGTAGTTTTGCTTGCGCGTTGCCCGTGGGCCTGTCACTGGCGTTGGCACGCCAGTCCAAACGTGCATGGCTCAGTCATCCTGCGGTAGTCGTTATTGAAACATTACGCGGTATTCCTATGGTGGCGGTGCTTTTCTTTGGCGTCTTCGTGCTGCCGCTGGTCTTTTCAGGTTGGCGGCTGTCCCCAGTGCATGCCGCGCTAATGGTCCTGATCGCCTTTCACGGAGCGTATGTGGCAGAAGATTTGCGTACAGGATTTATGGCCGTTGGTTCGGGGCAATGGGATGCGTGCAAGGCAGTGGGACTCAGCCATGCACAGTCGCTCAATCTGGTCATCCTGCCGCAGGTTGCAAAAGCTGCGACCCCTGCACTTACAAATACCGCCATTGGTGGATTCAAGGACACATCGCTGATCGTACTGGTTGGATTACATGACTTACTGTCCACCGCCAAGATGTCATTTGGCGACGTCCAATGGCAGAAACAGGCACTGGAAGCCTACGTATTCGTTGGGCTCATCTTCTTTGTCATTAGTCGCGGCATTGCGGCTGCA
Source organism: Comamonadaceae bacterium (assembly GCA_947372745.1). Taxonomy (GTDB): domain Bacteria; phylum Pseudomonadota; class Gammaproteobacteria; order Burkholderiales; family Burkholderiaceae_C; genus Rhodoferax. The sequence goes on along the minus strand of CANBUY010000002.1, from coordinate 103,357 downwards.
GGCCAGCGCTTGGAGAGGCTACAGCACAAGGGGTGAGTGTCGTGAAAAATTAGTTGGGCGACAAGGCAGTCAAGCTCAATACCGGTCGACGCAGTGTTGGGTCGAACGGGTTGATTTTTGGACCAATGGCCTGCGCTTCGCGCTTGAGTAGTTCTACCACCGTGGGCAGGCGGTCGGGGCTCAGGCGGGCTGAAATCGTGCCTACGCTCAATGCCGCCACGGCGCGCCCCTGGCGGTCGCACACCGGCACAGCGACCCCGGCCATGCCTTCGAGCAGGCCGGTATTGGGGGCGGCATAACCCCGCGCGCGTACGCGCTCAATCTCGGTGCGCAGATACACCTCGTCAAAGACGCCCAACTCGCGCACGCGGGGCAGGTTGAAACTGATGATTTCCTCGCGTTCGGCTTCGGGCAAAAATGCCAGGATGGCCAGGCTGCCTTGTCCAATGCCCAGTGCAACGCGTCCGCCGATGTCACCCGTGAATGAGCGAATCGGGAACGGCCCTTCACTTCGGTCCAGGCAAACGGCGTCAAACCCGCTGCGGGCCAGCAGGAAGATGGTGTCGCCAAGACTGGCGCACAGTCGCAGCAGGGCGGGGCGGCACAGGTCGCGCAGGTTGGCCGGGTTACCAGCGCGCGCCGCCAGCACAAAAAACCCGATGCTCAAGCGATAGTGCTTGCTGCGTTCGTCCTGCTCCACCACATCTTGTGCAATCAATGTCTGCAACGTGCGGTGCACCGTGGCCTGCGTCAAGCCCACGGTCTTGGCGATTTGCGTGACGCGAGCCCCCTCGGCTTGCGCCACTGCGAGCAGTCGGATGATGGCAAATGCACGTTGGAGCCCGCCGACCCCTGGTCCGTCTGTATTCAAGATATCTTTTGATGGAATCATTTTTTGAAATTTACTACAGATATTCCTTTAAATGGAATTTTTCATAAATTTATGTCGTTTGGTGGAATACCCTGTTGACGAACGGTTTTCTTTAAAAGATCATTTGCCTGAGTTCACCGTCACATCGCGCGGCCAATGGGCCCCTGTGCGGAGACGCTGACAAGGAATTTTCAATGTCGTTCTTGACGCTGACGGATGTCTCCAAGTTCTACGGCCCGACGTGTGCCGTTGACAGCATGAGCCTGAGTGTGGAAAAGGGTGAATTCGTCTCGCTGCTGGGCCCCTCGGGTTGCGGCAAGACCACCACCTTGCAAATGATTGCGGGTTTTGCCGACGTCAGCAGCGGGCAAATTCAGCTGGACGGGCGCGACATCACCCACGCCAAGCCCAACTCACGCGGTCTGGGCATCGTGTTTCAGAGTTATGCGCTGTTTCCTCACATGACGGTATTTGACAACGTGAGTTTTGGCCTTGAGATGCGGCGCCTGCCCAAGCCAGAGCGGCAGGAGCGCGTCAAAGCCGCGCTCGGGTTGGTGCACCTGGAGACGCAAGCCGCGCGTTACCCGCGCGAGCTTTCGGGTGGCCAACGCCAACGCGTCGCCCTGGCCCGTGCGCTGGTGATTGAGCCGCCCGTGCTGCTGTTGGACGAGCCACTGTCCAATCTCGACGCCAAATTACGCGAAGAGATGCAGTTCGAACTGCGGCAGATTCAGCGCAAGGTGGGCACCACCACCATCATGGTCACGCATGACCAGACTGAAGCCATGTCCATCAGCGACCGGGTGGTGGTGATGCAGGCCGGACGAGTGACGCAGATTGACGCGCCCTACCAGTTGTACGAGCAGCCGCAAAGCCGTTTTATTTCCACCTTTGTCGGCAAGGCCAATCTGCTGCCCGGTCGGGTCAGCCGTACCGGGCTTCAAGCGCAGGTCGATCTGGGCCCGCTGCAGGTTGAGGTGGATGGTGCGGGCCTGACTGCTGGCGCCGAGGTGGTGCTGAGCCTGCGACCTGAAAAAATCAGCTTTGTGCCCAGCGGACAGGGTTGGCTTGATGGTGTGGTTCGCGAGCGGTTTTTTCTGGGCAGCCAATGGCTCTATCACCTGAACACGCCGGTGGGTGAGATCACCGTGGCCTGCCCGAATAGCGATGCCGTGCCGCTCGAAGAGGAGGCTTGTACGGGGCTGGGTTGGTCAGAGCGTTCGTTGCGGGTGCTGTCATGAGTCGTTCTGGCAGCGCGACGCCCTGGGCGCTGTCAGCGCCGGCGGTGTTGCTGTTTAGCTGCCTGCTGCTGGTGCCCTTGGCACTGACGGCAGTGCTGTCGTTCAATGTGTTTGACCACGCCACGGGCGTCAAGAATGAGTTCACGCTGGCCCACTATGTGGCGGTGTTCACTGACGAGTACTACTACGGTATTTTCTGGCGCACCTTCTGGATTGCCGGTGTCACCACCCTGATTTGCCTAGTCATTGGCGCGCCCGAAGCCTATGTGCTGAGCCGCATGGGCAACCCGTGGCGCTCCATTTTTTTGCTGGTGGTGCTGGCACCGCTGCTGGTGTCAGTGGTCGTGCGGGCCTTTGGCTGGAGCATGTTGCTGGGGCCGCAGGGGGTCGTCAACCACGCGTTGCAGGTCGTCGGTCTGGGGCCGGTGCGTATTCTCTACACCGAGGCGGCGGTCATCATTGCCTTGGTGCACGTCATGCTGCCTTTCATGGTGATACCGGTTTGGACGTCTTTGCAAAAGCTGGATCCTGGCGTCGAGAACGCGGCGCTGTCGCTGTCGGCATCGCACTTCACCACGTTGCGCCGTATTGTGCTGCCCCAGGTGATGCCCGGTATTTTGTCCGGCAGCCTGATTGTGTTCGGCTTGAGCGCCAGTGCCTTTGCCATCCCTGGTTTGCTGGGCGGGCGGCGCCTCAAGATGGTCTCCACGGTGGTGTATGACGAGTACCTGCATGAGCTCAACTGGCCCTTGGGGGCGGCGCTAGCCTTGATACTTTTGCTGGCCAATCTGGTGGTGATGCTGAGCTACAACCGCGTGCTGGAAGGCCGCTACAAGAAAGCGATGGGCTAGGACCATGGCAAAAAACGGTCCCGTCGCCCTGCTGTTCAACGCGCTCGTGATCAGCTTCATGCTGGCGCCGCTGCTGATCGTGTGCATCGTGGCGTTCACGCCCGAAAACACACTGACCATTCCGACCACCCGGTTTTCGTTGCGCTGGTTCAAGGCCGTGTTTGCCCATCCCGACTTCATTACCTCGTTCTGGAACAGCCTGTGGCTGGCGTTGGCCTCGGCGACCCTGGCCACCCTGTTGGCGGTGCCCGCCGGGCTGGCCATCACGCGGTACAGCTTTGGCGGGCGCGATGCGCTCAATGCGCTGTTTTTGTCACCGCTCATCATTCCGCATCTGGTGCTGGGCGTGGCCCTTTTGCGCCTGTTTTCGCTGACCGGGGCCAGTGGCAGTTTTGGCTGGCTGGTGCTGGCGCATGTGGTGGTGGTGACGCCCTACGTCTTGCGGCTGGTGGTGGCCGCCTCCAGCGGGGCTGACCTGAGTTGCGAGCAGGCAGCCCGGTCGCTCGGGGCCAGCGACCTGACCGTGTTTTGGCGAATTACCTTGCCGATGATCTTGCCGGGCGTGAGTGGTGGCTGGCTGCTGGCCTTCATCAACAGTTTTGACGAAGTCACCATGTCGATCTTCATTACCGCGCCGTCGACCGTGACCCTGCCCGTGCGCATGTACATGTACGCCACCGAGTCGATTGACCCGTTGATGGCGGCCGCCTCGGCCCTGATGGTCGGCTTCACGGCAGCGGTGATGGTGTTGCTGGACAGGCTGTATGGACTCGACAAAATTCTGGTCGGTAGCAAATGAGCAATGCCATCAGTAGCCCCGGTCTTTTGACGCGCTTGGCTGAGACAGGGCGGGAGCGCATCAGCTTCAGGCTGAATGGCCAGGCGCTCGATGCGCTGCTGGGCGACACGGTGCTCACCGCTCTGCTGACGCACAGTGCCACGCTGCGCCACACCGAATTCAGTGGCCAGGCGCGAGCTGGTTTTTGCCTGATGGGCGCGTGTCAGGACTGCTGGGTCAGCACCGAGTCGGGCGCGCGGCTGCGGGCTTGCTCAACCTTTCTGGAGCCGGGTATGTGTCTGGTCACAACAGCGGACCCCGCGCCATGATCGCGCCAATGCAAGTGGTCATTGTGGGTGCCGGCCCGGCTGGGGTGCGTGCCGCGCAGACGCTGGTGCGCCACGGGCTGCGACCCACCGTGCTGGACGAATCGGGCCGCTGGGGTGGCCAGATCTACCGCCAGCCACCACCGAACTTTGAACGCTCCAAAAAGACGCTGTACGGTTTTGACGCAGGGCGTGCCGAGTCGATTCACAGCACCATGAACGGGCTGCTGGCGCACCTTGATTACCAGCCCGACACATTGGTGTGGAACGCCGAGGGGGGGCAACTCGATGTCTTGCGCGAGGGCCAGACATCCACCGTGGCCTATACCCACCTGATCCTGGCCACGGGCGCGACCGATCGGGTGCTGCCGCTGCCCGGCTGGACTACCCCCGGTGTTTTTACTTTGGGTGGCACGCAAGTGGCCCTCAAGTTTCAGGGCTGTTCCATCGGCCAGCGGGTGGTGTTGATGGGAACGGGGCCACTGCTTTATCTGATTGCTTACCAGTATGCCAAGGCCGGCGCTGTGGTGGTGGGCGTGTTGGATACGGCGGTGCTGACCGATCAAATTGTTGCACTGCCCGCGATGCTGCAGCAGCCTGGCGTGTTGGCCAAAGGCCTGTATTACGTGGGTTGGTTGCGCGCGCATGGCGTGCCCTTGCACAGTGGCGTGCAACCGGTCAGGGTGCTGGGCGATTCCCGGGTCAGCGGTGTGGTGTGGCGCGACGGGCGTGGCGAACAGACGGTGGCTTGTGACGCCATTGGCATCGGCTACGGCTTGCGGTCCGAGACCCAACTGGCCGACATTCTGGGTTGCCGTTTCTATTTTGACGACATGCAGCGGGGTTGGCTGCCTGAGCGTGATGACGTTGGGCGTGCCAGCGTGTCGGGTGTTTACCTGGCGGGCGATGGCGCGGGCACTCTGGGAGCTGATGCCGCCGAGTGGGCCGGGGAGCGGGCGGCACTGGCTCTTGTGGCCGACGCCCAGGGGAGTTTTGAGTCCGCAGACACTGCCCGGGCGTTCATGCTCGATGCCAAACTGGCGCGATCACGGCGGTTTCGCGTGGGCTTGGAGCGGGCCTTTCCTTTTCCTGTTCATTGGGCTGCGCAGGCACCGGATGAACTCGTTATCTGCCGCTGCGAAGAAATTACAGCCGGCGACCTGCGGCGCACGGCGCAGGCCACGGGCACGGTTGAGTTGAACCGGCTCAAGGCACTGAGCCGGGTCGGCATGGGGCGCTGCCAGGGCCGCATGTGCGGTGTGGCGGCAGCCGAGATTCTGGCGCAGTGCACCGGCCAGCCCGTCCGCATGGTGGGCCGACTGCGCGGGCAGGCACCGGTCAAACCGATTCCGTTCACCGTGAGTGAACCACCGGTACCCGGAGCGTGTTCATGACAGAGCAACGGGTTTGTGACGTGGCCATCATCGGGGGCGGTATCGTCGGTACCTCGGCAGCGCTGGCCTTGCGTCGGATGGGCTTTTCGGTGACTTTGCTAGAGCGGGATCGCTGCGGCTCGCGCTCCAGTGGCGTCAACTACGGCGGTGTGCGCCGCCAGGGCCGGCCTCTTTCGCAAATGGCTTTATCCCAGCGCGCCCACGACATCTGGGGTCGTTTGCCCGAGTTGATTGGCACAGATGGTGAATATTTGCGCTCGGGTCACCTCAAGATTGCCCGCAGCGAGGCGGATCTGGCTTCTCTTGAAGCCTACCGGGAGCGTAACCGGGGCTTTGGCATGGGCTTGCAGATGCTCAGTGCTGCCCAGCTGCGCCAGTATTACCCCTGGCTGGGCGCGCGCGCGGTCGGCGGGTCATTTTGTCCCGAAGACGGGCATGCCAACCCCCGGTTGGTGTCGCCCGCGTTTGCCCGGGCCGCTGTTGAAATGGGCGCCGACATCCGCGAGCAAGCCCGGGTGGATAACATGTTCCATGACGGCCGGGAGTTTGTGCTGTCCTCGGGCACGGCCCTGCAAGTACGCTCAAAATTTTTACTCAATTGCGCCGGTGCCTGGGCTGGTGCGGTGGCCGCAAGCTTCGGAGAAGCCGTGCCCATGGTGTCCTCCCACCCGGTGATGGCGGTGACCGAGCCTTTGCCCATGTTCATGAACCTGAGCCTGGGCGTGGAAGGCGGCGGCATTTATGCGCGCCAGGCGCCGCGTGGGAATTGCGTGATTGGCGGCTCCCAGGGCTATGCACTGGATGCCGACCGCGCCCGCCCAAGCCGGGAAGCCCTCTCTCTGGTTTTGCAGCGCACCGTGGAACTGCTGCCCAGCTTGCGCCATGGCCATATTATTCGCAGCTGGAGCGGTACCGAAGGTTATCTGCCAGACCGCGAACCTGTGGTCGGCCCCAGCAGCACCACGCCCGGGCTATTTCATGGTTTTGGATTTGCCGGCGCCGGATTTCAAATTGGCCCAGCTGTAGGCGAGGTTTTGGCTGATCTGGTTCAGCAGGGCTCCACCCCCACACCGATTGCTGCTTTTTCCATTGCGCGATTTACCCAAGTCGCCAACCCTGTTTTCCGTCGTTAAGTTCAACCAACCCCCAACCTGAAGGAGACTCCCCATGAAAAACATCTGTTCCAAGTCCAATACGGCGCGTCGTTCGCTGCTGTCGCTGGCCGCAGCGGCCGTGGCATTGTCGGCGGGTGCTGCCAGTGCCCAAACCAAGACGCTGTATATCGGCATGAACGGCGGGTCCATGGAAAAGACCTGGACCGAGCATGTATTCCCCGCCTTCGAGAAGGCCAACAATGTCAAGGTGGTGGTGGTGCCCGGTGGCTCTGCCGACATTCTCGCCAAGGCGCAGGCGGCCAAGGACAAGCCCCAGATGCATGTGATGTTTCTGGACGATGGCGTCATGGCGCGTGCAGTGAGTATGGGTTTGTGTGAAAAGATGAAGCCCAGCGCTGCACTCAATGAAGTGTTCCCGACCGCGCGCTTCAAGGATGACATGGCGACCGGCGTCACCATGGGCATGACCGGTCTGGCTTACAACAAAAAAATGTTCACGGAAAAAGGCTGGGCACCGCCCACCTCATGGCTGGATCTGGCCGACCCCAAGTTCAAGGGCAAGGTGGTGTTTCAGTCGCTGTCGTCCTCGACCTTTGGACTGCATGGTTTCCTGATGTTCAACCGCATCAAGGGCGGCACGGACAAAAACGTGGAGCCCGGCTTCAATGCTTGGAAGACTACCGTTGGCCCCAATGTGCTGGAGTACATCCCGAGTTCGGCCAAGCTGTCTGAGATGTTGCAAACCGGCGAGGCTGCGATCGCACCCCTGACGCCCACTTCGGTGGCTTCCTTGCAGGAAAAAGGTATTTCGGTTGAATATGCCCAGCCCAAAGAGGGCTCGGTGGTGCTCATGGTCGGAGAATGCGTGATTGCCAAAAACAGCGAGCCTGTACTGGCGCAAAAACTGGCTGAATACCTGCTGACAGCCGATGCGCAGGCGGCCGGTTTGCAGCACGGCAACCAGATTCCCTCCAACCCCAAGGCGGCTGCCATCGGAGATGACGCCAAGCTCAAACTCAAGCAGTTTGGCGAATACATGAAAACGGCGGTGGTGGTGGACTGGGATGCCATTAACGAGAACCGTCCCGCCTGGAACGCCCGCTGGAACCGGACTATTGAACGATAGAAAGTCCTCCATGTCCTACCGAAATGAAGTTGAAGCCCTTTTCCTCACCCTGGGTCTCGCACCTTTATCCGACAGCCCGACTGGGCTGGCCGTTTGCACCCCGATTGACGGCAGCCTGCTTGCGCAGGTGGCCACCACATCTGAAGTGCAGGTCAATGCCGCCATAGCCCGGGTTCACAGCCGCTCACTAAGCTGGCGCAATGTGCCAGCGCCCAAGCGTGGCGAGTTGGTTCGCGCTTTTGGCGAAACCGTGCGCCGACACAAGGAGCCGCTGGGACGTCTCATCACCCTCGAGACCGGCAAGATTATTCAGGAGGGCCTAGGCGAAGTGCAAGAGGTAATCGACATCTGCGAATTCGCCGTGGGGCTGTCACGCCAGTTGTACGGGCTGACCATCGCCAGCGAACGGCCGGACCACAAGCTGCTTGAAACCTGGCATCCCTTGGGTGTGGTAGGGATTATTTCGGCCTTTAACTTCCCCATGGCCGTGTTTGCCTGGAATGCTGCACTGGCCTTGGTGTGTGGCAATACTCTGGTCTGGAAACCCTCTGAAAAAGCACTATTGACCGCTCTAGCCCTGCATAGCCTGCTATTAAAAACAGCCACTGAGCAGGGCCTGGAGATGGATGGGGTCAGTGAATTACTCGTTGGTGAACGCGACGTGGGCGAGGCGCTGGTGGCGAACCCCCAGGTCAAGCTCATCAGCGCGACCGGCTCCACCGCCATGGGTCGTGCCGTGAATGTGGCTTGCGCCACGCAGTTCAAGCGTTCGTTGCTGGAACTGGGGGGCAATAATGCCGCCATCGTTTGCCCTTCGGCCGATCTGTCGCTGGTGGTGCGCGCCGCCGCGTTCTCTGCGGCGGGCACGACCGGGCAGCGCTGCACCTCGCTGCGTCGCCTGATCGTGCAACGCACCATCTACGCGCCCTTGCTGTCCTCTTTGCGTTCTGTGTTTGAACGGCTGCCGGTAGGCAATCCGCTGACCGATGGCACATTGGTGGGGCCGCTGATCGATAAGCGCGCATTTGAGGCCATGCAAAAGGCATTGGAACAGGCGCGAGAGGCCGGCGCACAGGTACATTTCGGAGAGCGAGTATCGGTAGGTGAGGCGCAATCTTTTTATGTTCGACCGGCCATCGTCGAGTTGGCGAGCCAGTGTGGGCCCATGCTGGAGGAGACCTTTGCCCCGATCTTGTATGTGGTGCCCTATGACAGTTTTGAGGCAGCGATTTCTCTCAATAACGCAGCCAAACATGGATTGTCGTCGGCGGTGTTCACCCAAGACTTGCGCGAAGCGGAGATATTTACATCTGCACGCGGCTCAGACTGCGGTATAGCCAACGTCAATATTGGCACCAGCGGGGCCGAGATTGGCGGCGCATTTGGGGGCGAAAAGGAAACTGGCGGGGGCCGCGAATCAGGCTCGGACGCCTGGAAAGCCTACATGCGCCGCGCTACCAACACCGTTAACTATGGCAGCACTTTGCCGCTGGCTCAGGGGATTAAATTCGAGGTCTAACCCACTCGCCTGAGGCAGGCACCTACTGGGCTCTGGTGCCTGCCCCTGTTTTTAGTGGGTTTTTTAGACCGGGACCAATGGCGGCTCAATAAGTCTCCAAATGCAGGCGTCCTTCTTTCTTCAACGCTGCCCCCAACACTTCCCAATCAATCCCGGCCTGTTGTGCCACATCTTGCAGCGCCAGCACCACGCCTTCTTCCATGCTTTTCAGACCACACACATAGAAGTAGGTATTGGGATCGCGCATGAGAGCACTCACATCGGCGGCGCGGGTACGCAGCAGATCTTGCACATAGGTCTTGGGCTGGCCGGGGGTGCGTGAGTAGGCAAAATTGGTGTCGATGAAATCTTTGGGCAAACTTTGCAGCGGGCCAAAGTAGGGGAGTTCTTGTTGCGTGCGGGCGCCAAAAAACAGCATGAGTTTGCCGCCTTCAAACTTGCCCGTGGCCCGCAGGCGACGGCGCCATTCGGTCATGGCGCGCATGGGGGCGCTGCCGGTGCCGGTGCAAATCATCACGATGTTGGAGCGCGGGTGGTTGGGCATCAAAAAGCTGTTGCCAAACGGGCCGACAACCTGCACTTTGTCACCCACCTTGAGGTCGCACAAATAGTTGGAGCCCACGCCGCGCACGGGCTGGCCCTGGTGGTTTTCCAGCACGCGCTTGACCGTGAGCGACAAATTGTTGTACCCAGGGCGTTCGCCGTTGCGCGGGCTGGCAATGGAATATTGGCGGGCATGGTAGGCACGGCCACTGGCCTCGGCACCTGGCGGAATAATGCCAATGGACTGACCTTCCAGCACCGGGAAAGGCAAATTTCCAAAGTCCAGCACGATGTGGTGCGTGTCGTACTCATGCCCAACATCGGTCACGCGGACATTACCGCTCACCGTAGCGGTGATGGTTTTCTCAGCCGATTTGGGGCCGTAAAGCTGGGTGTAGGCATGAGCCGCCGACCACGGGGGCAGGGTCGCACCAAACCGGGCGCTGTTGAGGCCAGCCTCGCCCGCGCTGAGCGCCGGGGCGTCGGCAGCCGCGAGTTCGGCATGGGCCACCTCTTGCGCGCCAACACCTGCATCTTCCAGTTCGGCAGGGCTTAACTCAGCGGGCAGTTCTTCCCAGGTGAGTTGCTCGGCGGGGGTGTAGGCTTTGATGCGCGGCATCACACGCCAGTTGTCGATGGAGCCGGTCGGGCAAGGAGAAATACACGCCATGCACAAATTGCACTTCTCGGCGTCCACCACGTAGTTGAGGTCGTTGTGGGTGATGGCGGCCACGGGACAAATGGCCTCGCAGGTGTTGCAGCGAATACAGATTTCGGGGTCAATCAAGTGCTGCTTGATCACATTGGCTTGAGTCAGGTCCATGGCACGCGCTCCGGGGGTATCTTTGTATTGAAAAAGGGGGCTGAGTAGCCCCCTGTATTATTGGCTAGTCTAGCGCCAGATCAATTGAAGCGGACGTACTCAAAATCTACGCCCTGGCGGTTGATGCCCATCACAGGTGGCGCGATCCAGTTGGCAAACTTGCCCGGCTCTACCACGCGGCCCATGAGGCTGGCCACGTAGGCGCGGTCTTCGTTGGTAGGCAACCATTGGTTGACCATCATGCCCCATTCGCCTTCAGACACCACTTGACCTTCTGGCGAAACTTTGACTTTTGAGAGGGCGCCAATATTGCGGTGGAAGGCTTTGTGCGGCACGCTCAGGCGGGTACCAATACCAGCCTTGGCCAGCACTTTGTTCCAACGCTCGACACCACCCACGGAGTCTTTGATGTAGTCGTCGCGCAGCACTTCGTTGAGTGCGTTGAGCATCGGGACTTCTTTCTCAACCAACTGGCCATCACGGGCTTCGAGCACTTTGTAGGTCTGGCCTTTGAGCACATGGTCGTCTTCACGCTTGCCTTCTTCGTAGCGGCCTTTCAAGCCAGTGCTGTAGAAGGTGGCGGCATTGCTCGACTCATCAGCGCCAAACAGGTCAATGGTGACGCTGAAGTGGAAGTTGATGTAGCGCTGAATAGTGGGCAGGTCAATCACGCCTGCAGCACGCAGCTTGCCCACGTCGTCCGTTTTCAGGTCGTTCATGGCTTTGGCGGTGCGCGTGATCACGCGGGAAATACCGGACTCACCCACAAACATGTGGTGCGCCTCCTCGGTCAGCATGAACTTGGTGGTGCGGGCCAGCGGGTCAAACGCACTCTCGGCCAAGGCACACAACTGGTATTTGCCGTCGCGGTCGGTGAAGTAGGTAAACATGAAGAAGCTCAACCAATCAGGCGTGGCTTCGTTGAAGGCGCCCAAGATGCGGGGGTTGTTGGCATCACCGCTGCGACGCTCCAACAGGCCTTCGGCTTCTTCACGGCCGTCACGGCCAAAGTGCTTATGCAAGAGGTAAACCATGGCCCACAGATGGCGACCTTCTTCCACGTTGATTTGGAACAGGTTGCGCAGGTCGTACATGCTGGGCGCGGTCAGGCCCAAATGGCGCTGCTGCTCGACCGATGCGGGCTCGGTGTCGCCCTGCGTCACGATGATGCGGCGCAGGTTGGCGCGGTGTTCGCCAGGCACGTCTTGCCAGACTTTTTCGCCTTTGTGGTCACCAAAATGAATGGTGCGGTCGCTCTCGCCTGGGTTCAGGAAAATGCCCCAGCGGTAGTCACGCATTTTGACGTGGCCAAACTGCGCCCAACCCTGAGGGTCCACGCTGACGGCTGTGCGCAAATACACATCCATGTCGGTAGAGCCAACCGGGCCGACGTCGTCCCACCAGTTGATGAAGTTGGGCTGCCATTGCTCAAGCGCGCGCTGCAAGGTGCGGTCTTCGCTCAAGTTGACGTTATTAGGGATTTTTTCGCTGTAATTGATGCCGTTCATGACGTTCTCCGTAACTTATCTGAGTCGGTGGGAAGAGATAAGGTTGCAGCGCGCCACCCAGATTCGCGCTGCACAACTTGAATTAAATTTAAACCCGGTTCCAGTCAAAGGCCACTTTTTCGCCTTTGCCATACACCTTCAAAGCACCTTTTTCACCCACTGCGTTGGGGCGCTGGAAGATCCAGTTTTGCCAAGCGGTGAGACGGCCAAAAATACGGGTAGCCATATTTTCCTGACTGTTAAAGCGCAGGTTGGCTTCCAGGCCGGTGAGGGCATCTGGCGACATGGACACGCGCTCTTCGATGGCAATGCGCACTTCATCATCCCAGTCGATGTCGTCCGGGTTGGCCGTGACCAGCCCCACCGCAAACGCGGCATCGGCATCAAGTGGCTTGCCCGCTTGGGCGCGCACGGCATCTAGCGCGGGTTGCTCGTCATAAAAGCGGCGACCCAGGCGGCTTTGGTCCGTGGCCATGGGGTACAAACCAAAGTTGGTCTCGCCCACCATGATTTTTGGGGTGCGCACTTCGTCATCAGGCAGGGCCAGGTGGTAGCTGCGGTCACAAGCCAAGGCCAGTTCCAAAAATGTGCCCACAAAGCAGGAGCCGGGTTCAATCAACGCAAACAAACTGCGTGACGAGACATCGAGGCGGCTGAAAGTGCGACGCAGCAAGCCTGTGGTTTCACGCACCAGCCAATGGTTTTGATTCGCCATCAGTGTGGCGTCCATCGCCATCACTGCGGCCGAGTCGCCTTCGGTCTTGATCAGCCAAGTACCGATATCGAGCTCATTGGTGCGCATGCACAAAATAGCGTCTTCCAGTTCACGCGCCATCGCCAAGGGGAACCAATTCACCCCGGCGGCCTCAATGCCTGCCACGTCAGTGGGTTGCGCGCCGGTAGGGGCCTTCACCGTAAAGGTGGCCACGCGGCGGGTGCGGTCAATCTCAACCGTGAGGTGCTGGTAACGCAGGGCATCGGCTTCCAGCGTGCGGTTCAGTGGGGTCAACACCACGCCTTTGCCATTGGCGGGGCGGTCGCTTTTGGCAGCCAACTCCAAGGCACGTTCTTGAACTTTTTCGGCAAAGACCGAAGTCTTGGCCACGGCATCCACCAGGCGCCAGTCCACGGCTTTTTGGCCGCGAACACCTTCAACGCTGGTGCAAAAAATATCGGCCAAGTCGTGGCGCACATGGCGCTTGTCGGTCACGCGGGTCAGGCCGCCGGTACCTGGCAAGACGCCGAGCAAAGGCACTTCGGGCAAGCTCACCGCGCTGGCGCGGTCGTCGACCAAAATGATTTCGTCGCAAGCCAGCGCCAACTCGTAGCCGCCACCAGCGCACGCGCCATTCACGGCAGCGAGGAATTTGAGTCCGCTGTGCTTGGAAGAGTCTTCCAAACCGTTGCGGGTCTCATTGGTGAATTTGCAAAAATTCACTTTCCAGGCGTGACTGCTAACGCCCAGCATGAAGATGTTGGCGCCTGAGCAAAACACTTTTTCCTTGGCGCTGGTCACCACCACGGTGCGCACTTCAGGGTGCTCAAAGCGAATGCGTGACACCGCATCGTTGAGTTCAATATCAACGCCCAAGTCGTAGCTGTTGAGCTTGAGTTTGTAGCCTGGGCGTAAGCCACCGTTTTCATCAAAATCCGCCTTCAAGGTGGCTACCGGGCCCTCAAAGCTCAGTTTCCAGTGCTTGTACTGGGAAGGATCAGTTTGGTATTCAACACGGGTTGGATGGCTCACGGGGTCGTCTCCTAATAAGAATGTACAAAAGCACTCAGGCTAAATTCAGTACACGCATGATAGTGCATGTTGCAACATGAAGTAAAGTGCTTTTTAGCTATTTATAGAAAATAAATTAATTGACCGTTGTCAATTGCAAGGTTTGACGCACCTGATCCCGCAAGAGCAGGTAAGTGTCATCCAGCGATTGGCCACTGGTGTCCACCCTGAGTTGCGCCTTGGAATAGAACGCCGCGCGTCCCGACAAAATCCCTTTCAGGTCTTCCATCGCCTCGCGGCTGGCGGCCATGGGGCGTAAATCTCCCTGCGCGGTGACGCGCTTCATGTGGTCCTCGGGGTCGGCCTGCAACCAAACCGTGGTGCAGTGCGTGAGCAACTGGTTAAACGTCGCCACATCGGACACCAGTCCGCCCGGCGTGGCAATGACGACCTCGGGGTATATCTGAATCGTCTCCTCCAGCGCACGCCGCTCGTAGCGGCGGTAGGCGTTGATGCCGTACAAGGCCTGGATTTCCGCCACACTGCAGCCTGCAAATTTCTCAATTTCACGGCTCAACTCAATAAAGGGATAGTCCAGGTCTTGCGCCAGCATTTGCCCCAAGGTGGATTTGCCTGCCCCGCGCAAACCCACCAAGGCAATGCGGGTGCTGATAGTCGCATTGCCGCCGCCCGTGCCCAGCATTTCACCAATGGACACGCGCACCCGCTGCAGGGTAGCCTCGTCGCGTTGCTCCAGCAGTTCCCGAATCAGCAACCACTCAGGGGATGACGTGGTGATGTCGCCAATGAGCTCCCCCAAGGGGCACTGCAAGGCGCCTGCTACCTGAACCAGAACCAGAATGGACGCGTTGCCCACGCCATATTCCAGGTTGGCCAGGTGCCGCTCTGAAATATTGGCGTGCAGGGCCAGCGCCTTTCGCGTCATGCCACGGCGTGAACGCAAGGCCCGCACGCGGTCACCCAAAGTGGCTAAATAGGGGTTTCTTTCATCGATGGTGGCGCTTGAACCGAGTTGGCCGATGACAGGTAATGGCAGAGACTCTTCTTCTTGAGAACTAGGGGATAACCCTGAAATATGCAATATAGTGCTTGACATGGTGTGGTTGAAACTTTATCGTTCTAGCCTGCACAATAATTCATATTGCGAGGAAGTGCAAGAAAAATGTTGCTCCTTTGGGCGCCTTTGAGGTGCACTTCCTTTCAATCCCGCCAACTTTGGCCCCCACTATTAACCAAGCGCCACGACCCATGACACCACTTCTTTCAAACTACATCAGCGGCACTTGGCAGGACGGCACAGGCGCTGGCACCCCCTTGCTCGACCCCGTGTTGGGGACCGAGCTGGCCCGTGTGGATGCCACCGGCCTTGACCTGGAGGCAGGCTTCGCTTTTGCCCGCAACGAGGGCGGTGCAGCCTTGCGCGCGTTGACCTACGCCCAACGCGCCGCCCTGCTGGCCGCCGCTGTGAAAGTACTGCAAGCCAACCGCGATGCCTACTATGAGATCGCCACTGCGAACAGCGGCACGGTTAAAAACGACACGGCAGTAGACGTTGACGGCGGCATCTTCACACTCTCCACCTACGCCAAGCTGGGCGAAACCTTGGGTGAGCGTCGCCACATGCAAGACGGCGAAGCGGCGCGCTTGGGCAAAGACCCCTTGTTTCAATCACAGCATGTGCAAGTGCCCACGCGTGGTGTGGCGCTGTTTATCAATGCCTTCAATTTCCCGTCCTGGGGCTTGTGGGAAAAAGCCGCGCCCGCCTTGCTCTCAGGCGTGCCTGTCATCGTTAAGCCCGCCACCGCCACGGCCTGGCTGACCCAGCGCATGGTCAAAGACGTGGTGGACGCCGGTATTTTCCCGCCCGGCGCTTTGTCCATCGTGTGCGGCAGTTCCGCAGGTTTGATGGACGCCTTGCAGCCCTTTGACGTGATGTCTTTCACAGGCTCGGCCGAAACCGCCGCCGTGATTCGCTCGCACCCGGCCATCACCCAGCGCTCGGTGCGCGTCAACATCGAGGCCGACAGCCTGAACTCCGCCGTGCTGCTGCCCGACGCAGCGCCCGGTACCGAGGCGTTCGAGCTGCTGATTAAAGAAGTGGCGCGTGAAATAACCGTCAAATCTGGCCAAAAATGCACCGCCATCCGGCGCATTTTTGTGCCCGAGGCGGCGTACAGCGCCACCGCTGCAGCCTTGTCTGCGCGGCTGGCTAAAACCACCGTAGGCAACCCGCGCAACGAATCCGTGCGCATGGGCGCTTTGGTGAACCGTGAACAACTGAGTAGTGTGCGCCAAGGCATTGCGCACCTGCAGCACCAAACTGAAACCCTGTTTGATGGCGCTAGCGTGGCGCTGCTGGACGCTGATGCGACGGTAGCCTGCTGCGTCGGTCCCACTTTGCTGGGTACCCGCGATGCGCAGGGCAGCGACAGCGCTGACCGCGTGCATGACACCGAAGTGTTTGGCCCCGTAGCCACCTTGCTCCCTTACCGCGACGCTGCCCATGCGCTGGCGCTGGTACGTCGCGGGCAAGGCTCACTCGTGACCTCGCTTTATGGCAGCGACCCCGCTGCACTGGCCGCCATGGCGCTGGAATTGGCCGACAGCCACGGGCGCGTGCATGTCATCTCACCCGATGTGGCGCAGTTGCACACCGGCCACGGCAATGTCATGCCCCAGTCGCTGCACGGCGGTCCTGGCCGTGCTGGTGGTGGCGAAGAACTGGGCGGCCTGAGGGCGCTGGGCTTCTACCACCGCCGTTGTGCGGTGCAGGCCAGCACCAGCGTGCTGCAAGCGATGTAAATAAAACGGACCCGAAGAGACCTCCCATGAACCACCCAGAATCAGTCCCCCAGCTTGGTGCGCACTTTAATTTTGCGCAACACCTGATCACCCGCAACAGCGGGCGCGCCGCAAAAGCCGCGTTCATTGATGACCAAGGCGCCTTGAGTTTTGGTGAGCTTGAGCAGCGCATTCGCCGCATGGCCGCCGCTTTGTTGGCCTTGGGCGTGCGCCGGGAAGAACGCGTGCTGCTTTTGATGCACGACTGCTGCGACTGGCCGGTGAGTTTTTTGGGTGCTTTGTACGCGGGGATCGTGCCCGTGGCGGTGAACACTTTGCTGACCGCCGACGACTACGCCTACATGCTGCAAAACAGCCGCGCGCAAGCGGTGTTGGTTTCCGGCGCCTTGCTGCCCACGCTGCAAGCCGCGCTGGACCAAGGTGGCCACGAAGTCAAGCACGTCATCGTCTCCAACCCGCCAGCGGAACTACCTGCAGGCGCCCTGGCCATGGAGGCGCTGCTGGCCCAGCACGCCCCTCTCAATGAGGCTACCCCCACACGCCCTGATGACCCCGGTTTTTGGCTCTACTCCTCGGGCTCCACCGGGCGACCCAAGGGCGCGCTACACACCCACGCCAACGCCTACTGGACGGCTGAGCTTTACGGCACCCCAGTGCTGGGCCTGACCGAGCGGGATGTCTGCTTCTCGGCGGCCAAGCTCTTCTTTGCTTATGGTTTGGGCAATGCCCTGAGCTTTCCCTTAAGCGTGGGGGCCACCACGATTTTGATGGCCGAGCGGCCCACACCGGATGCCACCTTTAAACGCTGGATCGGCGAGGTGGGCGGCGTCAAGCCCACGGTTTTCTTCGGCGCCCCCACAGGCTTTGCCGGCATGCTTGCTTCGCCTGCACTCCCCGCCAAAAAAGACACCCAGCTGCGGTTGGTGTCCAGCGCGGGCGAGGCCTTGCCCAGTGAATTGGGCGAGCGGTTTACCGCGCACTTCGGTGTGGAAATTGTGGACGGCATTGGCTCCACTGAAATGTTGCACGTTTACCTCTCCAACCGGCCCGGCCAAGTGCGCTACGGCACCACCGGCTACCCCGTGCCCGGCTATGACATAGAACTGCGCGACGAAGACCAGCGGGCCGTGCCCGAGGGCGAGCTGGGCGACCTGTATGTGCGCGGCCCAAGCGCAGCCGTCATGTACTGGGGCAACCGCGAAAAATCACGCGAAACCTTTTTGGGCGACTGGACCAAGAGCGGCGACAAATATGTGCGCAACGCCGACGGCACCTACACCTACGGCGGACGCAGCGACGACATGCTCAAAGTCAGCGGCATCTATGTATCACCCTTTGAGGTCGAATCTACCTTGGTACAGCACCCCGCCGTGTTGGAGGCTGCCGTAATTGGCGTCAACGATGAACAAGGCCTGACCAAGACCAAAGCCTTTGTGGTGCTCAAACCGGGCACAGAAGCGACCGAGGCAGACCTGAAAGCCTTTGTGAAAGAGCGCCTGGCGCCTTTTAAATACCCGCGACACATTGAGTTTGTGACTGACTTGCCCAAAACGGCAACGGGCAAGATTCAGCGGTTTAAGTTGCGCGAGCAATCGGTCAAGTAAGACTATTGCGAGTTCGCTGCCGGTTGACCTACTTTCTCCATCAGCAGGTCCAATACTTGGTAGAGGTCACGCGCAAAGGCGTGGCCGATCAAGTTCTCAAGCTCGGCATAAGTGGCTTCAATTCGAGGCGCCAACTGCTCTGCGAGATCGGCGCCCTTGTCGCTGACCGATATGAGGACTCGTCGCTGATCATTTTGGAATCGTTCACGCAGGACCAGTCCTAACTCGTCCATGCGCGCCAAGATGCCCGTCAGGCTCGGCTTGGCCAAGCAACAGATATTACTTATTTGCCGTGGCTCCATAGGGCCATATTCCAGAAGTGCCCGGATCACCCGCCACTGCTGTTCGGTCACGCCCGCATCATTCAGGATGGGCCGAAATTTTGCAAACACGCTCTCGCGCGCCTGCAAAAGGAGCAAGGGCAAGTTGCGATGTTTCAGGCTATCGTTCGGTGTCGGCATGGTGGACGTCTTTATCGGGATGAATGCTTAGGGGCGTTGACGCGGGTAAACACTTAAGAAATGTTCAAAGTAAGCAGTCACACATTCACATGTTAACGAATAGAATTCATTCACTTGTTAATAAGTAATTGGAACGATGGTGACCCCAATGCCCGCCTTATTGGAATTCGATGTCGCACCCTACCGATTGTCTGGTGTGGTGTACGGTACTTTGCTCAACCACGAACCGGCCCTGCAAGCCCTGGGTGACGCGGTCAATGCGGCGCCCTACAAGACTGCACCGCGAGCCCCCGTGCTGTACCTGAAGCCTCGCAACACCTTGGCTGGCAGCGGCGACCGCATTGCAGTGCCCACCGATGCACCCGAGCTTGAGATCGGGGCTGCGCTAGGTATCGTGATCGGTAAAACAGCCTGCCGTGTATCGGCTGAGCAGGCCTTGCAATTTGTGGCTGGGTACACCATCGTCAACGACATCAGCGTTGTGCACGATGTGTTTTATCGTCCCTCCATCCGGTTCAAAGACCGTGACGGATTTTGTCCCCTAGGGCCGCAGGTCGTGTCATCTGATGCGATCGCGAACCCGGACGACCTTGTGGTGCAAATATTTGTTGATGATGAATTGAAGCAACAGACCACGACGGGGGAGCGTTTCAGGAACGTCGCTCGCCTGCTGGCAGACGCCACTGAATTCATGACCCTCTGCCCCGGTGATGTGCTGATGCTGGGTGTTTCTGCCCATGCGCCACGGGTACGGGCTGGACAACAGTCCCGCATCGTGATTGAAGGGATTGGGGCGCTAGTTAACCATTTTGTCAGTGAAGGACAAGCCACATGAAGACCGCTCGCGTTGCCTATGCCGGCGCCATTCACCAGGCCACGCCCCATGGAGACCAACTGCGTCTGGCGGACGGACGCATCGTGGCCGAAGACGCCGTGGTGTGGCTACCGCCCTTTGAGGTCGGCACCATCATTGCACTCGGCCTGAACTATGCCGACCACCTGAAGGAGCTCTCAAAAGAGCTCACAGTAAGTGCTGCGGATGAACCGCTGGCTTTCCTGAAAGGACCTGGCTCACTGATCGGTCACCGCGGCCAAACGCGCCGCCCGCAAGACGTCACCTTCATGCATTACGAATGCGAGCTAGCCGTGGTCATTGGAAAGACCGCGCACAAGGTCACACGGGAACAAGCCATGCAGCATGTGGCGGGCTATACGGTTTGCAACGACTATGCCATCCGCGACTACCTGGAGAACTGGTACCGGCCCAACCTGCGCGTCAAGAATCGCGACGCCGGGACGGTGCTCGGCCCGTGGTTCGTGGATGCTGTGGACGTGCCTGAGCCCCATCAGCTGACTTTGCGCACGCTGGTCAATGGCGAGGTCAAACAGCAGGGGACTACGGCCAACATGGTCAACGACATACCAGCCTTGATTGAATACCTGAGCAGTTTCATGACACTGCGCGCAGGTGACGTCATCCTCACCGGCACGCCGGAAGGCGTGGTGAATGTCAATGTGGGTGACGAGGTCGTCACCGAAATAGACGGTATTGGCCGCTTGGTCAACACCATTGTGGGCGACGCCATCTTTGGCCGCTAACACCAGCATTTAAAAAAGAGAACACCATGCGCATCGAACATCTGATCAACGGCCAGTCTGTTGCCGGTACTGACTATTTCGAAACCCTCAATCCAGCGACCCAAGAAGTTCTGGCCGAGGTGGCTGCGGGCAGTGAGGCCGACGTCAACGCTGCAGTGGCGGCAGCCAAAGCAGCGTTTCCCGCGTGGGCCAACACACCCGCCACGGAGCGCGCCAAACTCATGCGAAAACTTGGCGACTTGATCACCCAACATGTGCCAGAAATTGCCGAAACAGAAACCAGGGACTGTGGCCAGACCATCTCCCAAACCGGCAAGCAACTGGTGCCGCGTGCAGCTGACAACTTTCACTACTTTGCGGAGATGTGCACCCGCGTGGACGGGCACACCTACCCCACACCCACACACCTGAACTACACGCTGTTTCACCCGGTGGGCGTGTGTGCGCTGATCAGCCCGTGGAACGTGCCGTTCATGACGGCCACCTGGAAGGTTGCGCCGTGCCTGGCTTTTGGCAACACCGCCGTCCTGAAGATGAGCGAGTTGTCGCCCATGACGGCAACCCGTCTGGGCGAACTGGCCTTGGAGGCGGGCATCCCCGCAGGCGTGTTGAATATTGTTCACGGCTATGGTCAGGCTGCGGGCGAACCCTTGGTGTCCCACCCCGATGTGCGTGCTATCAGTTTCACCGGCTCAACCGCCACCGGCAACCGCATCGTCAAAGCAGCAGGCCTCAAAAAATTCAGCATGGAACTCGGTGGCAAAAGTCCCTTCGTGATCTTTGAAGATGCCGACCTGGACCGCGCTTTGGATGCCGCCATTTTCATGATCTTCAGCAACAACGGCGAACGCTGCACCGCCGGCAGCCGGATTCTGGTGCAGCAAAGCATTTACGCCGATTTCGCGACCAAATTTGCAGAGCGAGCCAAACGCATCGCCGTAGGCGATCCGATGGATGAGAACACCCTCGTTGGCCCTATGATTTCGCAAGGGCATCTGGCCAAGGTGCGCAGCTACATCGAGCTGGGCCCCAAGGAAGGCGCCACCCTTTTATGTGGCGGCCTGGATCGTCCCAGCTACGCGCCCGCCTTGCCGGCCCATGTGGCGAAGGGCAATTTTGTGTGGCCCACCGTATTCGCCGATGTGGACAACCGCATGCGTATTGCCCAGGAAGAAATCTTTGGTCCGGTGGCCTGCCTGATTCCGTTCAAGGACGAAGCCCATGCCATTGAGCTGGCCAACGACATTCAATATGGCCTCTCCAGCTATGTCTGGACCGAGAACATCGGCAAGGCGCACCGTGTGGCCGCCCGCATTGAGGCTGGCATGTGCTTTGTCAATAGCCAAAACGTGCGCGACCTGCGCCAGCCCTTTGGCGGAACCAAGGCCAGCGGTACCGGTCGCGAAGGTGGCACCTGGAGCTACGAGGTGTTTTGCGAACCCAAGAACGTGTCGGTTTCCATGGGCTCACACCACATTCCCCATTGGGGTGTTTGATTCACAAAAAAACAACTACACAGGAACTATCACCATGGGAAAACTAGCCCTCGCAGCCAAGATCACACATGTCCCCTCGATGTACCTGAGCGAATTCGAAGGTCCACGCAAGGACACCCGAAAAGCCGCCATCGATGGCCACAAGGAAATTGCCCGCCGATGCCGCGAATTGGGTGTGGACACCCTGGTGGTGTTCGACACGCACTGGTTGGTCAACGCCAACTACCACATCAACTGCGCTCCGCACTTCAAAGGTGTTTACACCAGCAATGAGCTGCCCCACTTCATCACCGACATGCCCTTCGAGAGCCCGGGCAATTCCGAGTTGGGCATGATTCTGGCCAAGGCCTGCAACGATTTTGGCGTGGAGACACTGGCGCACCCCGCCACTTCGCTGAACCCGGAATACGGCACCTTGGTGCCCTTACGCTACATGAACCCCGACCAGCATTTCAAGGTGGTGTCGGTGTCTGCTCTTTGCATGGTTCACTATCTCAACGACAGTGCGCGCTTGGGTTGGGCCATGCGCAAAGCTGTGGAAGATCATTACGACGGCACCGTGGCCTTTTTGGCCAGTGGCAGCCTGAGCCACCGTTTTGCCCAGAACGGATTGGCCCCGGAGTTCGCGCACAAGATCTGGAGCCCCTTCCTGGAGACGCTGGACCATGCTGTGGTCGAGATGTGGAAAAACGCGCAGTGGAAGGACTTCTGCGAAATGCTGCCGGAGTACGCGTCCAAAGGCCACGGCGAAGGCTTCATGCACGACACCGCCATGCTGATGGGCGCCCTGGGTTGGTCTGAATACGACGGCAAAGCAGACGTGGTGACGCCGTATTTTGGTGCTTCGGGTACAGGCCAGATCAACGCCATCTTTCCGGTGACACCGCAAAGCGGCGCTGCAATCCCCGCCGCCGTGGCTAGCGCTGCGCAAGGCTATACGCCCGTGTCAAGCCGTCTATGAACCAGAGCCCGACATGCCACATCTTGTGATTTATTACACCGCCAACCTGGACCGGGAAACAGACATGACGGCCCTTTGCCGCACGCTGGCAGACACCATGTTGTCGATCGTGGACGAAGAAAGCAAACCCGTCTTTCCAAAGGGGGGGATTCGCGTGCTGGCCTTCCCCGCGGCCCACCACGCCGTCGCGGACGGTGGCGCGGCGGGTCGGGCAGCCCATACCCACACCGGTGCAGCATCAGGAGATGCCGGTGACTACGCTTTTGTGTACCTCAACCTGCGTATGGGCAGGGGTCGCTCCGCCACTGTCCACAAAAACGTGGGAGACGCGTTGCTCTTGACCACCCAAACGCACTTCCAGACCTTGTTCGCACAGCGCCACATCGGCATCACGCTGCAAATAGACGAGGGTCAGGAAGTATTCGATGCCAAGTACAGCAACCTGCACCCGCTGTTCAACAACCTGAACAAACCATGACCATGCTCAACCAAGACACCATCACCTCTCTGGCACGCCAGCTGTATGAGGCGCGCAAGTCCCGTACACCATTGCGGCACTTTTCCAAACAATACCCGGAGATGACGATTGAAGATGGCTATGCCATCCAGCGCGAATGGGTCAAGCTTGAGTTGGCCGATGGCCGCACCATCAAAGGACGCAAGATTGGTCTGACATCGCGTGCCATGCAGTTGTCCAGCCAGATCACAGAGCCCGATTACGCGCCACTGATGGATGACATGTTTTTTGAGACCGGCACCGACATTCCTTTTTCGAAATTCATTGCTCCACGGGTTGAGGTGGAGTTGGCCTTTGTCTTGGGCAAAGACCTGAAGGGGCCCAACATGACCTTGTTTGATGTGCTCTCAGCCACCGACTACGTCACCCCGGCGATTGAAATTATTGATTCACGCATCGAACAGTTCGACCGTGACACCAAAGCTATGCGCAAGGTGTTTGACACCATTTCTGACTTTGCAGCCAACGCCGGTATTGTGCTGGGGGGACGTCCGGTGAGACCCCTTGACGTGGACCTGCGCTGGGTTGGTGCCCTGCTTCACAAGAACGGCGTGATCGAAGAAACCGGTCTGGCCGCTGGCGTGTTGAACCACCCCGCCACGGGCGTCGCTTGGCTGGCCAACAAGATCGCTCCTTATGGTGAACAGCTGCACGCCGGCGACATTGTGTTGTCAGGCTCTTTCACACGCCCGACACCCGCCGTTCAGGGCGATACCTTCCACGCCGATTACGGACCGTTGGGAAGCATTTCCTTCCGCTTTGTTTGAGCGCTTACCCCACCTTTTGGAATCAATGACATGACATCTGCATTTAATCGCCCCGATCGTTTCAGCCCTGAAGAGTGGGAGACCCGCGTCAAGCTCGCGGCCACCTACCGCATCTTTGCCCATCTCGGCTGGGAAGAGCTGATTTACAACCACATTTCCGTTCGAGTGCCCGGTCCGGAGCATCACTTCCTGCTCAATCCTTTCGGCCTCCACTACAGTGAAGTGACCGCGTCGAACCTGGTAAAAGTGGATATTGAAGGCAACATCGTTGGTCACTCAGACTGGCCGATCAACCCGGCTGGGTTCACCTTTCATGGCGCTATACATGCGACCGTGCCAGACGCCCATTGCGTCATGCATGTGCACACCACACCGACCCTGGCGGTGTGCTGCCAGGAAGAGGGCATGTCGTTCACCAACTTCTATGCGGCCCAACTTTGGGGCCAAGTGGCGTACCACGATTTTGAGGGCATCACGGTGCACCGCGATGAGGGCGCCCGTATTTTGGCCAGCGCTGGCAACAAACCCGTGCTGCTGCTGCGCAACCACGGACCTGTCGTGATGGGTCGCAGTCTGGCTCAGGCGTTCAATCTGATGTGGTTGGTTCAGAGGGCCTGCGAAGTGCAAGTGGCCTCCCAAGCCATGGGCGCCTTGCGCCCGATACCGGTCCCCGTGCTGGAAAAGTGCGTTCGCGATTCACTCAACTTCAACCCCAAATTCGGTGCGGGTGAAGATTCATTCGCGGCCATGCAACGCATGATTGACCGCATCAGCCCCGGTTACGCAGCGTGACTTTCCTACAGCATCCTGTGCGCGTAGCCATCGTAGGGGCTGGCGCGATCGGCGGCGTATTGGCAAGCCGCCTGGCGGCCGTGCCTAGCGTGCAACTAAGCGTTTTGGCCCGTGGAGCGACCCTGATTGCATTGCAACAGGGTGGCCTGAGCATGACGGACGCACAAGGCAGCAGAACCGTTGCCTTGCGTGCCAGCGAAGACCCCGCCGACCTCGGCTTGCAAGACCTGGTCATCGTCGCAGTCAAGGGCCCGGCGCTTGCCGAAGTGGCACCCAAAGTACGCTCCTTGCTGGCACCCGACGGCATGGCCATGATCGCGATGAACGGGCTGCCCTGGTGGTTTTTTAACGGCCTGGGAGGCGCCTGCGAAGGACTCGCCCTGCAAAGCGTGGACCCCTGCGGTCATATCGCGGCGGCCATTCCTGCACACCAAGTCATTGGCAGCGTGGTGCACATGAGCTGCGCCACGACGGCACCCGCACAGGTACAGCACCGCAGCGGCAACGGACTCATCATCGGCGAGCCTCGTGGCGGCACAAGTGCCCGTGTCCAGGCGCTATCCCAACTGCTGGGTGAGGCCGGCTTCGCGGCTACCGTGTCTGAGCGAATTCAGTACGACATTTGGTACAAGCTTTGGGGCAATATGACCATGAACCCGGTCTCGGCGTTGACCGGCGCTACATGTGACCTGATTCTTGCGGATCCGTTAACGCGGTCATTTGTCAGTGCCGTGATGCTGGAGGCGCAGGCCGTAGGAATCTGTATAGGTTGCCCCATTGACCAAACGCCCGAAGATCGCCACGTCGTGACGGCCAAGCTCGGGGCCTTCAAGACCTCCATGCTGCAGGATGTCGAGGCAGGACGAACTATTGAACTTGATGCCCTGCTAAGTAGCGTGCGTGAAGTCGCCCAGCATCTGGGCTTGCCCACCCCGCATACCGATGCATTGTTGGGTTTGACCCGACTGATGGCCCAGACCCGCGGCCTTTACCCCCAATAAGAAAGAAGTTCTCATGCAAATACCAAGCAATCATTTCCGCAATGCACTGCGTGCGGGTCAGCTACAAATCGGCTTGTGGGTCGGTCTGGCAGACGCCAATGCCGCGGAAGCCCTGGCGGGCTGCGGATTCGACTGGCTGTTGCTGGATGGTGAACATGCACCCAATGATGTGCGGTCCATTCTCGAACAATTGCGTGCAGTGGCGCCTTATCCGGTTCATCCCGTCGTGCGTGCCGTTCAAGGCGATGTGGCCTTGGTGAAGCAGTACCTGGATATTGGTGCGCAGACCTTGCTGATTCCTATGATCGACACCCCCGAGCAAGCCGCCCTGATGGTGCGCGCCATGCGCTACGCACCCGAGGGCATACGTGGCATGGGCGCTGCGCTGGCCCGCGCATCGCGCTGGAACCAGGTTGAGAACTACTTGAATCTTGCCAATGACGAGATGTGCTTGCTGGTACAGGCAGAAACCCCGCTCGCCATGAAAAACCTAGAGGCCATCGCGGCCACGCCTGGCGTTGACGGTGTGTTTTTTGGGCCGGCCGATCTTTCGTCTTCAATGGGTTACAGGGGGCAGCCTGGACATCCTGAAGTTCAGAAGGCTTTACTGGAGGGCATTGCCACGGTTCGCCGAGCGGGTAAAGCTGCTGGAATTTTGATGGCCGACAAAAAACTGGCCCAGTCCTACATCGACGCCGGTGCGCTTTATGTGGCTGTTGGCGTAGACACCACTTTGCTGGTACGTGCGGCAACCGATCTGGCCGCCAGTTTCGCTAAACCCGGAGCAGCGCGAACACCCTCAGAAAGTACCGGGCAACCTTATTGAACTCGACCACCTAAAAGGATTCGCTCTTGCGGTTGGCTGGCCGGGCTTGGGGTAAAAATTGATAAAAGTGTCAAGTTCAGGCGAGGCACCCCCGAGTCGGCGACTTGGCCTTGAACATCTCGGCAATCATGTCGCAGCATCACCCTTAATCACCTCCAAGGCAATTTTCTCGACCACATTCATCGCCACGTCACTGTTACCTTTGGCTAAAAAGTATTTCCGTTTTGTGTTGGAAAACTGCCCGTTGTTTTGCAAACACACGCGAACCATCAGCGACAAGGTGTTGTTATTCAAATCAATTTCTTGACTGACGCGTTTGTAAATCGCGTCGTACTTCTGCAAAAAATCAGTCTCTTGTCGCAAGTCCACTTCAAGCGATTGCTCAGCCATTTGCAAACCAAATTCAACACACGGGGTGGCGTCCCAATAGCGATAGATGGCTGCGTCGCCCTTAAATTCAAAATCAAAGCTTGACTCGTCAATCATGACAACATCCCAAAGCTTGCGCGCCGGGGAGGAAAAAGACTTTAGCGCTTGTAAATAGCCTGACTCATGGCGGTTCATGGCGATGGACACCGGTAAAACCAAGCCTTGTTGAAGCACTTGCGATTGGCAGACGGCTTTATGAAACAAAAACCGCGACAGACGACCATTGCCATCCATGAAGGGGTGCGCAAAGACAAATGCAAAACTCGCTACGGCCCCCATGACCAGCGGGCTCACATCGGGCGGCGGATTGTTGAGTAAATCCATGATGGCCTCCATCACCTCTGGCAGCAGATCCGGCTCCGGCGGCACATAAGTGACACCCAGTACCCCGCTGCCGCTGCCTCGAAGCCAATTCGTTCGATTGCGAAACTGAACATCGTGCTGCAAAGGGTTGGTCATAGCCAGGTTTTGCAGTTGCACCAAGTACGCTTCTGTGATCGGGGTTTTGTCATGCGCCTGTTTCAGGAGCTCTGCAAACGCTTCTGCTTTGCTTGGGGTAGGTGTTTCGCGCTCTATGGCAAACGAACTCTCGGTTTCACTCAAGTAAGACCAGCTCATGGTTCGTTCAAGTAAATCCGGGTCCATGCCAGAGATGAACGCCTGGGCGCGCTGGAGCGTGTTTTTTTCAAGCAGTTCGGCAATGAGTGGCGTTCGCTCAACCGTTGGGCAATAGCGAAGGCTGCCCAAGCCGTTGAAATCAACGCGCCATCGGGTGTTGCGTTGTGGCTTTCCTGTGATGTAGCGCGTCACGTCAAACAGATCGACATAGGGCCCCACAGCCGCCGGCAGCCCACCCAACGCTTGGCCGGTGAATTGCTCCCAGAGGTAAGCCACCATGCGCAGGTACTTACTCGCGGGGGTTTTGGTAAAGGCCTCGGCGATTTGGCTGGCTGGGACTTGCGGCAAGGCCTGAGCCAGGATTTGCAGGTTGATGCCTTCGTGTTTGAGTGCGAACAGAAGGTGCTCAAGCAGCTCTGGTGTGGCCGGTGCGACCGACGCAGGCACCTCTAAAAAAACATCGCCTTGGACAACTTTGGCAACGTTGGCGATTCGGGCCGGGCGGGCGCAAGGGAATGCACTGAGGCGAAGGTGCTCGCGAAGAAATTCATACCCAATCATTTCAAAAGCCTCTTTTTACTCCGAAGAAAAAGATTTTACTTCGAATGCTAGATTTATTAAAGAAAAAACTATGGTCGCAGCTTAAGCTTACCGCGTTGGTCGTCCATTGGGCATCAACATGATGCGTGTCTGCCCATGACCGCCGTCTTGCGTGCCCCATCACGGCGACGGATTGGGCGCGGTTTTTAGCGCCGGACGCAAGGGTGTCGGCAAGCCCGAGCTTGACGGAGATGCGCTGCTGCTTGCGCAGTTGAGGTATCACTACTGAAGAAAAAGGGGGACCTGCTCGAATTAGCGAATGGTGTCAGTGCCATAGTCGCGAAAAACATCAAAAACTATAGCTGCCCAAGCAAGCTTTGTAATGGCTAAAGGCCTGAATCATTACCAATCAAGCAAGCATTTCCAGCAAAATGTCATGCCAAGCGGCTTCATCAATTTGGCCCATCTTTTTGCCCAGCCTTACCTTGTCCACGCAGCGCAGTTGATCGAGCAAAATGCGCGCGCCCTTGTTTTGAAAAACCACTTCGGGGCGACAGCCCATCGGCTGCCCGGCACTGGTGAGGGGGGCGATGATGACGCGGGGCAAGGCAGCGTTCAGGTCTTCTGGCGACACCACAAGCGCTGGGCGTGTCTTTTGTATTTCGCTACCCATGGTGGGGTCGAGGTTGACCCAATAGACCTCGCCGCGAGAGATGACCCGGCTCACCAGACCCACTCGCTGTCATCAGCGATGGACGCATCGCCCCAGTCTTGCGCCTCGGCCCGCTCTTGGGCCAAGACAGCCTCAGACGCCGGGCTTGATTGATCAAACCAGCCGACCCGCTGCTTGCGTTTAACTGGCTTGATCACCAACTGGCCGTTTTGCAATTGCATGTCCACTTGGTCTTCGATCTGGCAAGACGCCAGAAAAACCGCCGGAATCAACACCCCCCGGGAATTTCCAATTTGTCGCACGGTTATCAGCATAAAAAGGCTCCAGAGTTAGAACAAAATTATAACTCCGTGCATTCAAGTTTCTTTATAAAACCCCGCCCGCTGCACCACCCGCCCCGCCAGCGGCAGCACCGCATCCCGAATAGCGCCGATGTGCTCGGGCGTGGTGCCGCAGCAACCGCCTACGATGTTGACCAAGCCCTCGGCGGCAAACTCATGCAGCAGGCGGCTGGTATCGGCGGGGGTTTCGTCAAAGCCGGTGTCGCTCATGGGGTTGGGCAGGCCGGCGTTGGGGTAGCAGCTGATGAACGTGTCGGGGGCGACACGGGCCAGCTCTTGGATGTAGGGGCGCATGAGGGCGGCGCCTAGCGCGCAGTTTAGGCCCACGGCCAGCGGCTGGGCGTGGCGCACGCTGTACCAAAAGGCGGTCACGGTCTGGCCGCTCAGGATGCGCCCGGAGGCGTCGGTCACGGTGCCACTGATGATAAGCGGCAGTCGCTCCCCTGAGGCTTCAAAATATTCGTCAATGGCAAACAGGGCGGCTTTGGCGTTGAGCGTGTCAAAAATCGTTTCTACCAAAAGCGCATCGCTGCCGCCTTCCACCAAGGCTTTCACCTGGTCGTAATAGGCCACACGCAGCTGCTCAAAGTTGACGTTGCGGGCGCCGGGGTCGTTTACATCGGGGCTGATGCTGGCGGTTTTGGGTGTGGGGCCCAGAGCGCCCAACACAAAGCGCGGATGCTCCGGCGTCGAGAACTTGTCGCAGGCGGCGCGGGCCAGTTTGGCCGACTCTAAATTCATCTCATAAGCCAGGTCTGCCATGTCGTAGTCGGCCTGGGCCACGGTGGTGGCGCCAAAGGTGTTGGTCTCGATCATGTCGGCGCCAGCGGCCAGGTAGCGCTCGTGGATGCTGCTGATCACATCCGGGCGGGTCAAGGACAACAACTCGTTGTTGCCCTTCACGTCTTTGGGGAAGTCTTTGAAACGTTCGCCCCTGTACTGGGCCTCGCTTAGCTTGAAGCGCTGAATCATGGTGCCCATGGCCCCGTCCAAAATCATGATGCGCCGGGCCAGAATATCGGGGAGGGCTTGGGCGCGGGTGTAGGTGAGTGCTTTCATAGCGGGCTATTGTAGAAAATGGGGAATGCACCGTCGGCGGATGGGACAATGGAACACCCACCCCGCGCTGGCTGCAAAAGTCCGCCACAGTTTAAATTTAGATTAATTAAGCCTCTAGCCCTTTAAAAACGTGCTTAAGCAGCTAGAAAATATATAGCACTCATTTTGTCTATTCACCTCATTCTTCAAGAAGTTTTTGGCTACGGTGCGTTCCGGGGGCCGCAGCAGGCCATCATTGAGCACGTCGTGATGGGGGGTGATGCGCTGGTGCTCATGCCCACGGGCGGGGGCAAGTCGCTGTGCTACCAGATACCGGCCATTGCGCGCGAGCAAGCCGGGCAGGGCATCACCATCGTCATCAGCCCCTTGATTGCGCTGATGCACGACCAAGTGGGCGCGCTGCACGAAGCCGGGGTAAGCGCCGAGTTTTTGAACTCGACCTTGACCAGCGAACAAGCCCAACAGATCGAAAAGCGCCTGATGCGCGGCGACATCACTCTGCTTTATGCCGCGCCAGAGCGCGTGACCAACCCGCGCTTTTTGGCGCAACTCGACTCCTTAAACGAGCGGGGCAAACTCAGCCTGTTTGCCATTGACGAGGCGCACTGCGTGAGCCAATGGGGCCACGACTTCAGGCCCGAATACCGTGCCTTGAGCGTGCTGCACGAGCGCTTTTCCAATGTGCCGCGCATTGCGCTCACCGCCACCGCCGACGCGTTGACCCGCGCCGACATCGTCGAGCGCCTGCAACTGCAAGAGGCCAAGCTCTTTGTCAGCAGCTTTGACCGCCCCAACATCAGCTACACCATTGTCGAAAAAGCGCAGGCTACGCAGCAGCTGCTGCGCTTTATTCTGCGCGAGCACATGGGCGACGCCGGCATTGTGTATTGCCAGTCGCGCAAGCGGGTGGAAGAAATTGCCGAGATGCTGTGCGAAGAGGGCATTGCCGCGCTGCCGTACCACGCGGGCTTGGACGTCAAAGTGCGCCAGGCCAACCAGGACCAGTTTTTGCGCAGCGAGGGCATTGTGATGGTGGCTACCATCGCCTTTGGCATGGGCATCGACAAGCCCGACGTGCGCTTTGTGGCGCACCTGGACATGCCCAAAAACATCGAAGGTTACTACCAAGAAACCGGCCGCGCCGGGCGTGACGGCGCACCTGCAGATGCCTGGATGTGCTACGGCCTGCAAGACGTGGTGAACCAGCGCCGCATGATCGACGAGAGCCCTGCGGGCGAAGAATTCAAGCAAGGCCTGCGCGGCAAACTCGATGCGCTGCTGGGCCTGGCCGAAGCCACCGACTGCCGCCGCGTGCGCCTGCTGGCCTACTTTGACGAGGCCAGCAAGCCCTGCGGAAACTGCGATAACTGTTTGAATCCGCCTGCGGTTTGGGACGGCACAGACGCCGCCCGCAAGCTGCTCAGCACTATTTACCGGGTGCAACAAATGGGCGGTATCAGCTATGGCGCGGGCCATATCATGGATATTTTGCGTGGCAAAACGACTGAAAAAATTACCCAGCGCGGCCATGAAACCCTGAGTACCTTTGGCATTGGCGCCGACCTGAGTGAGCTGCAATTGCGCGGCGTGCTGCGCCAACTCATCGCCATTGGCGCGGTAGCGGTGGATGCCCAAGCCTTCAACACCTTGCAACTAACCGACGGCTCGCGCGCTGTGCTCAAGGGTGACGTGTCAGTGCAACTGCGCCAGTCTGTCTCCACGCCTGCTGAGCGCAAAGCCAAGCGCAGCCCGTCAAGCTCCACCGCCAAAGCCCCCGCCACGCTGGATGCCGACGGCCAAAATCGCTTTTTGGCCCTCAAAGCCTGGCGCTCAGAAGTGGCCGCCGAGCACAACCTGCCGGCCTACGTCATCTTTCACGATGCCACGCTGGCCGCCATTGCTGAACTGGCTCCCCAATCGCTGGCCGATCTGCAAGGCATCACCGGCATTGGCGCCAAAAAGCTCGAAGCCTACGGCCAAGAGGTGTTGCGGGTGGTGGCCCTGATGCCCGAGGGCACGGCGTGACCGCTTCACCACACGTCGCCATCGACCTGCGTGCGCTGCTGGCTATTTTGCTGGGCGTGGCCTTGGGCTCGCTCGACACCTCTATTGCCAACACCGCCCTGCCCGCCATTGCCGCGGACCTGCACGCGTCCCCCGCTGCTTCCATTTGGATCATCAACACCTACCAACTGGCCATCGTGGCCAGCTTGCTGCCTCTGGCCGCTTTGGGTGATTTACTCGGCCCCCGACGCGTTTTTTTGGCGGGGCTGGCGCTTTTTACGGCAGGCTCGCTGGCCTGCGCGTTGGCGACCACGCTGCCCAGTTTATCGGCGGCGCGTGCTTTTCAGGGCATTGGCGCTGCAGGCGTCATGAGCGTCAACATCGCGCTGATCCGCCTCATTTACCCACCCCATAGGCTGGGCCGGGGTGTGGGGCTGAATGCCTTGGTGGTCGGTTTGGGCTTTACTCTGGGGCCAGCAGTGGCCTCGGTGGTGTTGTCAGTGGCTGATTGGCCCTGGCTCTTTGCTATCAATGTGCCGCTGGGCTTGCTGGCTTTGGCCTTTGCCTGGCCCGCGCTGCCTTTGAGTGCTCCTCGCGGGCACCGCTTCGACCCCCTCACGGCCGCGCTCACGGCGGTGGCGTTTGCCGCGCTGATCTTTTCCTTAAGCGCCGCCGCCCAGCGCGAAGCCTGGTCCATCATCTTGCCCGCTGCAGGCCTGGCTTTGGCCGCAGGCTTGGGGCTGCTCAAGCGCCAAAGCGGCCACCCCGCCCCCATGTTGCCGGTCGATTTGCTGCGCCGCCCTTTGTTTGCGATGTCGGCCATCACGGCGATGGCATCGTTCACGGCGCAAGGCCTGGCCTTTGTTTCGTTGCCCTTTTACTTTGAGGCCGTGTTGCACCGCAACCCGGTGGAAACCGGGTTTTTGATGATGTCGTGGGCCATCGTGGTGGCCTTGTCGGCCCCCATTGCCGGGCGACTGTCTGACCGCTACCCGCCCGGACTGTTGGGTGGCGTGGGCTTGTCTATTTTGTGCGTGGGCATGATTTCATTAGCGCTATTGCCCTTTGATGCCAGTGCGCTGGGGATTGTGCTGCGCATGGGCCTGTGCGGCGTGGGCTTTGGCCTATTTCAATCCCCCAACCTGAACGCGCTCATGTCCAGCGCACCGCCCGAGCGCAGCGGCGGCGCCAGCGGCGTCATCGCCATGGCCCGCTTGCTGGGCCAAACCAGTGGTGCCGCGCTGGTGGCGCTGTGCTTTGGGCTGGCCGGTGTGCAGGGTGCAGGCTGGGCCTTGGGCTTAGGCGCCGGGTTTGCGGGGCTGGCGGCAGTGGCTAGTTTGTCGCGGCTTTGGTTGCGCTAGTCAAGCATCTTCGTCCACTTGATTTGCCAGCCAGGCTAAAAACTGGGCCACTTCAGAGCGGTAGCCATGTCGCTCGGGGTAGACCACAAAGTGGGCTTGTACCGGCAGGGCCCAACTGGGGTCAAAAACGGCCTGCAACTTGCCCGATTCAAGGTAGCTACGGCCAATCACGGCACTCTCAAGCGCCACACCCAAGCCCTGCACTGCGGCGTCCAAGGCCATCAGCGCGCGGTCAAAGCGCAAGGCAAAGCGTTCCGGCTTTTTAAGCGGCGAATGCACAGCAAACCAGTCTGACCACTGAATAACACCCACGGTGGACTGGATCAGCGGCACCTGCATCAGGTCGGCTGGTGTGCGTATCTGGTGCCGCTCGATAAAGTCGGCGCTAGCCAGGGGCAAAATCGTTTCACGAAACACCGGTTTCACCACCAAACCGGGCCAGTCCGGCACACCATAACGAATATCAATATCCACCTGCCCCAACTCAAAGTCAGAGTGCAGGTGCGAAGCCGAAAGAAACAGCGAGACCCCTGGGTGTGCCTGCGCAAATTGACCAATGCGAGGCATCAACCACAAGCTGGCAAAACTGGGGCTGGCGTGCACATACAAGGTGTTGCGTACCCCTTGGCGCAGATCGTCCGTAGCGGCGCTGATGGCCCCCAAAGCACCTGCTACGCGTTGCAGATAGACCTCGCCTGCCGGACTCAGTTTGACACCGCGTGAAGAGCGCTCAAACAATTTGACACCCAAAAAGCTTTCAAGCCGAGCGACCTGGTGGCTCACGGCTGAAGGGGTGAGATAGAGTTCTGCCGCAGCCAGGGCAAAGCTTCGGCGGCGGGCAATGGCTTCAAAAGCCTGCAGGGAGGGCAGTGGAGGCAACATGATGGTTGACGTTGTTATTGCAGTGCAACATGACAGATATTCACTTGAACTTGAGATTTTATCGTTTGTAGCGAGGGCTTTTTTTATTCAGAATCGCCGCTTATTAACAAGGAGTCAACACATGTTGCTGAAAGACAGAGTCGCCGTTATCACCGGCGGCGCCGGCCCCAACGGCTTGGGTTTTGCTACCGCCCGAATGATGGCTGCCCAAGGCGCCACCATCGTCATTCTCGATCTCGCTCACGCCGACCCTGCCGCTGCCGCTGCCCGTCTGGGGTCGCAGCATCTGGGTCTGGTGGCGGATGTCACCGACAAAGCATCGTGCGCCGCCGCTGTGGCTCAAGTCGTCAGCGCCAAAGGGCGAATTGACATTTTGGTCAACAACGCAGGCATTACCCAGCCTCGTAAAACACTGGATATTTCGCCGCAAGACTATGACGCCGTACTAGACGTGAGCCTGCGCGGCACGCTGGTGGCCTCGCAAGCCGTGCTGCCCACGATGCTGGCGCAAAAGCGTGGCTCGATTGTTTGCATATCCTCGGTCTCAGCTCAACGCGGCGGCGGCATTTTAGGTGGGCCTCACTACTCAGCCGCCAAAGCCGGCGTGTTGGGACTGGCCCGCGCCATGGCGCGTGAATTTGGCGGCCAGGGCGTGCGGGTGAACTGCGTCACGCCAGGCCTGATTGCCACCGACATCAACAAGGGACTAATCCCTGATGACAAGAAACAGGCCATTCTTGATGGCATCCCACTCGGCTATATCGGCGCACCCGATGACGTGGCCGGTTGTGTAGTGTTTTTGGCCAGCGACCTGTCCGGTTATTGCACCGGCATCACGCTGGATGTGAACGGCGGCATGCTGATTCATTAAGGTATTTCGGGCATACCGCCCAAGTGAAGGAAACCGGTCGCAGCACGGTATCGCTGCATAGATAAAACCATTAGGAGACAACATGACACGATTCAATATTTTCCGCCGCGCCACCCTGGTTGCTGCATTGGCTTGTGCGGGTTCAATAGCGTTTGCCCAATCCCCGATCAAGCTGACACTCGGACACAACGCCGCGCCCGGCAACCCCAAATCGTTGGGGGCCACCTATTTTTCAGAGCAAATGAGCAAGCGCAGCAATGGCCGCATTACGGTACAAGTAGCCGGCGGCGCCCAACTGGGCGACGACCAGACCATGCTGACCGCCATGCGCACCGGCACGCTCGACATGAGTGTGAACTCGCAAGGCCCGGTGTCCGCCGTGGTGCCTGAGACCGCAGCACTGGGCATGCCCTTCCTTTTCTCCTCACTGCCCCAAGCCTGGAAACTGCTGGACGGTCCTCTAGGCAAAGACTTGGCCAACAAGTTCGAGTCGAAGAACCTGGTGTTGCTCGCCTGGTGGGACAACGGCATTCGTCAAACCACCAACAACAAACGCCCCATCACAAAACCTGATGATCTGAAGGGCATGAAAATTCGCACGCCTGCAGACCCTGCTACGGTCGACCTGTTTCAGGCCATGGGCGGCAGCACGCAGCAGATCAACTTTTCCGAGTTGTATGTCGCCATCCAGCAAGGCGTGGTCGATGGACAAGAGAACCCTCTGGCCAACATCCACTCCAGCAAGCTTTATGAAGTTCAAAAGTACCTGTCGCTGACGCGCCACAAATACGAGTCCATGCCATTTCTGATGAGCGGTATTACCTGGAAGAAACTTTCTGAAGCCGACCGCAAGCTGGTCTCGGAAGTGGCCGCAGAGGCAGCAACGTATGAACGCAAGCTGATGCTGGAATCTGATGACAAGCTAATTGGCGAATTCCGCAAGATGCCTGGCGTGACGATCAACGAGCCCGATCTCGCCCCCTTCAAAGCTGCAACCGCGAAGGTCTGGGACAAATGGGAAGCCTCGCCCGTGGGCGACTTTGTCAAGAAGCTGCGTGCCGAATCCGCAAAACTTTGATCTTGATGACTGGCAAAAATGCCGGTCCTGATTTTCGTTTCCGTTAAATAAATCAAAGCCGCGCTCTGACGCGGCGAATCTGGAGATGCACATGACACTGCAAACTTCGTTGGGGTCTGCCGTCCAAAAAGTGGACGCATGCATAGAGCTATTTTGTAAATCAGTGCTGATGTTGAGCGGGTTTGGCCTGCTGGCCGTGCTGGTGGTAAACGTATTTGTTCGCTATGTCCTCGAAGGCAGTGTGGAGGCAGCGTCTGAATTGCCGACGCTGTTGTTCCCGTGGTTTGTCATGGGTGGCTTGGTGCTGGCAGCTGTGCGCGGCAACCATGTAGCCATGCAACTCACCATGCACATGTTGAACCCGCCAGGGCGACGCGTACTCTCCCTTTTTATTCACGGGCTTTCTGCCGCCGTGTTCGCGGTTCTGGGTTGGAATGCACTGCAAAACACGCTAATTGCGCATGACGAAGTCAGCACCATCCTGCATGTGCCCGGCAGTGTGGGTTATGCCGCGCTGACCCTGGCATTTTCCCTGCTCGCGCTGTGTGCCGTCACCGCCTTTGTGCGCTTTGGTGTTCTGGCCCAGCCCGTGGTGGTGGACCTGGCTTCGGCCGAAGGAGCTATCGTATGAGCGCCGTCATGATGCTGGTATTCCTGGCCCTGCTGATCCTGTCATTTCCGGTGGGCTACGCGTTGACTTTGGGTGCCTCAATCGCCCTGTTTTTTGGCAGTGACATGCCCATGATGGCCGTGGTGCAACAGATGTTTGCACCGACCCAGTCCTTCCCCATGATCGCAATCCCCTTCTTCGTGATGTCAGGGGACATCATGATGGCGGGCAAGCTGGGCCAGTCCCTGATTGACTTTGCCACCGACCTGGTCGCACGATTCAGGGGTGGCCATGCGCAAGTCAGCGTGTTGGGCTCCACCTTGTTCGGCGGTGTCTCAGGGTCAGCCGTGGCCGACGCTACCGCACTGGGTGCGGTGTTGGTTCCGTGGCAAAAGAAGGTCGGCTACCCAGCCGCCTTTTGCGGTGCCACTATCGCTGCGGCGTCAACTATCGACATCCTGATTCCGCCCTCTATTCCACTGATCTTGTATTCGCTGGTATCCAACGCATCCATCGGTGCCCTGTTTGTCGCGGGCATCCTGCCTGGCTTGGCGCTGGCGGTGGGCTTTCTGATCGTTTGCAACGTCAGTGCGCGCCTACGAGGCTTTCCCTACGAGAAAAAACCCATCGCCTGGGGCATCATGGGGCGTCGCGCCGTGTACGCCGCACCCGCACTGATGATGCCGATTTTCATCCTGGTTGGGCTGCGCTTTGGCGTCGCCACGCCGACCGAGATCAGCACGCTGGCGGTTGCCTATGCCCTGCTCGCTGCAGCCTTTATTTACCGCGACCTCAGCGTCAAGCGCGTTATCCACTCGATGGTTGCTGCGGGTGTCGCCACCGGCGTGGTGATGATGTTGATCATGTCTTCCTCGGCGGTAGGCTGGATGCTGACGCTGGACCAGATTCCTGAGTTGCTGGTGAATTGGGCCAAGCAGTTCGTGCACTCTCAGGCTTCCATGCTGATGCTCATCAACGGCGTCCTGCTGCTCGCAGGCATGTTCTTGGACTTGCCTGCAGCCATTTTGCTGCTCGGCCCGCTGCTGATTCCGCTGGCGCAGAACTTTGGCATTGACCTGGTTCAGCTGGGCATCATCGTGGTAATCAACCTGGCTATTGGCCTTTACACGCCGCCGGTAGGAACCACCTTGTTTATTGGCGCCACGCTGGCCAAAGTCAAGATTGGCGAGACAGTCAAAGAGCTGATTCCTTTCTACGCCGTAGGCCTGATTGTTTTGCTGCTTTTCACCTACATCCCCGCACTGACTTTGCGCGGCTAATCATGACTAAATTGACTTTGGGTTTTGTCGGGCTGGGTGCCATGGGCCAGAACGCTGCACGGCAGTTGTTGCTGGCCGGTCACCGGGTGCAGGGCTTTGACTTGCGCCAGGAGAGTCTGCAAACCTTTGCTGAGCATGGTGGTGAAGTCGCTGCCAGCCTGGCGCATGTAGGAAAGAACGCCATGGGCACGGTGATCTTTGTGGTCAATGCCGTGCAAGCGGAAGCTGTGTTGTTTGGCGCGGAGGGTCTTGCTGCCAACGCAGCACTAGGCCATCTGGTCATCTCGTGTGTAACCATGTCGGCTGCCGACGCCAAGCGTCTGGCAGCCCGCTGCAGAGCCTCAGGTTTGGTATTTATTGACGCACCTGTGAGTGGTGGCGTGGCGGGAGCTGCTGCAGGCAGTTTGAGCATTATGGCCTCCGGCCCTGCTGACGCACTGGAGGCCTGTGCGCCCGTGTTTGCCGCCATGGGCAGCCGCGTGCTGAACGTAGGAACCGAGGCCGGGCAGGGCTCCACTTTTAAAACTATCAACCAGCTGCTCTGCGGGGTTCACCTGGCAGCCGCAGGTGAGGCCATGGCGATAGCCGAGCGCGCCGGACTCGACACGCAGCAAGTGTTTGATCTGGTGAGCGAGAGCGCCGCGGCCTCCTGGATGCTGCGTGATCGCGGCCCCGCCATGGTCATGCGCACTTACGTCCCAGTGCGCAGTGCCGTGGATATTTTTGTCAAAGACCTCGGGCTCGTGATGGACTTGGCCCGCGACCTGCGTTTTCCGGCCATGGTCAGTGCGGCAGCTTTGCAAAGTTTTCTGGGTGCCAGTGGCGCCGGTTTGGGTAACAAGGATGACTCGGCAGTGACCGAGTTTTACCGCCTGGGAGCATCACACCATGACCATTAATCGTATCGTCTCCCTCAATGGCGCGCCCTATGACGGCCACCCTGTGCCCGCCATGCTCGACAGCATGGCCGCGTGCGGGGCGCACTACGTGGAGCCGGCCTATATCGTGGGCTACACCGAGCCCTTTGACGAGAGCGCTTTTTCGACGGCACAAACCCAGCAATGGCAACGCTGGCTGAAAGACGCCGGCATGGCCTGCCACGCGATGTCTTCACACATTGACCTCGGACGCGACGATGCCATTGAGGTCTTTCTTGGCCGCATGGACTTTGCACGCGCGCTGGGCGCTGAAGTCATCAACACCAATGCAGCAGCCCGCCGCCTCAAGAAAAAATTCTTTTCCAATATTGAAATACTGTCGCGCCACGCCGAATCGATCGGCCTGCGCATCGGACTGGAAAACCCGGGCGATGGGTCTGACAACCTGCTCAACACCGCCAGCGACGCCACCGATTTGCTGGCCGAGATTGGTCACCCGATGGTCGGCTTGAACTACGACGCCGGCAACACCATTTCCCACCGCCCCGATGTACTGCCCGCTGATGATGCCTTGAATGCCATGCCCAGGTGTGTGCACACCCACATCAAGGACGTGCGCAAAGATGCCAATGGCTATTTTTTCACCCCATTGGGCCAAGGCCAGATTGATTGCGCCCGCATTCTGCGAAGCGTCGCGCAGACCCCGCTCAACCTGTCTATCGAGATTCCGATGCGCTTGCACCGCCTGCCCAATGCGCAGCCAAGCCGTTCGCCCTACCGTGTGCCGCTGGCTGACATTGAAGCCGTACTTGGCCCTGCTTTGGCTTTTGTCCAAAAACACCTGGACACACCAGCCCTTGTCAGTGCCTGAATGAGGAATTATTGAGATGAACCGTGTCATTAACCAGGCCGACCAAGTGGTCGAAGACATGCTCACTGGCTGGCTGCAAGCCCATGCCGAGACGGTGTGCGTTGCCCCACACAACCCGCGTGTGGTGCAGCGCGTGCAGTCCCCTGAACCCGGCAAAGTGGGCATCGTCACCGGCGGCGGCTCGGGCCATGAGCCCGCGTTTATTGGCTATGTAGGCGATGGCCTGGTGGACGCTGTTGCTGTGGGCGAGATCTTTTCATCTCCTACAGCCAAAAGTTTTCACGATGCCATCCGCGCCGCCAACGGGGGGGCCGGTGTGGCCTGCCTGTATGGCAACTACGCGGGTGACAACATGAATGTAAAAATGTCCATGCAAATGGCCGAACGCGAGGGCATCACTGTGAAAACCGTGGTCGCCAACGACGACGTGCCCTCGGCCCCCAAAGGTGACGAGGCCAAACGGCGCGGCGTTGCGGGCGAAATTTTCATGTGGAAAGTTGGCGCCGCCAAAGCAGCGCTGGGCGGCTCGCTGGACGAGGTCATTGCTGCGGCTCAAAAAGCCATCAGCAACACCCGCAGCATCGGCATCGGCTTGTCGGCCTGCGTGATACCGGCCGTTGGCAAAGCCAACTTCAGCATCGCTCACGGCACAATGGAAGTGGGCATTGGCCACCACGGCGAGCCAGGCATTGACGTGCGCCCCACCGCCAGTGCGGCTGAAATGGCCGAGCTGATGCTGGCAACCGTGCTGCCAGATTTGCCGTTTGTAGCAGGTGATCGCGTGGCGCTGCTGGTATCGGGTCTGGGTGCCACGCCACTCATGGAGCAGTACATTCTTTACGGCGAGTTGGCCCAGCGGCTGCACGCACGGGGTATCACCATCGCCTTCCGTCAAATTGGAAATTTATTCTCCTCGCTTGAGATGATGGGCGTCACGCTGACTGTCATGAAACTGGATGACGAGCTGGAACATTGCCTGAACCAGCCCTGCCACTCGGTCGGCCTCACGCTGGCTGGGGCTCCGGGTGCAGCGGCACCAGGCCGTTTTGACAGCCACCTGATGGCCCAACGCGAAACACCTCCCTTCGC
This sequence comes from Comamonadaceae bacterium, assembly GCA_947372745.1. GTDB lineage: Bacteria > Pseudomonadota > Gammaproteobacteria > Burkholderiales > Burkholderiaceae_C > Rhodoferax. The sequence goes on along the minus strand of CANBUY010000002.1, from coordinate 62,105 downwards.
AGCAGTGGCCCACGCCGTCACTGCCGAAAATAACACCGCCAGCGCACTGCGACTCGTGGCAGGCCCCGCCATTCCGCTGGCCACCAGCGGCGATGTGGTGCGCGACCTCATCACCACCATCGTGGTCAACCGCCAGTACCTGAGCGAGATTGACGGCCTGATTGGCGATGGTGACCACGGCATCAACATGGCCAAAGGATTCACCGGCTGCGGCGTCCGGTTGGACGCGCTGGGTGACTCAGCGCTGCAACTCCCGGTTGCGCTGGAACAACTCGCACAGGCACTGATGGACGACATTGGCGGCTCGATGGGGCCGCTGTACGGTGAGTTTTTCCGTGGCTGGGCCACCACACTGGGCCCACACACCCAGCTGGACGCAAGCCTGTTTGGCGACGCGCTGGCCGTGGCTGTGGCCAACGTACAAACCATGGGCAGTGCCAGGGTCGACGATAAAACACTGATGGACACCCTGGTTCCTGCGCTGTCGGCTTACCGCGAAGCGCAGTCGCTTGCAGGCAACTTTGCCCAGTGCCTGAAGGCCATGTCCGGGGCTGCTGAAAAGGGGCGAGATTCAACCCGTGACTTGCAGGCCCGCATTGGCCGCTCGGCCCGACTGGGTCCGCGCTCGATCGGCGTGCTGGACGCAGGCGCCACCTCCTGTTGCCTGATTTTGCAGTCCATGGCGCGCTCACTGCTGCGCCATCTGGGCACCCCTCAATCAACTTAACCTGGACCGAAAGACCGTTATGAAACTTGCTATTGGCTGCGACGAGGCTGCTTATGACCTCAAACAACTGCTCAAACAACACATCACCGCAGCCGGGCATGAGGTGACCGACTTTGGCACCCATGACGCCCAACCCGTGCTTTATCCTGACGTAGCCTTTGCTGTGGCCGAGCAGGTAGCCAGCGGCACTTTTGAGCGCGCCCTACTGCTGTGCGGCACCGGCATTGGCATGGCAATATCAGCCAACAAGGTCAAGGGCGTGCGCGCTGCCCAGTGCCATGACACCTACTCAGCCGAGCGCGCGAGCCGCAGCAACGATGCGCAAATTATCACAATAGGCGCCCGGGTGGTGGGGCCGGAATTGGCCAAATCCATCGTGGACGCCTGGCTGAAAAGCGACTTTGATGGCGGCCGCTCGCAACCCAAAGTGGACTTGATCCACACCTACGAAGCAAGCCATTCCAAATGAGCACCCTTCTGACGTCACTGGCCGAGCGCGCCTACCGTATTCGCCGCTATGCCCTGCGCATGGGCGAGGTACAGGGTCAAGGCTACATCGGCCAAGCGCTGGGCTTGGCGGATATGCTCGCCGTGGCCTACGGGCACGCGCTGAGCTACCGCCCTGAAGACCCCGAGTGGGAAGGGCGCGACCGCTTTTTGCTCTCACATGGCCATTACGCCATTGCCCACTACGCCGCGCTCATCGAGGCCGGCATACTGCCAGAGTCCGAGTTGGACACCTACGGCAGCGACGACAGCCGCCTGCCCATGTCGGGCATGGCCACCTATACGCCGGGCATGGAAATATCGGGCGGCTCACTGGGCCAGGGCTTGGTTATTGGGGTGGGAATGGCGCTGGGCCTAAGGCTTAAAAACAACCCGGCTTTTGTTTACAACTCCATGTCTGACGGCGAACTCGACGAAGGTGCCACTTGGGAGGCCGCTATATCTGCGGCGCATCACGGCTTGTCCAACCTGATTTGCACCGTAGACATCAACAACCAGCAAGCCGATGGCCCTTCTAGCCAAGTGCTGCGCTTTGAACCTGTGGCAGAAAAATGGGCTGCCTTTGGCTGGCATGTACAACGAGTGGATGGCAACGACTTGCCCGCTGTGCTGGCCGCTTTTGACATCGCTCGAAGCCTGCAATCCGACCAGCCCCGCGTCATCTTGCTCGACACCCTGATGGGCAAAGGCGTGCCCTTCTTGGAGCAGCGCGAGAAAAATCATTTCATCCGGGTTGACCCGCCCGAGTGGCAGCAAGCCCTCGCCTTACTCGATGCCCAACACGCTGGAGCCCACCCATGAACACCGCGACGCCACCCAAACCCCGGCTCACCACCTCGGCCATGATCGCCTCCATTGCCGCCGAGGGGCAGCGCACCCGCGCCGCACCCTTTGGCAAAGCGCTGGAGGCGTTGGCAGCCCAGCAGCCCAAGATCGTCGGCATGACGGCTGATTTGGCCAAATACACCGACCTGCACCTGTTTGCACAAGCCTACCCGGAGCGATTTTTCCAGATGGGCATGGCCGAGCAACTGCTGATGGGCGCAGCAGGCGGCATGGCCAAAGAAGGCTTTGTGCCTTTTGCCACCACCTACGCGGTATTTGCCACCCGCCGCGCCTACGACTTCATGCACCAAGTGATTGCAGAAGAAAACCTGAACGTCAAAATTGTCTGCGCCCTGCCGGGTCTGACCACCGGTTACGGCCCCAGCCACCAGGCCACCGAAGACCTGGCCATGATGCGCGCCATGCCCGGCATGACCGTGATTGACCCCTGTGACGCCCATGAAATTGAGCAGGCCGTGCCCGTGATCGCGGCCCACCAAGGCCCGGTTTACATGCGCTTGCTGCGTGGCCAGGTACCGCTGGTACTTGACGAATACGGCTACACCTTTGAGCTGGGCAAGGCCAAAATGATTCGTGACGGGCGCGATGTGCTCTTCATCTCCACCGGGCTCATGACCATGCGCGCTCTGGAAGCCGCCGACGCTTTAAAGCGCGACCAGATTGATGTGGCGGTGTTGCACGTTCCCACCCTCAAGCCCCTGGACGATGAGACCATCGCTTTTCAAGCTGCTAGGTCGGGACGCCTGGTGGTGGTGGCTGAAAACCACAGCACGATTGGCGGACTGGGGGAAGCCGTGGCCGGGGTACTGATGCGCGCAGGCGTTCACCCAACATTTAGGCAGATTGCCCTGCCCGACAAGTTTTTGGACGCCGGCGCCCTGCCCACGCTGCACGACCGCTACGGCATTTCAACCGAGGCGGTTGTGGCGTCGGTCAAGGGGTGGATGTCTAATTAGGGGGATTCCCCATCCCACACCCGAACAAGACGCTGAATGCGGGGGCGAACGCGCAGAAAGCCTTTGTAAAACACCTCCAGCACAGCCGTCATGCCCGGTAGGGCGCCAAAACGCCCAAGCCAGCGCCAGCCTGGCATCGCCTGCCAAAGCGCCACAAATGCCGCCGCGCCACTGAGCAACTCGCCAGACTCTTTTTGCACATGAAACCGCGCCATGTAGCGCGCTTGCAGCTCGGGCGTCAAGCCCTGGGCGGCTTGGCTCACGTCCTGCCACGCCACGGGAGACAAGGGCGCGAGCGACTGGTAAACACCCACCTCACGGCGGCATAGCGGGCAAGAGCCGTCAAATAGCACCGTCAGCCCATCACAGGCGGGGGGTGAGGCTGGCGCAGCGGGCTTGGTGTTCTCCATCATGGCACGCACCAGGCCACGCTGTCAGCACTCACCCGCGCCCGCCGGTGGCCCTCTTTGGCCAAAGCCAGCCAATCCATGCTGAGCACTTGGGCGCTCACGATGCACAGGTTGTGTTGTGGGCACACCCCCACCTCTTCAGGCGTACAAGGCGCACCGGGTGGGGCGGTTGACAGATAATCGCCCGCCGCTGGCAACTGGCTGACGCGCTGCCAAGCCGCCTCCACCGCCGCGCCCTCGGTCATCACCGTGGCCAACACGGACACACGCAACTGCCAGCCCAAGCGCTTGCTCCAAAAAACAAGGCTGGCGCGTGCCTGCGTTTGCAGCTCAGCCACCTTGGGGCTGCGGCTGTCGGTGAAAAAAGTCAGCTTGGCTTGCGCGCGCTCTGCGGAGCGCAGCACCACCGTGCGGGCTTGGGGAAATCCGTCCAAGCCCGTGCTGGCCAAAACGGGCGTGCGCCAGTCATGGTGTCGGTCATTGGTGGCGCGCTGCAGCTCCATCCATAGTCGGTGGTGCAGGTCGTCTTCGGTTAGGGCGGGCTGATTCAAGAGGGTCTTTACAAAGTGTAATTTCAGTATAAAAGTCTTGGTTCAGCACTGTGCGCGGTGGGTCTTTCAGACGGAGAGAGACACTTTTCGCAAGGCGCGTTATCGTTAACCCCCAACATCCCGGAGTCCCCCGTGCCCGACACCCCCCATTTCTACGAACCCCGCCACGGCCACGGCTTGCCGCACGACCCGTTCAACGCCATCGTGGGGCCGCGCCCTATTGGCTGGATCTCGACGGTCAGCGCGTCTGGCGTGCCCAATTTGGCGCCCTATAGCTTTTTTAATGCCTTCAACTACACGCCGCCTCTGATCGGGTTTGCCAGTATTGGCTATAAGGACACGCTGCGCAATATTGAAGAAACCGGGGAGTTTGTGTGGAACCTTGTCACGCGCCCACTGGCCGAGGCCATGAACCAGACTTGTGCGCCGGTAGGCCCGGATGCGAATGAGTTTGAGCTTGCGGGCCTCACGCCTGTGGCTTCACGGGTGGTGGGCGTGCCGCGCGTGCAAGAAAGCCGGGTGTCGTTTGAGTGCCGACGCACGCAAATTATTCAACTGCAAGGCGCCAATGGCGACCAGGTGGACACCTGGCTGGTGCTGGGCGAGGTGGTGGGGGTGCACATTGACCCCGACCTGCTCATTAACGGGGTGTACGACACAGCCGGGGCAGGCCATGTGCTGCGAGGCGGCGGGCCGGGGGATTATTTCACAGTGGGGCCTGAGCAGTTGTTTCGCCTGTACCGCCCGAAAGCTTAAGGGTTGGTGGCGGCAGGCGGCTGATTTTTAACGCTCCTGTCATTGCGAGCGAAGCGCGGCAATCCATCGTGCCGAGCTAAATCAAAGTCATGGATTGCCGCGCTTCGCTCGCAATGACGGGGTTTGGTGCGCTTCAGTGTTGCTATTTTTTAAACAAAATAGCCATCTAGGTCAATGTCAACGTGCTTAAGCAGCTATTTTATAAGTAGCACCCAATCATTCATTTAGCCGACGACTGACCAGCCTGCGTGCAAATTGACCTTGTTATTCTCATAGTCCCACACGGTGCTGCAGCGGTCACACACATAACGGGTGACGGTGACGGTGCCGTGGGGGCGGGGCTCTTTGCGGTTCACGCCTTGCACCAGCTCGGGGTGGCCGGGGGCGCGGCGCCAGTTTTGCTGCACGCCAGCGCAGGATTCGCACAACTCCTTGGTTTTCACGGCAGTTTGGGGGCTTGTATCTTGGGTCATGGGGATTCTTCTGTTCAATGGAGGCGGGCATCGTTGCCTGCGCTAAGGGGTTGATTGTCGTGCCAAAGGACTATTTATTGCCCCAAAGCCCCCACAAGGGCGCAATTTTGAATGCAATCTGTCCTGTATCAGCTTAGTGACAGGTTTTTGATTTACATTCATGCGGCTATCCCATCCAACGAAATCCAAGAGAATAAGTATGGCTAATTCAAAAATCATCTACACACTCACAGACGAGGCCCCTTTGCTGGCCACGGCCTCATTCCTGCCAATCGTTCGCACATTTACAGCGCCTGCAGGTATTGACGTTGAACAGAGCGACATCTCAGTGGCGGCCCGTGTGCTGGCCGAGTTCTCGGACTTTCTGCCTGATGCGCAAAAAGTGCCCAACACCTTGCAGGAATTGGGTCGTTTGACCCTCTTGCCGGACACCAACATCATCAAGCTGCCCAACATCAGCGCCTCTTTGCCCCAGCTGACCGCAGCCATCAAAGAGCTGCAGGCCCGTGGCTATGCCATCCCTGATTTCCCTGAAAACCCCAAGACTGACGAAGAAAAGTCGATCAAAACCCGCTACTCAAAATGCCTGGGTAGCTCGGTCAACCCCGTGCTGCGCGAAGGCAACTCTGACCGCCGTGCGCCTTTGGCCGTCAAGCGTTATGCCCGCAAAAACCCTCACTCCATGGGTAAATGGAGCATGGCTTCACGCACCCATGTGGCCCACATGACCAAGGGCGATTTTTACCACAACGAGCTCTCCATCACGCTGGACAAAGCGCGTGATGTGCGCATGGAGCTGGTTGGCAAAAGCGGCAAAACCTTTGTGCTTAAAGCCAGCACCCCGTTGCTGGCCGGTGAAATCATCGACAGCATGTTCATGAGCAAGAAGGCGCTGTGCGAGTTTTACGAAGACCAGCTCGAAGATTGCCGCCAAACAGGCGTGATGTTCTCGCTGCACGTTAAAGCCACCATGATGAAGGTCTCGCACCCCATCGTTTTTGGCCACTGCGTGCGTATTTTCTACAAGGAAGCATTCACCAAGCACGCCAAGCTGTTCCGCGAACTCGGCGTCAACGTCAACAACGGCATGTCCAATCTGTACGACAAGATTGCAAATTTGCCCACGTCCCTGCGCGAAGAGATTGAGCGTGACCTGCACGCCTGCCACGAGCACCGCCCTGAGTTGGCGATGGTGGATTCGGCCAAAGGTATTTCCAACTTTCACTCGCCCAGCGACGTGATTGTGGATGCTTCCATGCCCGCCATGATCCGCATTGGCGGCAAGATGTGGGGGGCCGATGGCCGTCCCAAGGACACCAAAGCCGTCATGCCTGAGAGCACGTTTGCCCGTATTTACCAGGAGATGATCAACTTCTGCAAAACCAACGGCAACTTTGACCCCGTCACCATGGGCACTGTCCCCAACGTGGGCCTGATGGCGCAGCAAGCCGAAGAATACGGTTCGCACGACAAGACTTTTGAAGTGCAAGAAGCCGGCTTGGCCAACATCGTGGACATCGCCACGGGCGAAGTTCTGTTGTCACAACAAGTGGAAGAAGGCGATATCTGGCGCATGTGCCAGTGCAAAGACGCCCCCGTGCGCGACTGGGTGAAGCTGGCCGTGACCCGCGCCCGCAACTCCGGCATGCCCGCCATTTTCTGGCTGGACCCGTACCGCCCGCATGAGGCTGAGCTGATCAAAAAGGTGGAGTTGTACCTCAAAGACTACGACACCACTGGCTTGGATATTCAGCACATGTCACAAGTGCGCGCCATGCGTTACACGCTAGAGCGTGTCATTCGCGGCATGGACACGATCTCGGTCACCGGCAATATTTTGCGTGACTACCTGACCGACCTGTTCCCCATCATGGAGCTGGGCACCAGCGCCAAGATGCTCTCCATCGTGCCATTGATGGCCGGTGGCGGCATGTACGAAACAGGCGCTGGCGGCTCCGCGCCCAAGCACGTCAAGCAACTGGTGGAAGAAAACCACCTGCGCTGGGACTCGCTGGGCGAGTTCTTGGCGCTGGCCGTGTCCTTGGAAGACCTGGGCTTGAAAACGGGCAACCAAAAGGCCACCATTTTGGCCAAGACGCTCGACGACGCCACCGGCAAACTGTTGGAAAACAACAAGTCGCCATCCACCCGCACCGGCGAGTTGGACAACCGTGGCAGCCAGTTTTACCTGTCCATGTACTGGGCACAAGCCTTGGCCGCACAGACGGATGACCTGGCATTGGCTACACAATTTGCACCTTTGGCCAAAGCACTCACAGACAACGAAGTCCAAATCACGACTGAGCTGAAAGTGGTGCAGGGCAAAGCGGTTGATATTGGCGGCTACTACTTGCCTGATACCGCCAAGCTAGAGGCCGTCATGCGCCCAAGCGCGACCTTCAACGCGGCTTTAGCTGCCGCCAGCCACTAAAGGCTTGATGCCTGACTGCCCTCACGGTCGGTCAGGCTGTTGCTTAAACGCTGGTGCACAGCGCTCTCCAAGTCCACCGGACGGTGGTGCTTGGCATCTAAATAGTGCTCGGTGAACACGCCCAAATAGGCATCGATCACCGCAGCCGCTTGCACTTCCCCCGCTAACTCAAAACACAAAGCCGCCACCTCTGACGTGCACAGGTGGTCGTCGCGCGTGGACCGGCGAAGCAGGTAGTTGGAGAGTTGCTCGGGCTGCAGGCTGAGCACGGGCAGGTGGTTGAGGTAAGGGCTTTTGCGAAACATCTTGCGCGCCTCGGGCCAAGTGGCGTCCAGCAGCACAAACAAGGGACGCTTGCCCTCTAGGGGTTGCACCTCGGTCACTACCCGCGCGGCGTCCACAAACTCACCCGGAAACACCAGATACGGCTGCCACTGCGGGTCGGCCAGCATCGCCAGCAGGCCGGGGTCAACGGCTGTACGGGTCCAGCCAAAAGCAGCGGTGTCCGGCACCACGTCGGCAATCAGCCAACCAGTGTTGCTGGGCTTGAGCGGTTCAATATCCGCCATGATCAGGCACACGCCCGCGTGGGTCGGCAACACCGGGCGCAAGGCGCACAGGCAGTGGCTGGCAATCACCCGGCAACCGGTGCAGCGCTCAGCCCTTGAGCCACGGGCAATGAACGGTTTGGTGCGCAAGGCCAGACGTGCGGCGCGCAGACGGGCTACGGCATGGGTCATCGGGATGGCGCCAAGTGCAGCGCTGGTGTGGCGCAACTCAGGGGGCAGGACGGTGCAGCGCGCAGAGCTTATTGCCATCGGGGTCGCGCAGGTAAGCCAGATAAATCTTGCCTGCCGGGCCTTCGCGCAAACCAGGGGGGTCTTCGCAAGTGGTGCCCCCATTGGCAACTCCAGCCGCATGAAACGCGTCACCTTGCTCGGCAGACTGCACGGTAAAACCAATGGTGCTGCCATTGCCATGCGTTGCGGGTTCGCCATCAATCGGCGTGGTAATGGCGAACGTCCCGGTCGGGCTGCGGTAGAAATAGCGGGATTTGTTGGCAACCCCCGGGCCCAAACCCAGCGTACCGAGAAGCGCGTCGTAAAACGTCTTCGAGACTTCGAGATCTTTAACACCAAGCATCACATGACTAAACATAAGCATTCTCCGTGGGGACCCGGTAATGGGCGAAATTGAACTGGGGTCATGGTACTTGAAGCAGCCGCATCACAGGGCAATAAAGGGTTTGGTGCGCAAGGTCAGACGCGCACGTCTGAGTCGAGCAACGGCGTGGCCCGTCATTCCGCTTGTGCCGCCAACACCGGCCGCTCCTCCCGCCCATCCGGATGCCGGGCAAAGCGGGCGGGGTTGTGGCCATGCACGGGGGCGGTGTCGGGCCACGGCCAGCCGCCAAATTGGGTGCGTTGGTAGTCGGCAATGGCTTGGGAGATTTCGGCTTTGGTGTTCATCACAAACGGGCCGTATTGCGCCACCGGCTCGCCAATGGGGCGGCCTTGCAGCAGCAAAAATTCAGCTTCAATGTCGCCGTGGTTGACCAGGCCCACCACGGCATCACCGCGCAACTCTATGGCGCCGTGGCTTTGAATCGTTTGTCCTGCCACGCTGATGCTTTGGCCTTTGAAAAAATACAGATTGCGACGGGTTTGAGCACTGGCGGCAGCGGGCAGCGTCCACTGCGCGCCAGGGGCCAGGCGCAGGGTCCAGATGGCGACATCGGCATCGGCCTGTGCCGCCCATGAGTCAGGCGGTGAGGGCAGCAGGGCACCGGCTGGCGATGTGACGGTGCCGCTGATGGCTTGCAGTTGCCCGGCGATCACGGCCACTTCGGTGCTGCGGCCGGCGGCGTCCACGCTGGTTTGGCGGGGGATTTTTTCAGACCACAGCATGGTGAAATGCGGCGCTGACATTTTGGCGGCACTGGGCAGGTTGAGCCAAATTTGGAACAGCTCCAGCGGATTGGGGCCTGTGCTGTTGAGCAGTGGGAACATCTCCGAGTGCACCACGCCCGCGCCCGCAGTGAGCCACTGCACGTCGCCGCCGCCAAAACGGGCCGCAGCCCCGAGCGAATCCGAGTGGTCGATCAGGCCTTTGCGCACGATGGTGACGGTCTCAAAACCCCGGTGAGGGTGCGAAGGGAAGCCGGGCACAGTTTGCCCGTGGTACATGCTCCAGCCATCTTTGCGGCTGAAGTCTTGGCCCATTTGGCGCCCGGCCATTGAAGCTTTGGGCGTCAGGTCGGCATTGCCCTGGGGATAAGCGTCGTCGTGGTAGGCGCAAAACAAAAACGGATCGAGCGTTTCCCAGGTGAAGCCGAGGGGTTTGATTTGGAGAATGGGATGGGGTGACATGGTGGGCTATTTAAGAGGGGATGCGTAAGATTACCCGAAGCACCGGGCCTTTGTGAAATTCGGCAAAATAGCTTCTTTTGTGCGCCCCAACCCGTAAACCATTGCCATGCAAGACCGTCTCAAAATTGGCCTCAGCGCCTGCTTCTTTCACCCAGACCCCAGGCGCGACGCTTTCGCCAGCAAAACGCTGCAATACATCGAGCAGTCGATGGCGCACTGGGTCATGTCAGGCGGCGCTTTACCCGTGATGATTCCGTCGCCCACCGGCGACACCGCGAGTGGCAACGTGGGGGTGGACGACTACGCGCAGTGGCTGGACGGCTTGGTTTTGCACGGCGGCGCAGACGTGTGGCCCGGCAGCTACGGCGAGACGCCGGGGCACGCCAGTTGGCACGGCGACCGCATTCGTGATGACTACGAACTGGCACTGGTCAAGGCCTTTGTGGCGGCAGGCAAACCGGTGTTTGGCATCTGCAGGGGCTTGCAGCTTATCAATGTGGCGTTTGGCGGCACCTTAATTCAAGACATTCCCACCCAACACCCCAACGCTGCGGCTCATCGCCACGCAGATCTTTACGAGCACAACTTCCACACCCTTGAAATAGTGCCAAAAACACGGCTTAGCGCCCTATTGACGTGCTTAGACAGCTCCAAAATAAATAGCATTCATCATCAAGGCATCAAAGACCTGGCGCCTGGTTTTGTGGTGGAGGCGCGCTGCCCGATGGATGGCATGGTCGAGGCCATCCGGTCCACCGGACCCAGCTTTGTCGCGGCCGTGCAATGGCACCCTGAGTTTCACCGCCCCGACCACGGCGCGCTAGACGACACGCCTTTGCTCACTGATTTTTTGCAAGCCGCGCAGCAAGCGCGCTCAGCAACTGCCCCAAAAAGCTGACGCAGCCAAACAAACACAGGCCACAAAAGTCAGGCGCAAGCGCATAGGTAAATACCAGTTGGGTAAATTGCTGGCTCGGTCCAGGCGCCGGTCTTGCAGGTAATGAACCACAAAACCCGCCACCAGCAGGGCCGCCGCAGTCAAGGGCGGCAACAACAAGGCCATCCAGCCCAACAACGCGGGCACCACACTCCAAATCAGGCGTTCATTACGCTGGCGGGTGTCCAGCTCCGGCAAGGTCATGGCAAAAGCCCAGTGCAGCGCTCCGACAAAGCTCAAAATAATAGCGCCATAGGACAACTGCGAATCGCGCCAGAGGGTTTGGTGCGCCTGATCGAGCAGCACCCCGAGCGACAACAAAAAAAACGGCAACAAGCCCCCATAACCCAACCATGCGGCGGTTGGTGGCGGCGTGATGGCGCTGGGCAGGGGCGTCGAGAGTTGGGGCAATGAGTCCATAAGGTCCGGTCCAGCTTTGTTTTTTGAATCTTTATTTGAAACTATTTTCAATAGCCCCAAGTATCCAAGAGATGGGGGAAAGCTTTATTCTCGAGGCTTTAAACCACGGCTAAGCCTTGAATAACAGTGGATTTTTCCCTTCAGTCCAACGCACCAAAAATTTCCATGTCTTTACTTGTTTCGTTCATCGGGCACCGCCTCATTCAGCGCTCCATACTGCTGGCATTGCTTGTGGGCCTAGCCGGTTGCTCCACCTCACCGCCTGAAGGCATCTCGGCGGTGACGCCGTTTGACATCGCACGCTATGAAGGCCAGTGGTTTGAGGTAGCCCGCCTGGACCACTCTTTTGAGCGTGGCATGAGCGATGTGAGTGCGCGCTACCTAATGCAAGCCGACGGCAGCGTGCAGGTGATCAACCGGGGTTTTGATGCCAAAAAGAACGACTGGAAAGAAGCCATCGGGCGTGCCGTGTTCTCCGGCGACCCCAAAACGGCCTCGCTCAAAGTGTCGTTTTTTGGTCCGTTTTACGGCGGCTACCATGTAGCTTCGTTGGACCAAGAAAACTACCAATGGGCTTTGGTAGTGGGCCCTGACCGCGATTACGTTTGGATATTGGCACGCGACAAACAACTCAAACCTGAAATTCGCGCGCAGTTGCTGGCCCAGGCCAAAACACTGGGCTTGGCGGTGGAGCAGCTGATTTGGGTGACCCACACGCGCCAAACGCCATGAACCCAGCCATGACCCCAGCCCCGAACACCGCCCCAACCGCACTGCCCACGCCGCACCAGGTCAACCCCAAAAAGCTCGCTTTAAGCAAATGGACGGCCGTGGCCCCGCGCAACAAGGAGAAGCACTTTTTGGTCACCCAGGTGATTGCGCCCCTGCCGCCCTCGATCCAGATTGAAGCGGTAGAGTTGGAGGCCATCAACTCCGGGCGCCGCTTTGTGCTGCCCTGGCGCGAGCTGACCAACCCGCTGGTGTGGCGGCAAGGTTGGAAGTAATTTATAAACTTAAGGAGCTACCAAGATGGATGTCGATGGACGGTGCTGCGGCACAGGAACCTGCCTGATCAACGCCGAGGGCGTGTGTTGGTGCGGACAAAAATGGGATGGCGAAAAAATGTGCTTTGCCAGCGTCGAAGCTGAGCCGGCCACGGCGCCAGATAAAGCAGAAGGTCCTGACGCTTAATGTTTGTATTGCGTCGGGCAATAGGCCCGTTTGACGCCGGGTTCGCGCAGCGCCACATGTTTGGTGGCGCGGTTGACCACGCGTTTGCGCCACATCCTGAACGAGCTAGGCTTCATTTGGGCGCGCATCAAGTCGATCACCGCTGACTCATTGAGGCCGTAGAGCCGCTCGATGGCGTCAAACGGTGTGCGGTCTTCCCAGGCCATTTCGATGATTCTTGAGGTATCGCCCTCATTAAAGGTCAATGCGGTTTTTGCCATGGTCAGGGTTGAATGCTTAGAAAATACAGGACCCTGATTAAGCCTGCATTTGTCCACTAACATCGCCGCCATGAAGAAAACCCCTCACCCCGCTACCGCTGCCTGCCCCTGCGGTAGCGACAAAACATATGAAGACTGCTGCGGTCCCTGGCACGCTGGCTTTAAAACAGGGGTGCACGCCCCCACGCCCGAAGCCCTCATGCGCTCGCGCTACAGCGCCTACGTGTTGGGGCTCATTGAGTATTTGCTGTCCACCTGGCACGCCTCCACCTCGCCCGGTGAGCTGGAGTTGTCCCCGGTCAAATGGCTGGGCCTGGAAGTGCGTTTTGCCCACATGGCTGGTGACGCCGGTGTGGTGGAATTTGTCGCCCGCTGCCGCGACAGCCAAGGCGCCCAGCGCCTGCACGAGACCAGCCGCTTTGTGCGCGATGGCGGCCGCTGGTATTACATCGACGGGCAAATGACGGTGGCAGACTGAGGAATATTTAAATGACACCCCTCATACACAAAGGTTACCTGCCCACCGCCATTGGTCGGGTAGTTGAACTTCACGCGCACATTTACAGTGTGCTCGTTGGTTTTGGACTGCCATTTGAGGCCAAGGTCGCACGCGAACTTGCAGAGTTTTGCGAGCGCTACGACGATGATCGTGACGGCTTTTGGCTCCTGCTTCAGGATGGCGTTGTGGAAGGCGCCATTGCAATTGACGGCGCTCATGCCCAGCAGAGTGGCGCGCATCTTCGGTGGTTCATCGTTTCAGACAAACTGCGCGGAACCGGTGCAGGCACCGCCCTTTTGACCGCCGCCATGGATTTCTGTGATTCACGCCAATACCCGCGCGTGTACCTTTGGACTTTCGATGGCCTGAGTGCCGCCCGGCATCTTTATGAGAAGTTCGGCTTTGTGCTTGAACACCAGCAACTGGGCAAGCAGTGGGGCAACGAAGTGTGCGAGCAGCGTTTCGAGCGCCAAGGCTTAGGCCGATAAAAAGGCTTCAACGCTCACCACGCCGACCCAGTCGCCCACCCTAAAACACCTGTGTTTGGTCGGTGGCAACCCAAGTCCGAACACCGCTGCTGTAAGCGCATTCTACACCGGGGAGCTTGCTGACGAGATAGCGGGCTTGATGGACTTCCCGGGGACCTTGGGCCCACCCGCTGAGATTGACGGCGCCTTGATCGACGGTGACCGACAAATCTTTGGCCTTGGCACCCATCTTCTCCACCAAAACCTGCTGCACAGACGCGGCCGTCGGGTAAGGCACTGTTTCAGAAAAACCTGGTGTGGAAAACGTGATGACAACCACCGCCATGAAGGCCGTGCTTTTGGAGACGGTCGTGAATAGCTTCTTCATATCGAACCTCCTTTTCTCAAACCGGGATTGATCTGAGGTTGAAATGATGGGCGTCCTGGCAGAACTGACCTTGCGCTTTATCAACCCTTGGCCTTGACCAAGGGTTGCCGCACTACCCGCTCCATGAACACATGGTTTGATGTCCAATTTTTTCCATGAATTCTCTTGTCATGACACCAAATATCGGCAGCACCCCAGACCCGTCGCTGCGAGCGAAGCGCGGCAGTCCATCTTCGAGTCTCTAGAGTTTTCCTTACGGATAAGGGTTTGGCTCGGCACGATGGACTGCCACGGCCTAAGGCCTCGCAGTGACGGGGGGAAGGGCTCGCGTTAAGAAGATTTTTGCTACAAATAAAGTAGCTGCCATAGCTCGTCAAACATGATTAAAACAGCATTTTGTTAAAAATTAAGTCGTCTCCAACAACAACTCGGAAATCACCCCTCTCAACCAGCGGCTACCGGGGTCCTGGTGGTAGCGCTCGTGCCAATACTGCTTGACTTCGTATTTGGGCAGGGTGAAGGGCACGGCAAAAATGCGAAACGCACCGCGCCCTTGCAGCACATCGCCCAAGCGGCTGGGGATGGTGATGAGGTGCTCGGTGTGCTCGACCAACAAGGCGGCGCCCAAAAAACTGGGTATTTTTAATGCAATGCGCCGCTTGATGCCCTGGCGCTCAATTTCACGGTCAATGATTAAGGGCGCCGAACCCGAGGCGCTGATGACCACATGGTCTTCGGCCTCGTACTGCGCCAGGGTCAGCGCGTCTTTGATGCGTGGGTGCCCGGCGCCTACCATGCACACAAAATGCTGCCTAAAAAGCACTTGTTGGTAAAACCCGGCTTCCAGTTGCGGCATAAAGCCCAACGACAAATCAGCCTGCCCACTTTCCAGCAGCTGCGCTGTGTCGCTAGACAGCGGGAAAATTTCGATGCGAATGCCCGGCGCCGAGCGGCGCAGGCTCTCCCACAGCTTGGGCAGAAGCACCAGTTGACTGATGTCGGTCATGCAAATGCGAAAGCTGCGGTCGGAGGTGGCGGGGGCAAATTCGTTGCGGTGGCCGTGTACCAAATCCAGCGCCTCTAGCACTGCGCGCACCGGGCGCACCAGCCCTTCGCCAAAGGGCGTGGGCTCCATGCCGTTGGAGGTGCGCACAAACAGCGGGTCACCCAATTGGTGGCGAAGTTTGGCCAGCGCCACGCTGACCGCCGGTTGCCCCAGGTCCAGCGCCAGCGCGGCAGCGCTGACGCTGCGGGTTTTATAAATCTCGTCAAATACCGACAACAGCCGGAAATCAAGGGCGTCCATGGCTCTCCTCTATTCGAATTTTGAATACCACCTATCCCCGATATTCTATTTACAGAATTAAAGCCGCCTTTTACGATGCAGATCATTCAAAACCACCGAGACATCCCCATGCAAGAACTTGGACGCCTGGAAGACCTGCCCGAAGACTACCGCGCTGCCCTCACGGCGCAAAACCTGGTGCCTTTGTGGCCCAGTCTGCGCGCTGTGCTGCCACCGGGCAAGCCCATTCCCCGCACCAAACCCACCTGCTGGCCTTACAAAAACCTGCGCCCTTTGCTGATTCAGGCCGGTGAACTGACCCCCATTGAAAAAGCCGAGCGTCGCGTGCTGGTGCTGGCCAACCCCGGCCACGGGTTGGAGAAAATGCAAGCCTCGTCCACCATCTATTTAGGCATGCAGCTGCTGCTGCCCGGCGAATGGGCGCCCGCCCACCGCCACACGCCCAACGCGGTGCGCATGATCGTGGAAGGCGAGGGTGCTTACACCACCGTAGAGGGCGAAAAGTGCCTGATGAGCCGGGGCGATTTGATTTTGACCCCCACCGGCCTCTGGCACGAACACGGCCACGACGGCGACCAGCCCGTCATCTGGCTCGATGTGCTCGACCTGCCGATGGTCTATTACATGGAAGCCTCGTATGTGACCGAAGGCAAGGCCCAACCGGTCACGTCTGAAGGCAGCGACCGGGCCTACCAACGAGGCGGCGTGGTGCCGACCCCGATGTTTAACCGGGCTCAGCAGGCCTACCCGATGCTGCGCTACCCGTGGGTCGACGTGCGCGCCGCCTTGCAAGCGCTGGCCAGCAGCCAGCCTGAAATCGAAGCGGTGCAAGTCAGCTATGTGAACCCTGAAACGGGCGCCGACTGCCAAAAAATATTGGGCTATTCCGCCCTCATGCTGCGCCCTGGCGAGCGCCTGTCCATGCCTGCACGCTCCACCGCCATGGTGTTTCACCAGATTGAAGGCGGCGCCGAGGTCAGCGTGCCCGACCACACGTTTAACTTGGGCGAGGCAGACACCTGCTGCATTCCCGGCTACACGCCGCTCACCCTGGTCAACCACTCGGCCACAAGCCCCGCCTTCCTGTTTATCGCCGACGACGCCCCGCTGCAAAAGAAGCTTGGCGTTTACGAAGTTCGCCCCTAATTCAATTTTTAAAAAAGTACCCCACATGACACAAGCCAACTACCTCTGGTCCCCCGCCGCCCCCGCCTCTTTGCCCGTACAAGGTACCGATGCCCGTTTTCCCGTCACCCGCATTTTTTGCGTCGGCCGCAACTACCATGCGCATGCGGTAGAAATGGGCCGCCCGGTGGACAAAGCCACAGCCCAACCTTTTTACTTCACCAAGTCAGCCACCACGCTGGTGGAGTCGGGTGCTACCGTGCCCTACCCCACGGGCACCAGCAACTACCACTTTGAGATGGAGCTGGTCGTGGCCATTGGCCAGAGCGGTTTTCGCGTGAGCGAAGCCGACGCGCTGGGCCTCATTTATGGCTACGCCGCCGGGCTGGACATGACGCGCCGCGACCTGCAACTGGTGGCGCGTGACCAAGGACGCCCTTGGGATTTGGGCAAAGACTTTGAAAAATCGGCGGTGTGTGCCGAGATCATCCCCGTGGGCAACTTAGGCGTTTTGACGCAGGGCGCGATTGCCCTGCAAGTCAATGGTGAAACCAAGCAAAGCTCGGACCTGGACAAGCTGATTTGGAATATTCCCGAATTGCTGGCCGACCTCTCCAAGTACTACCACCTGCAGCCCGGCGACCTGATTTACACCGGCACGCCCGAAGGCGTGGGCGCGGTCAAGGTGGGTGACGTGATCACCGGACAGGTTGAGGGCGTGAACAGCGTCGCCCTCACCATCGGCGCCGCCGAGTAAATCCAAACTCAAGGAATTAACCATGACTCAACAACTTCCCGTTTTAGTGGCCGGTGGCGGCATTGGCGGTCTGGCAGCCGCGCTGGCCTTGGTGCGCCAGGGATTCAATGTGAAGGTGCTGGAACAAGCGCCAGAAATGGGTGAAATTGGCGCCGGCATTCAGTTAGGCCCCAACGCGTTTCACGCCTTCGATGCACTGGGCATTGGCGAAAAAGCCCGTGCCCGTGCGGTCTACACCGACGAAATGGTGATGCACGATGCCGTGGACGGCTCGCTGGTGGGGCGCATCCCTACGGGCGCAGCGTTCATCAAACGCTTTGGCAACCCCTACGCCGTGATCCACCGCGTGGATGTCCACAAGTCGCTGCTGGAAGGCGCGGCGGAAACGGGACGTGTTGAGTTTTTGACCTCGACCCGTGCCGTACGCATTGAGCAGGACGCGGACAGTGTCACTCTGTTTGACCAACATGGTGTGGCCCACCGGGGCGTGGCACTGGTTGGCGCGGACGGCGTGAAGTCAGTGGTGCGTGAGCAGTTTGTGGGCGACCCGGCACGCGTCACCGGCCATGTGGTTTACCGCGCCGTGGTCGACAAGAAGGACTTCCCCGCCGACCTGCAGTGGAACGCCGCCGCCATCTGGGTGGGGCCCAACTGCCATTTGGTGCACTACCCGCTGCGCGGTGGTGAGCAATACAACGTGGTGGTGACTTTTCATAGCCGCCAACAGGAAGAATGGGGCGTGACCGACGGCAGCAAGGAAGAAGTACAAAGCTACTTTGACGGCATTTGCCCCAAGGCCCGCCAACTCATTGACCTGCCCAAAACCTGGAAACGCTGGGCCACCGCCGACCGCGAACCCATTGGCCAGTGGTCGTATGGCCGCGTGACTTTGCTGGGCGACGCCGCCCACCCCACCACGCAGTACATGGCGCAAGGCGCCTGCATGGCGATGGAAGACGGCGTGACCCTGGGCGAGGCGCTGCGTGTCAATGACAACGACTGGTCCAAGGCCTTTGATTTGTACCAGCGCTCCCGCGTGGCGCGCACCGCACGCATCGTGCTCTCAAGCCGCGAGATGGGGCGTATTTACCACGCCAAAGGCGTAGAGCGCCTGGTGCGTAACGACCTCTGGAAGGGCCGCACGCCCGAACGTTTTTATGATGCGATGGAATGGTTGTATGGCTGGAATGTCACCAACTGCCTGGCCAAAGACGGAACCTGAATTAATCCATGAAACTCTACAATTTTTTCCGCAGCGGCACCTCACACCGCTTACGCATTGCGATGAATCTAAAAGGCGTCAGCGCCGAGTATGTCGCGGTTGACTTGCGCACCGAAGAACACCTGGGCGCGGCTTTCAAGGCGCTCAACCCGCAGGGCTTGGTCCCTGCGCTGATTGAGGGCGACTTGGTGCTGATCCAGTCCCCCGCCATCATCGAATGGCTGGAGGAACGCTACCCCAGCCCCGCACTCTTGCCTGCCAAGCCGGAAGACCGGGCGCGCGTGCGGGCCTTGGCGGCCATCGTAGGCTGCGACATTCACCCCATCAACAACCGCCGCATTCTGGAATATCTGCGCAAGACCCTCGGGTGCGACGAAGCCGCTGTGCTGGCCTGGTGCAACACCTGGATCGTGGACGGCTTCACCGCTTTGGAAGCGCTGCTGGCGGCCGACAAGGCGCGTGGCAACTTCTGCTTTGGCCACGCCCCCTCGCTGGCTGACGCCTACCTGATTCCCCAGGTAGAAAGCGCCCGCCGCTTCAAGGTGGACTTGACGCCATTCCCCAATATTGTGGCCATCGACCAAGCCTGCGCCGAACTGGACGCTTTCAAACGCGCCGCACCCAGCGTGCAACCCGACGCCTGATCAGAGCCCACGTCCTCTCAAGGACGTGGTGTTTCAACCGTCCTAGGGTTTACGATAGTTGCGCTCGCAACTTATTGTTTTATAGTTGCACGCGCAACAAGTTAATCACGTTCCTTAATTACTTCATTCTTCTGAGTCAAACATGAACATTTACACAAAGAAACTGGCGACTGTCTCCACCATGATGGCGCTTGCCCTCGGCTCGTCAGCACTGCAAGCCCAGACCGTCATCATCAAGTTCTCACACTTTCTGGGCTCCAACCACAACTTTCACACCCTGGTCGCCCAACCTTGGTGTGCAGCTATTGAAAAAGACTCGGGCGGCAAGCTGAAATGCCAGATTTACCCCGCCCTTCAACTTGGTGGAACCCCTCCACAATTGGCCGACCAAGTCAAAAATGGCGTGGCTGACGTGGTGTGGACCTCACCGAGTTACTCCACAGGTCGTTTCCCGCGCACTGAAGCGCTGGAGCTGCCTTTCACGCTGCCGCCAGACGGCTTGGCGGGTTCACGCGCCATGTGGGAGTACACCCAGAAGTTCGGCATGGAGGACTTCAAAGACTTCAAGGTTTTGGCCATTTTCTCGGCCTCCAACGTGGTCATCAGCACCGCCAACAAGCCCGTGTTAACAGCACAGGACCTCAAAGGCCTTAAATTGCGCAGCCCGTCGCGCTTTACCTCTTTGTTCCTGAGTTCACAAGGTGGCACGCCTGTGAACATGCCCATTGCACAGGTTACGGAAGGCATTTCTAAAGGCGTCATCGACGGTGCGATGGCACCGTGGGAAGTGTTGCCTGCCACCAAGGTGGATGAAGTCACTAAATTCCACATGGAAGGCGATGCCAACCAGCCCGGCTTCTCTCAAACGCCGATGGCCGTGCTGATGAACAAAGCCAAGTACGAAAGCCTGACACCTGAATTGAAAGCGGTCATCGACAAGAACAGCGGCTTGACGCTGGTTGAGATGGCAGGCAAGGTCTGGGACCAAGGCAACAGCGATGCGCGTAAAAAAATGACCGCCCAAGGCAACAAAGTCCTGATCATCAAAGATGTCGACTACAACGCCATGAAGGTGGCCTCCAAGTCGGTTGAAATTGACTGGGTCAAGCAAGCCACCGCCCGCGGTCTGGACGGCGCCAAGCTGGCCGCCGAGGTACACGCCATTGGCAAAAAGTACCTGGTCAAGAAATAACACTTTTGACAGCGGGGCACACGGCAGCCCCGACCAACCCGGCTTCTGACGAACACCGGGTTCTTGTTCATGCGGCCCACGGCCCTTGACGAACCATTTCCCCTTTATTAACGAGATGCATCATGGCTGAACTTGTACCTGACGACGACTCCGTCATGGCCCCTCCACGCACAGGCGCGGCGGGTTTGTTAGACCGCACGGTCACCTGGTGGGGCCTGGCGGGAGGTTTCGTATTTTGTGCCATCGTGATCATGTCCATCGTCTCCATCGTCGGGCGCAAGCTGTTCTCTGCGCCCATTGAAGGCGACATGGAACTGCTCATGATGGGGGCAGCCGTTGGCTCCGCCACTTTTTTGCCCTTGTGCGAAATGCACGACCACCACATCAAGGTCGATGCGCTGACCACTTGGATGAGCGAACGCAGCCGCGCCCTGCTGGACGCAATCGCGCACGGCCTGCTGATGGGGGCCTCGGCGCTCATCACTTGGCGCACCGTGCTGTATGCGATAGAGACCCATGAAAACATGGAAGTCTCGACCCTGCTTTTGGTACCCCTGTGGCAACCGGTGATGCTGATGGTGCCGAGCTTTGCACTACTCACGTTGGCCGCACTTTATCGTTTGACAGTTTCAACACAACAGGCCCTGGGAGGCAAGCAATGAGCGGTATGGCCATCGGACTATTAATTTTTGCAGGCTTGCTCGTCTTGCTGGCCCTGCGTATCCATGTGGGCGTCGGCATGTTGATTGGTGGCGCGGCCGGCTTTTTGGCCATGAGTGAATGGAACCCGTCGGCCCTGTTGTTCACGCTGAACCACCTGGCCTACGCGCGCTTGTCAAATTACGACCTCGCGGTGATTCCTCTGTTTATGCTGATGGGCCAGTTCGCCACCAACGGGGGCTTGTCCAAGGCGCTGTTCAAGTTCGCGGCGGCCTTCTTGGGCCACTGGCGCGGTGGCCTGGCCATGGCGGCTACGGGTGCCTGTGCAGGTTTCGGCGCCATTTGCGGCTCCTCGCTGGCCACAGCCGCCACCATGGGCCAGGTTGCCTTGCCAGAGCTTAAGGCGCATGGTTATTCAGGTCGCCTCGCCACAGGCACGCTCGCTGCCGCCGGCACGCTGGGCATCATGATTCCGCCCTCGGTGCCGCTGGTGATCTATGCGGTGCTGACGCAGGAGTCCATCGGCAAGCTGTTTATGGCGGCGGTCATCCCGGGGCTTATCGCCATGATTGGCTACATGGTGGTCATCAAAATTGTGGTCACGCTTGACCCCAAGGCGGGCCCGGCAAGCGCTAAAAGCACTTGGGCTGAACGCCTCAAGGCCACAATGGCCGTCTTGCCCGTTATGGGGGTGTTTGCCGTTGTGATTGTGGGTATTTATGGCGGTTGGGCCAACCCGACTGAGGCGGCCTCAATTGGTGCAGCCGCTTGCGGCGTGCTGGCCGTACTCACCGGCGGAATGCGCTGGAAGGGCATCAGAACCAGCCTGATTGGGACAGCGCACGCCACGGCCATGATCTTTTTGGTGCTGTTGGGGGCTGATCTGCTCAACTCCGGCCTGGCGCTGACACAGCTGCCCACCGAGTTGGCGGAGTGGGTCAAAAGCAGTGGCTTGCCGCCCCTCTTGGTGCTGATTGCTATTTTGCTGGTTTACGTGCTGCTGGGTTGCGTCATGGACTCCCTGGCCATGATTTTGCTGACCATTCCTATCTTTTACCCGGTGGTGATGGGGCTGGATTTCTTTGGCATGAGCGTGCCCGACAAGTCGGTCTGGTTCGGCATATTGGCCCTGATGGTGGTGGAGATTGGTCTGGTTCATCCGCCCGTCGGAATGAACCTGTTCATCATCCAGAAGCTGGCCAAAGACGTGCCCTACATGGAAACGGCCAAGGGCGTGATGCCCTTCTTGCTGTCGGACTTCATCCGCATTGGCTTCCTGATTGCCTTCCCGGCGCTCTCGCTCTGGTTGGTACGGGCCATGTAAATTCCAAACGAATTGACCCGCCCTATTTTCTGAATTACAAAGGACCTCAACATGAGCACTTCGACACCAGCCGCGAGCCCTAGCGCGCCGATTCAGGACTTTTCTCAGTGCCACATTGGCATTGTTAAAAAACTCGACCTACTCGCTGAACTCCCCGCCTTGCTGGCACCCGCAGCGCGCGCCCGCGAGATTGCAGGCACCGCGGTGGACTTTTTCCGGGAAGCCATCTTCGAACACCACCTGGACGAAGAGCGCGATTTATTTCCAGCCGTGTTGTTACACGCCGAAAAGGGCAACGAGTTGGACACGGTCAAGGCCATCATCAAGCGCTTGACCGACGAACACCGCGCGTTGGAAGGGGTGTGGAAACGGCTGGAGTCGGACTTGAAAAAAGTAGCCAAGGGGCAGGTAAGCGACGTGAATGTGGCCGACATTCAACGCCTCGTGGTGCAGTACAGGGCACACGCCCAGTATGAAGAAACCGAATTCCTGCCTTTGTCAGAAACCATTCTGGGCCGCAACGCCAACCACATGGCCGCGTTGGGTTTGTCTTTGCATACAAGGCATATGCTGCCTCAGGTCATCCTCTCCAGCTACATCTG
This sequence comes from Comamonadaceae bacterium, assembly GCA_947372745.1. Lineage (GTDB taxonomy): Bacteria > Pseudomonadota > Gammaproteobacteria > Burkholderiales > Burkholderiaceae_C > Rhodoferax. The sequence goes on along the minus strand of CANBUY010000002.1, from coordinate 39,085 downwards.
AAAATGCCCCGCACCTGGCGGGGCAAGTCTCAGGACCTGGCTGGCAGTACCTGCCCGACACACGCACCAAAGCCAATGCGGGCAAAGCCGGGCTTGGCACACCAGCCCCGAAGGGTGATGGCATCGCCGTCATCCAGAAAGGTGCGTGTTTCGCCGTTGGACAAGGCTATTGGCCGTTGGCCGCCTTGAGTCAACTCGATCAAAGCACCGGCTTGATCCAGCGTGGGGCCTGACAAGGTCCCGCTGCCAAACAGGTCACCAGGCTGCAGGTTGCAGCCATTGACCGTGTGGTGCGTCACCATCTGTGCAATGGTCCAGTAAGCGTACTGGTAGTTGGTTTGCACCAAATGCTCGGCGGCCTGGCCGGCCTCACGCATGCGCTCGGTTTGCAGCAGCACTTCCAATTGCAGATCAAACGCTCCGTGTGCCCGGTTGTCGGACGAATCCAGATAAGGCAAGGGCTGGGTATCGTCTTCGGCGCGCCTAAAAGCGGCCCGATAAGGGGCCAGGGCCTCAAGCGTCACGATCCACGGAGAGAGCGTGGTGGCAAAGTTCTTCGACAAAAAAGGCCCCAGCGGCTGGTATTCCCAAGCCTGAATGTCGCGTGCAGACCAGTCATTGAGCAAGCACAGGCCAAACACATGCTGCTCGGCATCTGCGATGGCAATCGGATCGCCAAGCGCATTGCCCGGGCCCATAAAAATACCAATTTCCAATTCAATATCGACCCGCTTGCTGGGACCAAGCACCGGCTGAGTGGCGCCTGGTGGCATCGTCTGGCCGTTGGGACGTCTGAATTGCTGTCCCGATATGCCAATACTGGAGACTCGTCCGTGGTAGCCAATCGGCACCCATTTGTAGTTCGGCAACAAGGGATTGTCGGGACGAAACAACTTGCCAATGTTGGTGGCGTGATGAATGGAGGTGTAGAAATCGGTGTAATCCCCAATGCGTGCGGGTACGGTGTATTGCGCCTGGGCCTGAGGCACCAGGCAAGCCGTAAGTGCCGCCTGCTCAGCAGCCCCTTCACGCAGCGCGTGTGACAAGGCCAGCCGCAAGGCGGACCAATGGCTGTGGCCCAGCGCCATCAGCGCATTCAGACTGCTTTGAGCGCCCGCCTGCAAGGCCGTGGCCACGGCTTCGCCGAGGATGCGCTGGTCGGCCAGCGCCGCCAGGTCAACAATTTGGTCGCCAATAGCCACACCCCCGCGAAAGGCCTCAGAGCTGCCCTCCCTGCGAAACACGGCAAAGGGCAGGTTTTGGATCGGGAAATCGTTGTCGGGTGTGTTGGCTGCTGCCACCCAACTGCGAAGGGCCGGGTTGTGGGTTTCATTGAGTAAGGTCATGGTGGTGATATTTATTGTTGACGGGTGCAGTCACTCAGATTTCATGCTGCCGTCGTGCATCCAGCGCGCGTGCTGCGGTGCTTTTTTGGTCAGGGCCCACTCGTTGAGCATGTCCCATTTCGCCTCGTCAAGCATTTTGGCCATCTTGGGTGTGCCGGTGTTGGCACACAGCTCCAGACGGTGACCGCTTGGATCGAAAAAATAGATCGACTTGAAGATCGTGTGGTCCGTCGGGCCGATCACGTCAATGCCGTCCGCCTCCAATTTGGCTTTGGCTTGCAGCATGGCGTCGATCGACTCAACCTGCAAGGCCAGGTGCTGCGTCCACACCGGGGTGTTGGTGTCGCGGCCCATGGGGGGCTTGGTGGGTAGCTCAAAAAAGGCCAGCACATTGCCGTTACCAGCGTCCAGAAAGACATGCATGTAAGGGTCGGGCTCTTTGGTGGAGGGCACCTCGTTCTCGGCAATGGCCAGAATAAAGTTCATGCCCAGGTACTTTTGATACCACTCAACGGTTTCCTTCGCGTCCTTGCAGCGGTAAGCGACATGGTGAATTTTTTGGACCAACATTTTCATTCTCCTGAAATAAGTTTCAATATTACTTAGCTTTACAGATCGCGCAAAGCGGCCTGAATTTGGGCCGTGAAGACCTCTGCACTGCCGAGTGCCTGGGCGTTGAGCAGCGCCAGCTTGACAAGAAAAAGCTCGGCCTTGTCCTGGCCCGCCTGGTCTATGGCCGTGGCCAGCGTGTCGTACACAGTTTCCAGGCCAGAAATGGTCAGCGCGTTATTGTTTGCAGTCATGGGGGTCTCCTGATTACTGAGGCAAGGCGGTGTTGAAGGCGGCTTGGAGCCGTGTGGCGTCCAGCGTTAACCAGCGCGCGCAGACATGCTGGTCCGGGCGCAGCAGGTACGCCGCACCGCTGGCTTGTACGCCGTAGCGCTGCCGAAAATGGCCATCGACGTCGCTCAGGGTCAGGTCGGCACCGGCCACTGGCTGGCGGGCGCCAATGGCCACCACACGCAGCGCAAGGCCTCGGGCACGAACACCGTCCACCACCGCCAGCAAGGGGGCTGGAATAGCGGCAGCTTCCGTGAAGTACAGCAGGTCAAAACCACCACCCAGGTGATCCAGCAGGAAGTCATCCGCCGACAAACGGATGTTTTGTGGCGGCGCGCCATGGGCCGGGCCGGCGGTGAAGAGTCCGTTGTCGTCACCCGTGCTGTTGAGCATGGAGTGGGTGTATTCGTGCGGTCGTGACGTGCGCCAGTGGTAAAGCGGGCGCACAAAAGCTTCGGTCAGCGAGAGGGACAACACGGCATCCCGCAGCAATCTGAAACCCCGGCTGGGCGGTGCCATGAACCGTGTGCTCTTGCCTGACTCACCGATGATTTCTCGCGCCGCCCCCACGCGCTCGGCGCTGTAGTTGGCCAGCAACTTCTGGCTGGCCACACCTTTGACCACCAGGGCCAACTGCCACCCCAGGGACTGCGCGTCCTGAAAGGCGGTATTGGCGCCCCGCACGCCAAAAATGGGCAGCAAATGCGCGGCGTCGCCCGTAAAAATGACGCTGCCCTGCACAAAGTCAGTCAGGGTCAAGGTGCGCGCTGAGTAGGCCGAGTTCCAATCCATCTCCCATGCGATACCCGCATGGCCAATCATGGCCATCTGCGCATCAATGCGGGCTTTCAGCGATTCGGGTTTGAGCGCGTCTTCGGGCGTTTCACCGGGGGGCAGCTGGTAGTCAACGCGCCAAATACCGTGCGGCTCGCGGTGCATCAGGATGGTGTTGCCGGGGTTCCAATCCGGGTCAAAGTAGGCCAGACGCTCGGTGGGCAAAGGCAGGTCCACACGAATATCCGCAATCACAAAGAAGCCTTCGTAAGAAGCGCCTTCCATTTGCAAATTCATGGCCGTGCGAATGCCGGAGCGGCCACCGTCCGCCGCCACCAGCCAGTCTGTTTCTAGCGAGTAGGGGCCTTCGGGGGTGTCAACCTCGAGGCGAGCGAAGCCCTGGTCTTGCACGACCTCCGTCACTTTGTTGCCCCAGCGAAAATCAATCAAAGGGCTGGCGTGGCAGGCCCCCAGCAGGTACTCCTCCATGTACTGCTGCTGGATGTTGATCATCGGGAAAAAACGATCATCAGCGTCATGTGGCGCCTCCATTCGGAAGACGCGCTGGCCCCGGTAGTAAGAGTTGCCAAATCGCCAGGGCAGTCCGTTTTCAGTCATGCGGTCCGCCACGCCCACTTGCTGCAAAATTTCCATCGAGCGACGGGTAAATACAATCGCGCGGCTGCCCTGAGAGACTTGCAGCTCCGACTCCAGCACCACGCTGGGGACGCCCAGGCGCGCCAACTCCAGCGCCGTGACCATGCCTGCAGGGCCCGAACCCGCAATGACCACCGGCTTGCGCGCCTGTGGGCTGTGCGCCGAGGGCAACCAAGGCTTGAACACTTGGTAGTTGTAATAAATGGAAGGACGAGCCTGTTTGTTGGGTTGGTGCATGACTTCTCTTAAATCAAAATAACAGTTGCGAACGCAACTAATATACCCAACTATCAACGCCAGTCGATTAGGGTTTTCACTAGTTGTGAATGCAACTATCATGCGTCAGGAGAAAATAGCTCAACATCATGGGTTATTCAACCCATAAACGCACCCCCAAAGGAACCCCGAGTGACACCGTCCCGAATTCATGCCTTCACTTTAGAACGCAGTTTTACGCACCGCCTGCACCGGCTGTCCAAAATGACGGATCGCATCAGTCAGGTGGCCTACCTGGCGGAGGCGGGCATCCCCATGAGCGAAGGGCGCTGCCTGGCGGCCATCGGTGCCTTCAGTCCGCTGTCGGTCAACCATTTGGCCAGTCAGGCCAACCTGAACAAGAGCCAGGCCAGCCGTGCGGTGCAGTCACTGGTGAGCCAAAACCTGGTCAGCAAAACAATCAGTGCCACCGACGGCCGGGGTGTCGTTTTGATGCTGACCCCCCAGGGAACCGACATTTGGCAGCGCACGATAGGTGTCATTGAGCGGCGCAACGCAGAAATCATGTCCTGCCTGGATGCGGCAGAGATAGAGCAACTGGACGGTTTATTGGATCGCCTGGTGGCCCATGCACAAAAGGCATCGCTGGGTGTTGCCGAGTCTGAAGACTGAACGGACGATTTAGGACTTATGTGCGGGGATATTGCTATTTATTTAATAGCTGCTTAAGCACGTGCATATTAGCTAATATGCCAATATTGATCGGAATAAGAGTATAGAGTAGGGTGTACTCCTTCAACCCAGTACCGCTGGCAGCCTAATCCAGCGCCCATATTAAAACTGGATGGCGCATCTTTGTCCAGATGGAATTTCGAATCGCGGGTTCGAAAGCAACAAGCGCACCCTGAATGTGTTACTGGCTGAATCAATCACGCGGTCCATAGCACTAACTCGGGCCTTCGTGGCGGTGTTTGAAATTTGAGGTCTTACCTCAAACTGTTGACCCAGACTCATTTTTCCAAAAAAACTGGCCGGAACCACTGTTTCTATATGTAACGGGTCTAATTGGGCGATGCGGAAGATTTTTTCCTGCTTGACCAAGTCGCCTTGACTCTTGAATCGATCCACGACCACACCCCGGATTGGACTGAACAAACTGCGTAATTTGAGCTGCTCTTGTCGCTCCCTCAGTTCGTGTTCGGCCAGCTTTTGCTCAGTAGTAATTTCATCCAGTTCCTGGCTCGAAATTAATTTTTTTTCTTCCATCTCTTTATTTCGCAAGAGTTTGCGTTCGCCAAACGAAGCTTTTTCGAGTTGGTGTTCAACCATCACCGTTTCTACGCCCGAGAAAAGTCGGGCCAGCAACTGCCCTTTGTTCACCACATCACCCCGATCCGCCTTAACCATCTCCAACATGCCATCTACTGGCATACCCAAATTGATTTCAAGAGACGGCTCAATGACGCAAACAATGCTGCTTTCCAGTTTTGAGCTTACCTTGGGTACGCCAGTTTGCGCACAAACGTGACTGGGGGACAAGCCTGCAAGCAAAACGGCCCCTCCCAATGACATGCCCACGCAACGGGAGAGCTGGCTAAAAAGAGTGGTAAGTTTCGTTTTGTATTTCATTCTGTAGTTCCACTAAACGACAAGGTACGCCGATTTTGATATTCAGTTTTAAGTAATTGGCTACGGACCCGACGGTGTTTGTCGGAGATCAACTTTTGGGCCAACCGATACAGGTTTAGGCACATGAAGCGCACAGGTCCAGCATTCTCGCTACGTGCGAGCACAGAGACGAGACTTAGCATCATCCATGATGGGTAATTCGCCATCAATTCATCTTCAAGGGAGAGGATTTCCTGCCAACTTCCGGGATCGCCTTGGCGGGCACTACGCCCAGCAAGCTGACGATCAACCCGTCGATTGTCATGACCCTCGGTCAAAATCACATGCAAGCCACCTTTGTCAACGACACCAGGACCCAACTTGATGTCGGTTCCGCGTCCAGCCATATTGGTAGCTATGGTCACGCAACCCAACTCGCCAGCACCCGAGATAATCGTAGCTTCATCGCCATCCTGTTTGGCATTCAGCACTTGATGGGCGATGCCACGCTCCTTCAATAATGCGCTTAAATGCTCTGATGCCAAAATTGAGCGCGTCCCCACCAAGACCGGTTGGCCATCAACATGCCGCCGATCAATATCTCCCGCTACCGCTTTCCAGCGCTGCGACGCACTGGAAAAAATAAGGGTCGGCAGGTGCCGCCGTTTTGAGGGCTTGTGGGGCAGCACGCGCACAACGCCCAAACCATACACCTCGCCAAGTTCACCCTTAACCTCGCGGCAGGTGCCGGTCATTCCGCACAAATTGAGGTAGCGGCGGAAAAAAATTTGATATGAAAGTCGGGCCAGCGTTTCCTTCATCGGGGTCGGCTCCAACCCTTCCTTAATCTCCATGAGTTGCTGCAAACCGCGCTCCCAAGAGCGATCCGGCATCACCCGACCCGTATTTTCGTCAACAATCATGACTTTGCCCTCACGAACAATATAGTCAACGTCACGCTTGAATCCGTGCAAAGCCACTAAGGCCTGAATAATGGCTTCTTCTCTGCGTTTCTCACCTTGCCATAGGCCAGACAAGTTTTCAGCCATCTGCTGAAGATTTGCCCGACCTGCCTGCGTCAGACGCGGCCAGCGACCACGCTCCTGCAACTCGTAGTCATCCTCCTGCTTCAGAATCAAAGCGAACTTGATGGCTTGCTGGTAGTAGGCCTCCATTTCAGGATCGCGGCTTTCCTCAGAAATGATCAGTGGCGTGCGCGCCTCGTCGACGAAAACGCTGTCGGCCTCGTCAACGATGGCGAATTGAAGGCCGGGAAGCGATATTTCCGGCGGCATCAATCCTGCCAGCTTATCGACCGCCATGGAAAAAGGTCGCATTCGCTCACCCAATGCCACCCTGTCGCGCAAGTAGTCAAATACAATGATTTTGTTAGCGCCATAGACGATGTCAGCACGATAGGCCTGCTGCTTATCCCTCTGCGACATCCCTTCTTTGACCACGCCAACAGTCAATCCAAGAGCTGAAAAAAATGGAGTCAGTGTGGCTGCGTCGCGTTCAGCCAGATAGTCATTGACCGTCACCACATGAACCTTCAGCCCAACCATGGCGGCACAGGCTGCAGCCAAACTGGCCGTCAATGTTTTGCCCTCACCTGTGTCCATTTCCGCCACTTGGCCTTGCAAGAGCACATAGGCACCCTTGATCTGAACCGGATGAGGGGTCAACCCCAAGGTTTCTGTAGCAACCAGACGCGCCACCGCCAAGGCGCCAGCAGTCATCTTTAATTCGATAAACCCCTGTCGTCGCAATTCACGGCAGATTTTGGCAAACGCCAGCTTTCTTTCGGTATCGTTCATCGCTTTCAGCACAGCTTCCTGGCGCATGACCTCGGCCGCCACGGCATTCAGTTGCCATTTGGTGAACCGAAAGCGAACCAGTAGTTCCACCCGAATGCGCTCGGCAACTTGATCCAGCCATGATGGTTGAATCGCATCTTCGCGTTGAGGATAAGGCTGGGACAGAATTGAAAGCGCAAACACAGATTAATCCAATTGACAAATGAGGACGGCCATGAATTACACCGTAAAGCGCTTGAGAAACAACTGGCGCAAGACGCGGAACCATTGATTCACTAAAGGCTCGGGTTCATGCACAAACCGGACATAGACGCGTTGCCCCAGCATGTTGGGCAATTGCTCGCCCGCTAGCGCCAGTTCAAACTGAAAAAGTGGTGTCAAGGCGCGTGCCCCACCTTCCGACTTAGCCGTAGGGTCGAGACCCACTTTCCCCCCGCCTTCAAGTGTGAGTGCCAGGCTGGGCAAATCCTGGGTTGCCGCAGGTACCTCACGCTTGATTCTTGCCTGGATCACACGCCACACATCACCGACCACCCTCAATTCAACCCGAGAGGTGTGCTTTCGAACTAAATCAACATCGCCTTGTGAAACGACAGAAATCAAGGTCAAACGTTCCGGCGTAATAACGTAAGCCACCACCTCTCCGCGCCCCAAAAAGCGACCTGAAAAATCACTGGGGCCATTCATGACAAAAATGCCATCGGTCGGGCTGGCCATCACCATCGACTCGCGGCGCGTCATCAGATCGGCCAGACGATGTCGAGCATGATTCAGCTCAGCCGCCACGATCTGACCCTGCACCCGATCATCCCTGTTTGCGCCGACAAACCGAGCCTCCAATTCAGCCTGCCGTCCTTCACTCTGCGTAATCTGGGAGTCCAACTCAGGGTCTGAACAAGACAGGAGTGGTGCCCCTGCCTTGACCTGCGCACCCGGTTTGACCAGCAGCTCACGTCCAAAACATGGATGCATGACACGCAGGCGCGCATCTTCAGGCATCCAGATCACACCTTCGGTACTTGTCCATGAAGGCGCAGGAAAGAAAAAAATAAACAGCAAAAACATGCTGACAAAGCCTCCCGCCATGGTCCAAGCCCGATGTCGATGACGTTCCAACTCAGGAGAGTTGGCGAGATAGCTTAAATTTTTGACCAGCGGTTGCAACAACATGCTCCAAACTACCCAAATCCCCATCAAGACGCCAATAAAAAAGAACTGCCCAAATACGAGTAAAAGAATACCAACCGCAACCAGCATTCGATAGACAAATGAGGCGACCGCAAAACTGGGCAACCAGAAGCTCTCACGGGGCGTGAGATGTGGGGCAGGCAATTGATCTGCCCCAAAAATATGACGTTGTAAGAGATAGCCAACGAACTGATTTGATTTCTGACCCAAATTCGGAATTTCCAACCAATCAGCCAGAATGTAATAACCATCGAATCGCAGGAGGGGATTAGCGTTAAAGATCAGGGTCGTGAACCCTGCGAGAATCACCGCTTCATGCAGCATTGCCTTTACAGGTCCGGGTTGAACCCAAGTCCACATCCAAAGGGCCAGCGATGCCACGGCAAGTTCGATCATCATGCCTGCCGCCCCGACCAGCATTCTGCAGTATTTATTCGGGAAACTGGTTGCTTGGCTTGCATCGACGTAAGGCACCGGTACAAAGACCAAAAACATCAACCCGATTTCCCGGCACGCCCCTCTGCAAGCCTTAATGGCCAGCGCGTGACCCAGTTCATGGATGCCCTTTAGAACGGGGAAAACCACCGCCATGAGCAACATGTTTTGAGCTGTAAACGAATGCGCGGCAAGGTCATGAGTCAACTCATCCCAATAATAAAACGCCCCGACCAACCCAGACAAAACCAGCATCAGCCAAGCCGCCATGATCCAGAACCAAACCGCAGAAGATATGCCGGCAGTTACTGCACCAAGCAATTTATCCGGGTCTGCCAGTGGAAACTTAATGGAAAGCGGGTTGGCGAAATACTGCTTTAGCTTTGCGGTGCGGGTTCGCGCTCGGCGTTCTTCCATCTCCCCCAGATCCGGACGATGGTCAGAAATGAGAACGTTGGCCTGATGCAGTTGGGACAACAAATGCAACACCTCGTCCTGAGTCGGTGCCTCGTCACCATGCAACTCGGTTTCGTGGTGCCAGATATTGCTCAAACTGCGCTTGCCGTCCATCAAGGCAACAATTCGGTAAGCTGCGGGGTTGAGGCGCAAGAATCGCCCTGTACCCTGGTCCTGCAACACATACCAGCGTTCACCGCGGTAGGTCTGTCGGATGATCTGCGCCTGACGTCGCAGCCGCGGTCGCACATCAGCTACCCGATACCAAGATTGAGAAAAGAGACTGGTGCTCATGTCACGCGGGAATCAAACACCGAGCCAGACCCAACACTGAAGTCGCAGCCAATCGATAAACCGATGTGTCCATATCCAGACTAGGCGCTCTTTGCCAGCATTAACCTTGGCGACACCCTCCATTCCCGGGCGCAAGCGTGGCGTTGTCGCATAAAGCGAACCCTCCACGCGAAAAGCATTTTTACCCTCTTTGGCCTGCGCGACTGGGGTCACCAAGGTCACCGTAAAGGGGAACCGCTCGCCAACTAGTGCGGCCAGCATGAGTTCGCCCTGCTGCCCGGCTTTGATGTGAGGAATATCGGCTTCGTCAACATTGAGAATCACACGGTAGGAGTCGAGTGGTGCAATTTCAAACAACGACTGTCCTTTTTTGACCGCCCCCCCTAAGTTCTGCGATAAATCGCCAGAAATGATCACGCCAGCAAAGGGGGCACGAATCTGGGAACGCTCCAGCATGGTTTCAGACAAGTCTCGCTGTGCCTCGGCCTGACGCGTCTGTGCCAATGAAATCTGCAACTGAGCCAGGTTATGTTGAGCCTGTGCTTCGTTAGCCTGTTTGGAATACTGGGTTTGCTGACTTTCCCAGCGTACGGTTTCCAAACGCAAATCACGATCATCAAGAGTTGCTAGCACATCACCCTGCTTGACAACATGCCCGGCACGAAAACCGCTGCTCGCGACAAAACCCTCAAACGGAGCCGCAATCACCCGCCGAATACCCCCCTCCAATTCCGCGTGAGCAGCCACCAGGAAATCACCTTTAGCCATTGCAAGAAAAAGAACGCCACCCATGCCCAGCAGAGCCACCAATTTACGTGCACCCTGATGTGCCCCATTTAGTTTCATCCACTCTTGCCGCAAATACTCATGCGCACGTTTCGGCCAGGACCGGTCTTGCTGGCGGCGATCAAGTAACGCACGTCCCATCAACGGCACCAGACTGGCTGCAAAATCCCGCCATTTCTCGCCATCTTCCTCCGTTGCCCACTCAAATGTGAAGACGCCACTTTCCTCACCTACCTTAAACGGAACGGTCAGAATAGCGTCTGTATCAAAGTCCCGACGCAAATGGTCATGCTCACGCATCAAAACCAGCCGTTGCTCATCCGCGCTGTCGTTGCCCGCCAGCGAATACATGGTTTCGCCTTGGTCAACCGCTTCGTTCATGGCCGACTCGATGGCTTGGGTTAAATCATTGCGCCGCGAAAAATCGGCCGAATGTGAAAGTGCAAACAAACGAATTCCATCCAACTTACCGAATCCTACTGACACCCGCTCGCAACCTAGATGCTGCGCCAACTCGGTGGCCACAGACTGCGCTGCAGTGACCGCCTTGCTGGCATCAATCACATGCGTCAGCACGTCAAGCATCACAAACAAACGCTCGCGCAGCGCATCGGCCGCATGTGCCTCACTTCCAGAAATACGCTCACGCAGCCACCCCATACCCCAGCGCAATACATCGGATGCATGCGCTGGAATATGACTTTCAAACTCAATGGCGACCAGTCCGTAAAGATTGGCGTCCAGCATTACTGGATGTACGAGCAATACCCGGGGTATCGTTTGCGTCAGTGGCACGCGCAGTTCAAGCACACGTTCACACAACGTGGCCATGGAGCGATCAGCCACACGACCAACGGGCAAGTCGACCCGCGGACGAAAAGGTCCGACATTAGCTGCATCACCCCATACGACAGTGGCCTGAACCACTTGTCCACACAGAGAAATCAGGCAGGACAACCAGGTTTCAAGAAATTCCTGCTCATCCTCTGAAGAGATCAGGCGCTGCCAGAGATCAGACGGCGCCGCAAATAACATGGTCATGGATTCATGACCTCATAAGTTCATCAAAGCGTCAACTCGCCATAGCGTTTTTCGTATTCTTTTAATCCAATTTCCAACAAGGCTGCTAGGCGCTTAGCCGCATAAGGATTGAGCACAATACGGTTCGATAGGGTCACCTTCACCTCTTTTTGCTCACGATTCCAAGCTTGGTTGGATCCGAAAAGAATCATCATCTCTTCACGCGTACCCATAACATTGCACACGTTAGCGTGTGTTGTCGTCATCGCTGAATCGTCCCATTGGATTGTTGCGGCTTCAACTGGCATATCTAAATCACTCATAACTTTTCCTTTTCATCAATAAAAACATTTTCTTACGCAGCCCGCTTAAGTGAGGACAACGCCATACGACCAAACTTATCGACCTTGCGCTTGAGGGGTTGAACTTTGGGTTTATCCCAAGAGATGCGCCCGCCCTGCAGACCCGTTAGTCCAAGCATCGCTGCACCCAAGGCTGGCGTCATGGCTGATGGCTCGGCTGGTTCCTTTGGTTCAACCGGCGGGGTTTCAACGGCAGGTTGTTCGACGGGAGCGGATTGCCCCTGCGTTGCGGGTGTCTGAACATTATTTGAAGACGCGCTGCCTGGGTTAGTTGTAGTCGGCGAAGACCCACCACCTGCGCTATTGCTATTTTCGACATTCCCCGATGCAAGCAAAGGCTGATCTACCAGATTTGAATTCCAAAACGGTGAGGCAGCCGGGATTGATGCGGGTGCCGCTACTGCTATGGACGCAACAGCTTTGAAGAAGGCACCAGACTGACCTGCCGTGGCCAAACTGGAACCGGGCATTTGCTGCTGGACGCTCTGTGTCTGGCTATCTTCACCCAATGTGGCTGTGCTACTGCTTGCCTGCATCGGAGTGACTGATTCTAAACCTGATGAACTACTCGCTACAAATGAACCGAACGACGAGGCGCTACCAGTCGATTGTGTTGAACTGGAGAGTGCTGTAGGCGTTTGTACGAAAACGGGGGTCTCATTGACGCCTACGATAGTCACTTTAACGATCAGACTTGCCGATCCATCCATACTGGTGACAATAAAAGTGTCTATTGCTTTGTCGCCACCATTGATTGACTGCACCGCTGCATTTTTTACCTTGTAAGCCCAATGCCCATCAGCGCTCAGACTCAATTCACCCATGACAGCACCAACAGCCAAGACCGTTGTTCTGAATCTAGCCTCACCCACATCTAGGTCTGCTATTTGAATTGAACCATTCAAAACAAGGTTGCCTTCCACATTTACCGCGACATCCTCAACCACCTGACCTGCAGCTAGCAGGCCATTTTGAATGTTGTCGCCAGTGATGTCAGCCAAGTCGTTTACATTGGCTGTCGTGCCCGTGATGCTGCCCGTCACCGTTTGTGGGGTGCCTTGCAGGTCGGTGTAGCTCGCCACCACGCTCATGCCAGCGCCTGTGTCGGCCTGTGTCAACGTGTAGCTTGCACCCGTTGCGCCACTTACCAGCGCGCCATTTCGATACCACTGGTAGCTGATCGCGCCTGCGCCGCTGCTCGGGATGCCATCGGCATCGGCCAAGGTGTTGCTGGCCGTCAGCGTTTTGCCTTGGGCCAGCACGCCATCACCGCTGATGCTGATGCTCACGCTGCCCGTGGGGGCGTCGTTTACGCCAGTCAGTGTCACCGTCACAAGTTGCGTGGCTGTCCCATCCAAGCTAGCAACAGTGAAGGTTTCATCTTTTCTCTGACCAGCACCCAGATATTGCACGGCGCTATTGGCAATGCGGTATTCCCACGTACCGGTGTCGCTAATTGTCATGGTGCCGAGTGCACCTATCATAGGCGTTACTGTGCTGCTAAAGAGTGCTTGACCAGCGTCAGGGTCGGTCACGGTGAGTTCGCCGTTGGCAATAAGCAACGGCGACGTTACGTCTTCAACCAGGCTACCCAAAGTAACGCCGCCAATTACGGCAACATCGTCTTTGCCACTCACATTGATCGTGACGGTGGTGGAGCTACCGTCTGTCGTCGCTGCAATGAAGGTATCCGTGCGGATATCGCCCGACTTCAAGCCCTGAACGTTGTCTTGAGTTTTACTCAGGGTATAGGTCCAGTTGCCATCGGCCAGCAAGGTCAGTGTGCCAAAACTGCCGACCTGATTGGCCTGGGCCACAAAATTGGCGTAACCCCCCGTTAGTGCCTTGTAGGCTAGGCGACCTGTGGCGGTGAGCGTCGTGTCTTCTTGCACGGAACCGGTTCCCACGGCTGAGCCGTTGTTGCCGTTCGTTGTGCCTTCTGTGCCAGTTCCAGTTCCAGTTCCAGTATCGGTTCCCGCGCCAACAGAAACGTAATCTGTTGATCCAATCGGCCCTGTGATGCCGAATTCACCATTTTTCCCAAGCATGATAATGCTGATCACTCGCCCACTGCTTTCCGGGTTCTGGATGGAGCCGCTACCCGGAATCCGGGTCAATGCGTGGTTAACACCACTGCTGCCGGACAAAGTATCCAGGCCAGTGCCCCCTATCACTAAGTTGGTACCAGCGCTAGGCAGAGTGAGTGAGTCTGCGGTCGAGGTTGCGTCAGCCAAGTCGCTACCGGTGCTCTGGAGCATGGCCATGGCGCCCGAAATCAAATCAAAGTCGATCTGACCGTTATCACCAAAGATGGTCCGAACCACGCTGTCTCCCGCATTCAGCGCTATCGCATCGTTGCCAAAGCCGCCAAAGACGTAGTCTTTGCCAGCACCGACGTTGAGTGTGTCATTGCCGCCCTGACTGGTCGCTGTGCTCACCAATTGCATCAATTTGCCACTGCCGCTAGGGTCAAACATGACAGCACCCGCATCGCCAAAAATGAGATTGGTGTCACCAACTTGCGTTTGTGTATCAATGTGATCTGCACCCAATCCACCCAGAATCAGCTTAAAGCCGGAGCCGGTCCGAATGGTGTCGTCGCCACCATTGCTTGGCTGCAAAACTTCTGCAAACAAGTCTTTATAGCCCGTCGCGCTGTCAGATCGGCGATAGTCCAAGTTGTCCCCCGCAAGCACATCATGGCTGCGTGCGCCACCGAATATCTGCACGGTATCGTTGCCAGCGCCGCCTGCCACGATGTTGCTATCCCAAATCGGGTTGTTACTCAGCGGTGAACCAGCCATTGAAATCGTAATCGTGTCACCGCCACCCGTAGAGGCATCAGGGTCTTGCGTGGCAAATGCCGTGAGGCGCCCCGCGCTATCAAAATTGATGCTGGCGTTATCACCCGCAATAGTGCGTTCGATAAATGCGCCGTTGCCACGGACTGAAGCCACGTCAATCGTGTCAGACCCATAACCACCAATAACGACCATGTCACCATCACTCTTCACTCCACCGCTACCGCTACCGAGGGCAATGAGGTCATTCCCCCCTTGTGCGGTGCCGACGCTGGCAGCAAATTGCACTTTGCCTATTGCGCTAAATGTTGCCCGACCCGAGTCGCCAAACACCACGCCATAGCCGCTGCCAGCGCGAATGGTGTCGCCACCTTGGCCACCAACCAGCAAATAGGAGCCGGTCACGGTGTCCACACCGGCCACTTGCGTCACGCCACTCACGGTTTCCAGCGTATCGCCCGCGCCCTGCTCCGGCAGCAGCGAAAAGAAGGAAGTCACCAAACCTGAACGCCCGGCAGAACGGATAATTTCGGCGTTGTCACCGGCCAAGGTGACTTGATCGGCACTCGCCCCGGTCACCCTCAAGGTGTCGCGGCCCATGCCGCCAATCATCAGGGCCATGCCCATCTCGCCGCTAATGCTGCCGGTTGGCCCCAGCCGCATGACATCCGAGTCACCGGTGATGCTGGTGGTGTCGAGCGAGATCATGCCGGTCAGCCCCGCAGGGTCACTGACTGCCGCTAGGGTCGAACCCGAACTGGAGTAGGTGAAGCGGGCGTTATCGCCCGCTGCGGCGCGAAAGGCTTTCTGATTGGAGTTGACCGTCAGCGTATCGGTGCCGTAACCACCTATAAAAGTGACATCGCCATCGCCCACCGTGGCCACATCTGAGCCGCCAAAATTGAAACTTAAACTTTCAACCGTTTTGAGGCTGCCGGAACCCGAAAAATCAAAATTAACCACCCCTGAGTCACCCAAGATGAGGGATCTGTTGGAAGGCGTTGTTTCTCCAACCGTCATCACGGTCGCTAGGTTGATCTGATCGTTGCCAAACCCACCCACCACAGTTTTGTAACCACTACCGCTCACAATGCGGTCGTCGCCACCCTTGTCAGCCAACATACTGGTGAAAGACACGGGTTGGTAACTTAACGCACGCCGACGGTATTGGGCGTTATCGCCAAAAATGATGTCTTCGCTGGAGCTAGTGGCACGCACCGTGATGTTGTCAGAGCCCATGCCGCCGTAAATCACCTGATAGCCCAGATTATTGGGGGTATCAAGCTTGCCCACGATGATGGTATCGTCCCCACCAGTGGCAGAAATCACGTCGATTGAGTCAAAGTCGGTGATACCTGCTTTGGTATCGAGTCGGATAATGGCGTTATCGCCAGTCAGGAAGCGTCCGGTTTGCCTGCGCAACTCAGTTTCTGTTGCTGTTTCCGTTGGTGTTGCGTTGAAACCGGTCACATTGCCGTACCCGGCAGTCATGAAACCAGCCTTGCTTGCATTAATGTCAATCAGGTCAGCACCAATCCCGGCCATGGCCACAGTGAAACCTTCACCCAGTCGAATGGTGTCCGCGCCACCCAAAGTCAACTCTATGTTTTGTGCCATGCGCAGCAATCCGTTTTGAGCGGCTACGTCATAGTCAACCTGGGCGTTGTCGCCGAAAACCAACTTATCCCCATCCACTGCCGTGATCTTGTCGGCACCCAAGCCGCCAACAATTACTTTACCGCCATTGCCAGCGCCTATGAGGTCATCACCCCCGCGATCTGGGCGGATGGATTTGACCTGCAGCATCAAGTTTTTCATACCCGTGGCCGTAGAAGCGGTTGTGCGATGCACCTCGCCGTTGTCGCCGATGAGGATATCTTCGCTGGTATCGGTTCCGCCTGTCAGTTTTTTAGTGACCAGCGCGTCGTAAGTTGCGCCGTCCATCAAAATCACATCGCTGCCCATACCTGCGGCCACTACGTTGAGACCAAGATCAGCAGCACCCGCCGTGGACTCGATCGTGATCGTGTCGCTACCGCCCGTCGCGCTCTCGGCATCCAACGTCAGTAAATCGGTCATACCGCCCTGCGTGTCAAACGTGATTTCTCCGTTGTCGCCCGTTTCCAAACGAATCGACTTACTGTTCGTCCGCACTGTCAAGGTATCAGCGCCAAAACCACCCAGCAGCACCTTGTCACCATTGGCTGCAGAAATCATGTCATTGCCACCTAGGTCGATCTGCGTTGAGTGAACGTCACGCAAGGCATAGGCAACTCCGGTTGCTGTTTCCGTGAGACGTTTGCCGGTGTTGTCGTTACGGTGTACTTCGCCGTTGTCGCCCAAAATCGTGTCAAAACTGGTGCCTGTGGCGCCCACACCGAGGACAGTGATGGTGTCTGCCCCCATACCGCCCGCAATGATGTTGGTGCCAATATCTACCGTATTGAGCGTGGCAACTGCGTGACCGACAACAATGGTGTCATTGTCGCCCGTGGTGCTCACCACATCCATTGTTACCAGATCGGTCAGTCCGCCTGTGGTGTCAAAGCTTAGCGTGGCGTTGTCGCCACCTATAAAGCGCGTTGATACGCTGGCCGTATCAATAGTTACAACATCCTGGCCCCACCCACCCACAATGACCTTGTCACCATTGGCCGCAGCAATCGCGTCATTGCCACCTAGGTCGATCTGCGTTGAATGAACGTCACGCAAGGCATAGGCAACTCCGGTTGCTGTTTCCGTGAGACGTTTGCCGGTGTTGTCGTTACGGTGTACTTCGCCGTTGTCACCCAGAATCGTGTCGAAACTGGTGCCGATAGCGCCCACGCCAAGAACCGTGATACTGTCTGCCCCCATGCCACCCAGAACCATATTGGTTCCAATATCGACGGTGTTGTTGATGGCACCCGTAAGCCCGATAACGATGGTGTCGGCATCACCGGTCGCGGTGACGGTGTCGGTAGTCACGATGTCGGTCAACCCGCCTGTTTCATCGAAATCTATCAACGCGTTGTCGCCCGCCACGTACCGGCCACTTCGGCCTCGCCGCTGGTCGGTTGAGCCGGTCACACCGGCAAGACCGGTCACCGTGATGGGGCCAATAGCGTCGCCCAGATTACTGGCCAGGATGCTGATGATGTCAGCGCCAAAGCCTGCAATCACCGTCTTGAATCCATTTTCAAGGGTGATGGTGTCGATGCCGCCCTGGTCAAGTGCAGTGGATTGCATCTGGCGCAGAATGCCGCTGTTGGAGGCATCAAAGTCAATCAGGCCGTTGTCACCGATCACCAGGTTGTCGCCATTTTGGGCGGTGATGGTGTCGTTACCCACACCGCCAATGATGACCTTGCCGCCGTTGGCGACGATGATCTTGTCGTTGCCACCCTGGCCGTTGGTCGTTTGGGTGCTCTCCACCTTCAGCATGCGATTCTGTGTGCTCGTCGTGGCAACCGAGATCGTGCGCGTGATCTTGCCGTTGTCGCCAAGAATGACATCTTCACTTCGGGCCAAGCCACGGGTAATAACGCCAGCCGCGTCAATGGCGCCCGAGACAATGATCGTGTCGACCCCCATGCCGCCGAGAATGAAATTGGTTCCCAAATGGCGCGTTGCGAGATCGGCCTTGCTGCCAATCACGATGATGTCGTCGCCCCCAGTATTGGCCAACGTGTCGAGCGTAAAAAACTCCGTGATGCCGCCGTGCAAGTCTGTTTTGATGCTGGCGTGATCGCCCGCCACAAAGCGAACATTGACACCTGTTGATGTTGACGCATTGAAGCTGATCACGTCATTGCCTGCGCCACCAATCACAATAGCTGAGCCACTGGCAAGGCTGACTACATCGGCACCGCCGGTTCCCCCGTTTTCAGACACTGGCGCATCAGTGGTGTCGAGCAAATGCGTTAACCCATGAACCGTGGCAAACGTAAGTTTTGTACCCGATAAAGTAGACGCTTCGGCAGTCTTGAACTTGACCGTGCCGTTGTCGGCCAGGATGATGTTGAAGCTGCCCGCCACATCACTACCGTAAACGGTGTCTTTGCCATTACCGGCAAGCACCAGGTTGTTGCCGCTGCCCAAGTAAATGGTGTCATTGCCGCCGCTCACGCCAAAGCTGGTGGCAGACAAGGCTGTGCGGTAATTGAAGTCGATTTCCAATTTACCCAAATCAGCCAGGATGGTGTCGTTGCCTTCACCGCTACCACCAATGTTGATGATATCGCCCCCCTTGGAGCCTATGATGATGTCATTGCCACTGCCGCCCTTCAAGGTCTGGGCGCCAGCCGTGGTCAAGCTCTTATTCTCCAGCGTCTGGCCTTTCCAGATCCAGTTGCGACTGGCTGCACCAAACTCACCGACACCGACGGTTTGCAAAGTCAGGTAATCTGTCACATTGGTCAGCGTCGTCGGCCGGGTTTGGCTGCCCGTCAGATTTTTGTAGGTTACAAAGGTATCTGCTACCAGCAAATCATGTGCTGCCTTGCCTTCCAGCAAGTCAGTGCCGTCATTGCCAACTAACAGGTTGTTGCGCCCATCACCGCTCAAGCGGTCACCACCAGCGCCTCCAAAAATATCATGGAAGCCGCGCACGATGATGCCCGTTGCATTGGCCGTACCAAAGGCACTGGTAGATTCTTCGTTAACGACTACACCGGTGATGTACTCGGAAAAATCCAGAATATTTCGTGCATTGGCCGCTTCATTGCCGGAAGCGTCATGGTGCAGTCCGGCGGTCGTATCGCCTCGCATTGACCCCGTCAGCGAAGCGCCCGCACTAAGGCGGAACACATCGCTGCCCTGCCCGCCAATAGCATTCTCAAAGCCCGTGAACTTGAACCCAAAGCCGGCGTTATCGCCTGCGTCTTTCATGGCCTGCGCTGTCGTGCTGGCAAAACTGGTTTGAGTCATGCCGCTACCGCTGCCCTTGACCCAACCCGCGTTGGTGCCCGTCACGCTCACGATCAGATTAGCTGCATCACCGGAAAAATCGAGAATATCGCTGCCGCTACCCCCTTTGACAAGATCGATCTTGTCGCTGCCGTTGGTCCAGGTGACCCTGTTGGCACCCTGGAACGCCTTGGCCACGCTGTCATCCAGCGTGACGGCGTTGACTTGCGCTGTGAAATCGAGAATATTGCTGCCATTCGTATCCGTGATGTCGGCAATGCTCCAGCCGGTTAAAAACCGATAGGTATCGTCGCCAAGTCCACCCTGCATGTGCGTTGTACCGCCACGGGCAATGAGCTTGTCGTTGCCGCCGCCGCCGATCAAGGTGGCGGTACCGCTGTCCGAGCCAATCAGCACATCATCTGCCGAGCCACCTATGAGAATATCGGTGCCGCCTCCGGCAATAAACAACACGGAACGATCCAGGGCCGATGCATCGACCAGATCATCCCCGGCGCCCGTGAAGGCCTTGACCCGGTTCACGCCAGAGAAGGTCTTGGTGTAGGTGCTGCCGTTGGTCAGGGTGGCACTGATGTTGACCGTGCCGCCACTGCCGGTCAGGGCATAGGACTCGTTTCCATCGTCCGTGCTACGCCGTTTGCGGTCGGCAGCACCCTTGTCAACAGAAGATTCCCCGTCAATGCTGCCAATGGTTGAGCCCATATGCAGCGTCAGGTTACTGCCGTCCATGGAAGCCAGAATTGGCTTCTTGGCGGCAGGGTCGTGCTCCCACTCGAAGAGTGTGACGTCCATGAAGGTCCATTCCCAAACCCGCACGTAATCAAAAAGGGCAAATACGTCCACATAAGCCGAGATGTAGGCTGAACCACGCAGATGCATCTCCACCACGTCAAGTGGATCTTCAGACACCGCCGCAATAATTTGTGAAGCGCGGAACTTGTTGTCCTTGTCTTCGTCGTAAATATCAAGCGTCCCGACCAGTTTGATGCCGCCCTCAACGCCGCCGCGAACAATGAACGCGTTTAATTCGGCAAAAGCATAGAGCTTGGCCGTTAGGGTCACCTCAGGTTTATCAACACCATTGACGATGTTGTCACTAACGTAGAAGCCATCAAAAATATCAGTGATGTTGTGCGAGTTGGCAAACTTGGTGATGCCGTAGGTATCAAAGCCCAGGGTCAAAGAGGCCTGCAACTTGATTTCTCCGCCAATCCCCACATAAAGGGGCGGATAAATCGGGAATGACACCCTGAACCCGACCTTGACTTCAAGATTAGGTGGAGTGAAGGTCATTAAATCGACGGGCTTGCCCATCAGAAGCCCAATCACCGAGCCCACGGTGTCGTCAAGAATCGGGAATTTAAGCGCACTACCGGGCTTTTTCAGCTTCTTCTGAAAATCAGCAAAACCCTGTTGAGGCGAGATCGTTTGTTGGCCAGGCACATCGATTGACGGCAGACTGATGTCGATGCTTGGCAGCGATGGCAGACCAGGCAAGCTAAAGCTCCAATCAATATCAGGCAGCAAGTCCAGCAAATTAACGCTGGGCAGCCAGACATCGGGCAGCTTGATGGTGATCGTTTTAGCGGGGTCAATCAGCGCAGAAAGAATGCCTGAATCAGAAATGATGCTCGACCAGCCCAAATCAGTCGATGCAGTTTGCTTCCAGATAAATTCCTTGCCAATTCCAACCCAATGCACATCTGGCCACTCGACCTTGATAGTCGGCAGGAAGCCGCTGATCGAGCCAAGGTTGACATCAAAGCTGGCGCCCGTGAGGTTGATGGTCTTGACATTGCTCGTGTTGACAAAGCCACTCAGCGAATCTGGCCATGCAATCGTTTGGGTACTCCCTGCTGCCCATGTCCACGTCTTGGCACCCATCGTCCAGGTCATCTTGGGCAACTGAACCTGCACCACTGGCAATATCGCCGTATTGATATTCAGGCTAGCGTTCGCGGTAATCGTGGCATCAAAACTTGGCGCTATGTTGCCGCTGAGAAAATCTGACAGCCACAAGTCCTTCCAGCCCGCCTTGATGTTGAGTTGGAATGAGCCCGCCGCAAAACCAAGATCAGCACTGATGTCAATCGGGGTCAAATCCACATAAGGCAAAGGCAACAAGAAGTCTGGGAGGCTACCCAAGTTGATGCTTGCCGTTGGCAACGTATAGGTTTTGACATCAGCACTGTTGACGAAACCCTGCACTGCGTTGGGCCAGTCCACCGTGATCTCACCACCACCCAGCAAAGTGTGCGTCGTACCATTGACCGTTGCCTCCAACTTGGGCATGACAAACTTGAGCACCGGCAAAAGATTGGGCGTGAAATCGATGTCCGGCAGTTCCAACGTAAGCTCGAAACGCGGCGCCATATTGCCACTCAGAATGTCTGACAAACGCAAGTCTGGCCAACCCGCCTTGATATTGAGCTTGAAGGTGGCATCAGCCGTACCTTCGCGGTTTTTAATGCCAGGAATGGTGAAATTGAAGGGTGTAACGTCGATGTAAGGGGCCGGAATTTTGGCATCTGCGGTCAGGCTGAAGTCAAACCTCAAATCGGGCATTTGCCCCTGAACCACTTTAAGCAGAGAGGTTTTTCCTTCGTCCACGCCCATGGTCGCCAGATTATCTTTCCAGCCCACGCCCATATTGAGCCCAAATTCAAAGCCGTCTTTGGCAACATTCACGTCGGCCATTTGAAGGTAAGGCAAGGTGATGGGCACATCAATATTGGGGAGATTCGGTATAGAGGGCAATGCTGAGAGGTTCAGCTTGCGGTCTTTGGTGCCGCTGACGATCAAGGCCTCTTTGACGGGTAACAACATGCCGGCCGTATTGGTGGGCAAACTGTCAATCACATCCAGCAGATTGACCACAGCGATGATGAAGTCCACCTTGGACACACCACCAAACATCGCAGACATCTCAGAAGCCAAATCAATGACGGAGTAATCGCGCCCCATCAAGTCAGACAAACCTGGAACCGGCGTCGTCAGTGCGTCGATCACCGGCATGATTGGGTCAGTGACATCCTGGATGACACTGACGATCGGGTTCAGAAATTTAGTAAAAAACGTTCCTACATCAAGGTAAACGTCGGTCATCCAGATGTTGGGCGTACCCGCATGAAACAGCTTGTCGTAACCCGAGGTGAAGTACTGCTCGATTTGCTTGACATATTTATTCTTGTTGCTGTCTTGCCAGGTGAGGTGGAAGTCGCCAATAATTTTTGGCAAATAGCCCTCGCCACCCGCACTGACGCCCAGCCCCATGTGCAGGTTGATCTGCGCCTGCGCATCCCACTCCACTTTGTAGAGGTCGGCCAGTTTGGCATTGCGCAGATCAGAGTAAGTCAATCGCCCGTTGGTCAGACCCGAGAGGGCCGAAATACCAAACAAGCCAACGTCTTTGAGATCAACAGAGAAATCAAGGTGCAAACGAGTCCGTGAACCCTCGGCGCCGCTCAGCCCGTTGAACATTTCCGTTGTACGACCATAGTTGGCGTTCTGGGTTCCCGTCAAACGTCCGAGCGAATCGGTGCCACTCCCCCAGATGCCGGTGTCGTTGTCCTTGATCCAGCCATCCCAGTTGTCCGTGAGTGTGCCGTTGAGTACAAACAACTGCGCGTTAAGGGACGCTGCCGTATTACCGCTACTGGGAGTGAGCACCACGTCAATCGACGCCTGGAGTTCCTTGACGGCGGGCGTGAAGGTGGGCTTGCCGACCAGCCATAGGTTGTCAATATGGGCATCGCTGCTATTGACGACGGTGCCTGTGGCGACACCTGCCGTCGTCAGGGTCGTGATCTCGCCAATGCCTGCCGTGCCGGGCATGTTGGTGACCACGTAAAAACCGTCCTTGATATCGACACCAAAGCCCAAGTACAAATCCCAGTCCAGGGTAAGACCGATTCCGCCATTCATTGTCAAACTCAGGCCCGGAACACCAACGTCAAAGCTCAGATTCAAATTGGGCGTGTACGTTTGCCCAAGGTGCATACGGAACTGGATCGCAGTGCTGCTACCCAGCGCCAACTGGGCGCCAATAGTCTCGGCCTTTGTCTGAATCGCCTTCTTGAACTCACCCAATACCGCTTTAGGAATTTTGGCAGCTGTACCGGTCAGGTTGTGGTCTAAGTTGTATTTGAGTACGGCGGCATCTGCAGCAACCGCACTGCTACTCGGCTTGAAGGTCTTGGCAACATCAGACAGCGAGGCTGCAATAACGCCAGTGCCAAAAACATCCTTCAAAAGATGACTGTAGTCGTAACCGGCAGCCACTTTGGCAATCACAAACTCAGCAAACGCAGTGGCTGAGGCCGTAAAGCCCGAACCGTAATTGGTCGTCACGTTGGCGAGTAAATCAGACGCCGTCGCAGCAACGCTGTCAATCGTTCCAGAAATGTCATCTACTATTTTTTGCAGACTGCTGTCCAGCACAATGTTGCCAGCTTCACCCACATAGCATGGCGTGCCGTCGTCATGGAGCATCGCTACACCCAAGGTATCGAGCTTGGGCACGTTGATGCCAGAGGTCACCCAGGCCGTGCGTTGACCCGGCAAAACTGCGGGCACAGGGATGGTTTCAGTGGTGACTTTCTGCACTAGTGTGATTGGGTCAATCATCTTGCTGCCGTCAGCATTCTTCCATTTCTTCTCGTAGGTAATGCCTGTTTGGGTCACACCCATGTAGGCAGCCAGGCGCGAGTCCATGGTGGGCTGACCTGTACCTGCAACGTATTCCACCACAATGTCATCGGGTGTGACTAGTTTGTCGCCGTTGTAGTCTTGCAAAAAGTTGAGGAACGGATTGGCGCTGATCTCACCCGCATCAATGATGTTGTTGCCGTTGGTGTCGGTCGTCAGCATGTTGAACAGGGACATGCGCAAGGCATTGTCCAACCCGCCATAAACATCTATTGCCGAATCAAGCGCCTGCTTGATGGCTCCTACCACATTGGTGCGCAAATCAGCCACGAACTGGGTGGCTTCCTTAAGTTGGTCGCCTATAACGGGCAAGCTCAGTACAGAACTGAATGCATCCAGACCTTGCTGGATGCCGCCCAGCACCTTATCCACCGTATCGACAATGATGGAAGGATCACGCAACAAGAAAATCAGGGGGCCATTGATGATCTTTTCAGGTTCGCAGCTCGAGCCAACGGCTGCGTTGAGTACGTGGGTTAATTGTGTCTGCCAGTAAGCAAAATCAGGAATGATCAGGCTGACATCAAACCCGGTTGAACTGGCATTGGTACCCCCTGCGGCACCAAACAACTTGGTGGCATCCACTGTGGTGCTAGTGGGCGTGGTGGAAGCGCCAACGCCTTCCATTGAGCCAAAATAGGGGTTGGGGTTGACATTAGCCAGGCCCGATTCATCGATGCTGTCCACCGGCGCACCCTCAGGGGTGGCGACTGCACTGCCATTGCCTGTGCTGGGGCGCTCCGGCAAGGCTGCTTGCTTGACCTGGCTGGAAATAACTGTGCGGCTGTTGCTACTCTCGGCCATGGATTGCAGCGCAAAGCCGGTCTTGCCACCCATTTGGGCGAAGGTGTCGCCCAAATTGAGGAAGTTGATTTCCATCTTGCCCAAAGGCAAGGGATTGATGAAGCCATCAATCTGCGTCATGGCGAGTTGGCCAAGATCATCAGACACCGACAGGGTCAGCGGTAAAACTACGCTGGCAGCACCATCAAAGATGACATCGAAGTTAGAGTGTTTGAGGGCCGTTGAATCTGCGCTACTCATCGCGCTGTAGGGGCGCAGATAGAGACGACCGTCTGCAGCGCCGTCTTTGGCGTCTGAGTCCAACATGACGCCACTGGTATTGGCCACCGTCAGACTGGCCGTGCCCCCCGTGACACCCAGGCTGTAGATACCCTGAATAGAGGAAAACGCCATGCCGCTGCCACTGGCGCTGAAGGCATCCAGCGTTGCGTAAGTGCCAGCATCACCTGCAAAACCTGCTGCGCCGGCTTCCACATGGTCATAGAGGAAAAGCTTGCCCTGGTTTGCACCACTGGACAGGTCCACGCCCATGGCGAGGTGGAACGTCATGTCGGCATGCAAGTTGAGCAAGGCATTGCTGTCGCTGTCTTTCAGACGCGACATGGAACCTAGCAGATCAGTCAACGTTTGTTTGTCAGCGGTAGACAAAAGGGCCAACAATGCGGCATCGTTCAGGATGAGTTCGATTTGTGCAGTCTTGTCGATGACGACGCGGTAAGGCACATTGATATTGAGGGCATTGTTGGTGCTGTCGTAGGCCAGCGTTACCGTGCTGGCAGATATGCCAAAAGCAGTGCCCAGTGCCGCTTGCAAGCCATTCAAACCAATGCCGGTTTGAGCGCCCAGGGTGGTATCAATCGCGGCAAAACGGGTCGTAAAGTCAAACAGGTCAGACACGCTGCTGCCCAACACCGGCAAAGCGCGGCCCAGCTCACCAAAGGCGCCAACGCCACCCAAGTCCCCCAGCAAACTACCCAGCTGACTCATGTCAGATTGCAAATCTGACCAGGCAATCGCCTTGAGTGGCGTCAAACTCCCCAAGCCATTGGAAGGAACCACAACGGAAGAAGCCTGAACGCCCGTACCGGCCAGCGCCGCAGCGGTGTTGGTCACGCTGACCGTGATGGTGGTTGCCGCATCCAACCCGGTAGCGGTGATGCCGACAGGTGTGGTAATGCCGATATCGGAAAAAGTGAGCGCTGCCGTGGGCGTGGTGCCAACGGTTCCGGCCTGGTTCAGAAAAACGGGGCTGGTTGAAAAATCGTCTTTGAGCAGACGACCGGCAACTGCCAGGTTTTTAAGTGTGATCGCTCTAGCGGCTACGGTATCTGATTTCAGGGAAAGAACCGCAGAACTGCCGGTGCCACTCTGCCCCACCAGATTCGTCGCACCCAGCAACGAATCAATGGCTGCCAGCACCGCTGTATCGATCGTATTGCTTCTGGCCGAGGCCAGCGCCAGCTTGATGGTGTTGTCCACATCAATGACCAGTTCAGCCAACGAGGTATTGGCGCTTGTGCTGCTGGCACGCACCAGTACATCGACTGTAGCGCCGGTGCTGAGTGTGACGGTTAACGGCAGATCGACCAGCAACACACCGCTACTGGCGGTGTAAATTTGGGTGGACGTACTCGCCAGCGTCAGCGTTGTCGTGGGGGCGGAGAACTTGAGCACCGTTTTGCCCGCAACCGAAATGCTGTCAGCAGCCACAAACGTGAACGCAGAGTAGGGATCGGCGGTGAACCGGGCTACCAGCGCGGTATGGATGGCGGCGTTGACATCGGAGGCCAGATCGGCCACGCTGGTGTTGCTGGTGGTGTCTGATTTTTTAACAACCACCTCCAGCACCGCGCTACCGACGGTGACCGACAGGCCGACGTCCCGCAGCAACTGGCCGTTGCTCTGGTAAGGCACGTTAGGCGAAGAAACCGTGTCACTGGTGGACAGTGTGCCCCCCAGACCCAGCAAACTGTCTTGCGATGAGGCAGAGTCGAACAGGTCATTGAGACTGATGCGGTCATGCAATGCGCCAGTCAATCCGTTCTTGAGATCAAAACTCAGACTACCCTGATAGTCAGTCGCCAGCTTGCCGAAGGTGATATCCAGCATACCCAGCGTGGCTTGACCGGCGGTGGCCAGAGTCCCTGGCGTCACGCCGCTTTGGCCGTGAATCACTGCGCTGTAGTTGCCACCCAACGAGACATCTTTCAAGAAAACATAGGCACCACTGGTGGTGGCAAATTGTCCGGGGGTAAAGCCCAGTTCCCGCGTAGCGGTGTCAGCACCGTCAATTTGCATTTGGAAGGAGGCAATCTTGGCGCTTTGCGTGACCAGTTCAATCTGACCATTGCGCAACGTGGCCTGAATCACCTGCCCCAGGTTGGTAAAACCTTTGCCACTCAAATAGGCGTTCACTGCGGTGCCATTCAACGCCGCGTTGATATCAAGAATCAGGTCTGAAGTGGTCGCATTGGTGCTGGTGGAAGCATTGGTGATCGTTACCGCAATTGCGCTGGACTGGTCCACCTTCAGGCTGAAATGAGCATCAGCGGTCAATTGCCCGTTAACAGGCAGCGTGACCGCCTTGGGCGCAGGGTAGCTCGGCGTCGTCTTGAATCCGAGGAGGTAGTCCATCGCATTCAAAATCGAGTTGCTTGGCGGCGACATGGTTAACTGCACCTGGTCAACCGGGGCATTGATGGTGAGTATCAGTTGCCCATCGGTCTTTTTACCGACTGTGACCACTTGGCCCAAATTAGCGAACCCACGCCGCGCCAATACGCCACCCGGCGTCACCGTTTGTGCTGCAAATACGGCTTGTAAATCGGCGACCAATTGGTCGCGGGTGGTGTTGCTGTCAACGGCGCTTTGCAACAGTTTTAAGTCATAGCCTTCGCCGTTGAAGGCGATATTAAACGGAGCATCACCATACAAACCCAACCAAGCACTGCTCCACCCTGTCAGGGTTTTGTTTGAAGCCGATGCGGTAATCGTGCCGGTATAAGTGCCGCTGGCACGCAGGGCAAACGTATTCAGATTGGAAAAATCAAGCCCAATGGTGCCTTGAAACAGCGTTTGGGTTATCAGGTCAAGTGAGGTGTCGGTCTGCAGGCTACTCAGGTCGCCAATGTTGCCATTCACCGCGAGCGGAACAGCCTTTGTTTGTGTCGGGGCAAACTTGACCGTGAACAGAAAGCTTTTTGTGGCGCTATCAAACGTTGGTGTGATTGCAAAAGAAGCGCCACTCAAGCTGACGTTCACCGCCTGTTTGAAGCGCTCCATCATGTCGTCAAGTGTCACAAACGTGGTGACGTTGTTGACTTGCGAATCTTGTCCGGCGGCAAGAAATCCTAGGTTATCAAGCGCCGCATAGCTGATGCCCGCTGATGAGATCAAGGCCCGGCTGTTGATACGCAGTTGTGGGACATCCTTGGCAGCCCAACGACCTTTGAATTCAATGTCGTAAACATTGCCGATTTTTGTGACGGCTACATCGTCACTGGTAACGGCTGCATTCCATTTTTGCAGCATGCTGACCAGCGAAGCCTGAACATCTGTGGCACTGGCGCCGTAAGCCACGTTGCCGGTCTGAAACAACAGGGAGTCAAGCGTGGTACCCAGCACAAATGTGCCACCGGTGGCGTTGCTAATGCTTAAGCGTTGAATTTCATTTTTGGCCGCTGTCGCGCCCACGGCGGCGGCGGCGACTTGCTGCGTACTAAGCACGGCCTGCGCTGGCACCTGGCTGGTCCACAGGTTGGCCGCCGTCATCTTGGTGTAGTTTTTCTTCTCGAAGGTGACGGTAAATACACCTGAAGATTCAGAAACATTCAACGTGGACAAGCCGACTGCACTGCGCAAAGCGGTTTGAATATCTCCGGCGCTCGCGCTGTAAGACAGTGCAGAGGTGGTGAAGGCCGCTCCTGCAGCGGTTGTGCCTTTTAGGGCATAAACACCGGCGCGCGTTTTGCTGATCGTTAGCGTCTGAACAGCATTGTTGCTCTCATCACCGGCGGTGGTCTGCACAATGGCGACGCTGGCAGTGGTCACATCCGCCGTCATGACCCCTTGGGTGGCAAAGGTGACGCCGGTCTTGCCAAAGCCGATATCGAACACCCTCGTGCCGTTGTCTGCAGCGTAATCAGCGCTAACTTCAGATACCCAGCCGCCGATTGTGCCAATCGACTTTGCATTCAGGGCCGAAAGAATCGCGTTTTGGGCGGCGGTGGCATCCAAGCCATTGACAGAGATTGGGCCAGTGGCAAAGGCATCACTGGCACCTTTCAGGATAAAGCTGCCATCGCCGCCATGAATCACAAAGAGCCGTTGCACGGCTTCAGTCGTTGGATCGCCCGCTGCGATCTGCTGCACCGAAATGCCGGACGAAGGGGCCACCCGAAACACTGAAAAATCACCCGGATTGGCTTGCAACAGGTTGATCTTGCCCCAGGTTTTGCCATCCGACCCTGTTGCAAATTCACTGGCCGTGACGTCAATCAGGCTACCGGCGGTCAACGAGGACGAAGCCACCGTCAAAGCCGCCACATTGGTTCCGGCCTTGGTTCCGACAAAATTGACCAGATAGTGTTTGGCGCGTCCCGTGACCAGCACATTGCCGATGCCGACAACGGCTTCCAATGCATTTTGTAATTCAACAGGCGTTGCCAACACCGAAATATCGCCGGTGGCGGTGCCTGAACCGCCCAAATTCAGTTGGTAAGTACCTGAACTGGCATGCACTGAGAGGGTCTGCTCTTCATTGGTTTTTGTGCTGCCTGAAACGGTAAGCCCGCCCTGGAGCGATTCGCTGACATCAACCATTGACCCGGTCCAGACCAGCCAACCGTTAACCGCAGTGGTGATTTTTTGTCCGATCAACATGGCCAACTGGTTGATGTGGGTGAAGCTGGTGGTCTCGCTCTTGGCAACGGCGATGGCCAGTGTGGTGATCCGCTCATCACCGGGGCGCTGCACCTGAAGATCAAACACCACATCACTGCCCAGCACAGGTGAGACGGCCTTGCTGGCGGTCATTCCGGAGCGGATGGTGGTGGCCAGCTGGTTGTCAATCACATCATTGATGGCCGCGCTGAAGTCAAGCGCATTGCCGAGCTTGAGATCGGTAAAGGGCAGCACAGCATCAAACTTGCCAGAATCGCGCAGCAAATCAAGGTAGGTTCCCAAGTCTTGCAGCATCTTGACCAGCTGTGTCGAGGTCAGGCTGGAGAAGGCTTGCAGGTTGGAGAAGTTGGTCGAGGTCAGGGTCAGCGGCGCGGGCTGCAGGGCGTTCCAGGTGACACTACCCGTGGTCGTGATGCCATTGGTTGACGTGGTGGTTGCCGGAGTCGTGGTGGTGGCGGTGAGCGCCGTATTGACAGTCAACTGGGCGCTGACCGTTGGAATACCGCCGCTGACGGTGGCGACAACGGGGTAGTTGTTGCCCGTGGTCAGTAGCAGTGTGCCACTCGTTTTGGTTGATGTACCCAAGACGGCCAAGTTAAGCGTCCAGGCACCACTTGCAGCAGGTATCACGCTGTAAACAGCACCCCCGACGGCCACCGACAAAGTTTGCCCGGTGGCCAGTCGTGCCACACCCGAGAGTGTGGGGGTGAGTGTGTGAGAGCTCACGGCGTTGATGGTCGGGTTGACCATGATCGTTCCGGTGGCCGATGACACCGTTATTCCACCGGATGTTTTCACCACTTGGGCGAGCACATCGTAGGCAATGCCAGAACCGAGGTCCAGCGTGCCGGTGTGGCTGGCCGTGCCCAAGGCGAGCGACCAGGTTCCGTCAGACGCCGGGACGACAGTGTAGGTGGCACCCGCTACCGTAACTTCGAGTGTTTGACCCGCGAGCAAACTGGCTGTACCAGTGATGACGGGATCGGCGGCATTGGTGACCACACTGGTCAGACTCAGGCCCCCAAAGGACACATTAATGTGCGGTGTGCCGCCCGCAATCGTTGCCAAGGGGGTGCCACCGAGATCGCCTGCAATATCAAAGCTGGCATTGGTCTTGACGGCATGTGTACTGCCCGACTTGACGGTGAACAGATTATCTGCAGCGGTAAAACTGGAGGAGGTGGGAAGTTTGATTACGCTTGCACCACTTGCAGCGATCGCATTGAACTCAACCTTGCCGGTATCGAATTCCAATGTACCCGTGGCCGTGGCGGCAATCACACCGAGCGCCATGCCGGCACTGAAGGTGGATGACTTCGCCTTAACCTGCGCGTCCAGTTGAGACACCCCTAGCGTGCCATTAGCAAAATCGTAAACACCCGTAAAGTGCACGTCGGCCAACAAGGGAATGCCCTGCCCGCCCTGGAAATCGAGGCCCAATGCTTTCAGTTGCTCGCCAAAGCCAAACTGCTGGATGAACTCACGCGAAAGGGTCAGCGTCGCGGTCAACACTTGACCTGTTGCACTGAAATTAATAGCAGAACCGCTGTGATCAACCACCGACTCCAGGTTGCTGTAGGCCCCCATGCCATTCAGGTAATCGCCCATGCGATCCATCAGGCCGCCCATGGTGTGCGAGCTGCTCGTGGCCAGGTAATCGTCCAATACGGTGGTGTTGGTCAGCGTTTTAAAGGCCAGCACATCGCCCAGCGTACGACCGTCATTGGTGCGAATCAGGCCAGAAAAAGACAGATCCACCAGCGGCATGGTGTAAGTAAATTCCGCATTGGCGTCGAGTTGTGCGCCCAAATTACTGGCTGCCGTGAAGGCGCCATTGGCACTGATGACGGTACTGGTGTCACCCGCTTTGGCGACGGTGACCGCAGCCAGCAGTTGATCGTAGGAAGGCGCAACAACAAACAGGCTTGGAGAAGCCACCAGACCCGTGGTTTTCTCAAGAATCCAGTCCCCGCCTAGCGCAGCGGAACCCGTGGCGTCGGTCGAAGCCGCCACATCAGCCCCGGTCAACTGAGCAAGTCGCTCAACAAACGCAGCGCCGTCTTTGCCCTGCGCCACGTCGCAGCCATAAAGCAGCAAGTCAGCACCCGGTGCCAATGCTTGCTGCCATTGGGTCAAAGCGCTTTGGTACTGATCAATGTTGGCAGCATCCAGCTCAGCAGAACCCAGCTTGATGGCAGCCGTGTCGCCGTGAGAAATGATGTGCACGGCCTGCAAGCCCTGGTGCTGTTTGAGCCAGGTTGTCATTTGCTGAACGCCATCGGTTTCACCGTCCAGCAAAACGACTTCGGCTTGAGCATCCGGCCGGTTGGCGAGCGCCTGGCGAACCAGTGCCTGGCCATCCTTGACGCCGGGGTCGAGAAAAATGACTTCATTGATCTTTGACACCGGGGCCGAATCAACCGCATCGAACACATACGGCGCACTAGTCACCCCAATTTGGCTGACTAATTGCGCCGAAGAAAGCAAACTAGCCTGCAGGCTGGTGTCGAACAGCGCCGGCTTGGGCGGCGCGGGCGGTAGCACCAAGCCTTCGCCAGAAAGCAGGAATCGGGGCTCCAGTGACTCAACAATAATGCGGCGTGGCAGAGGAGGGGCTATGGCACCTTTACGCGTTAACGCCGGGACACGTAAAAAGTGGCGAAGGCGCTGAGCGACGTTGGGTTTCCCCTGTTGTTGGTTGTTCATCACAACACTCCTCTTGGGCTTAATACCCGGTTCTTTTTAGTCAACAATGATAAAAGGCGGCATGTGACCGCAAGCACTATTTCTGCTATTGCAGCAGTGCATCGATGTCTTCAAGGTCTCCACGACCCAAAGCACCTACCGCCTGCTTGAGCTTCAAACGATTGATCAAATAATCGTATCTAACTTGCAAGAAATCACGCTGCGCGGTGTGGTAAAGACGATAGGCATCCATCACTGCAACCACGGTATATAAACCAGAGTTAAAGCCTTCAAGCCGGAATTTCAAAGCACTCTCCTGAGCAACAACGGCCTTGCGCAAGGCTCCAAGCGTTTGAGAACTGGCTACCACACTGTTGAATGCAGAACGGGTCATGCGCTCAGTTCGACGCAACTCTTGCTCACGCTCTTGCAACGCTTTTTCGTTGCGTGCTACTGACTCACGAGTCAAAGAACTGGTCATCCCACCATCGGTCAGCGGGATATTAAGGCGTAGTCCAATATCGGCTGTATCGGATTTTTGACCTGCACCGTAAAGCGATCCGCCTGAGTCCTGTCGAGAAAAGGAGCCCACTAGGTTGAGCGTGGGTTGATGTCCAGCTCGCTGGCGAGTAATTTCAAGCCCGGCAATTTCAACCGCCAACTTGCGTGACTGAAGTGCAAGGTTTTGCTCTATCGCGGCGTCCACCCAAGGTTCAAACGCAGGCGGAAATGGCGCTGTAACATCGAAGTCCGATTTGAAACTGCGAATAGCCGTTGCCGTCTCGCCCACAATTTCCTTGATACCTACCTTAGCATCATCAAGACGGGTAAGCGCCTCGATCTCTTTGGCCTGTGTAAGCGCCAACCTTGCTTCTGTGTCACGCAATTGAACGATCGTACCTAACCCTGACTCCAAGCGCCCCTTGGCCAAATCGTGCTGCTTTTGTGTTGCTTCTCGTTCGGCTAATGCGAGTTCGAGGCCGTCGTTAGTCGCCAACAGGTTGAGGTATGCAGTGGCCACCCGCAGAATGAGGTCTTGCTCGGCCGCAACAACATTAAGTTTGGATTGGTCAATAGCAATTGCGGCCTGATCCATTTTGATGCGAGACTGGGGCTTGTAAAGAGGTTGAGTAATTGTCATCGTCATGCTGCCGTTGGGGTAGCTGGACGCGCCCGTAGGGAAGCCGGGATTAGATGCCTGTGTCACATTTTGCTTGACTGTCGAACGCTGGTAGTCAAACGCAGCGATGGGGAGTAGCCCAGACCGTGCTTGAGGCATAACTTCAGCAGCAGCCTCAAACTCCGCCTTCGCTGCAGCGTATTTCGGATCCACCAACAGCGCCTTGCTCAACATGCCAAGCAGGCCATATTCGCGGCCTAACTCCGGACGCAGCACCGCATTGGCGTAACGCCCAACGCCGTCAAGTTGAAGCGGTCGAATGACGACTGTTGGCTCACGACCGTCCTGTAACTCTCGGCGTAAACGCAAATTCATTGGACCCCGTCGAATGCCGTCCTGCAAATTGGATTCAGCGCCAGATGAGAGCGAAATGAGCAGGGTTTCAACCAATGCGTCACTATTTGAATCAGTCGCGAGTTTAACGGACCTGGACGATCGGAATGAAGCGGGTTTAAGCAAATCGAAAACAATGCGGGCAGAGCCAGAGCGGGTCATATCCACGCTGGCTTTACCCACGCCAACAGGTGGATTGAGGCGAAACCGGGCCACCGCATCCATAACCTGGCCGGGCTTCCATCCCAGAAAATCTACAACCAAGCGTGAAGGCGATTCGATGGTGTATGCATTGACTCGACTGCCAGCGATACCTGCAAGTCGAAACTGCTGGGTGCCTTCAATTGCCTCAAAACCAAATCCGCTGAGCACACCAGTTCTGGCTACTTGCACACTGGCATCAGGAACCAGACTCATCAATACTTGGCCTTGTTTTTCAAGCAAAACACCTTGCGTATCAATCAAATCAGCAGGTTCTGAGAGTTCAAATACCAGCCTTGTCTTGCCTGGGCTTGGCGCAACAGCGCGAACGGACCGTATCAAACCCGGCTCACCATGATATTTTTCAGCAGCGAGTTTGGCTTGTTCAAAAGGCACGCCAGGCAAATCGACAGCGAATCGGTTAGGCTTTTCCAGAAATGTAGCTTCTGCTACCAACCCCGTACTTCCCAGCAGGGCAATGTCAAGCCGCCCATCACGCATATAAGTGCTAACTTGCGACAAAGTGGGTTTTTCCAGGATTGGTATTGGCTGCTCTGCCGCCGAGAGCACGATCTCCCAACGTGACTGTCCACCAGCCAAAGCCACTATAGTTTCATCCAGTACATGCACAGACTTGGAAAACTCCAGCAATACATGCACAAAGTCACCCTGTACGGGAATTATTTTGGCCGCCGTTATCAAGCTGTGGCGACCTGCAATTTTCTCAAGCAATGGCTCTATATCTTGCTTACTGACATTATTTAAATGCAATTCAAGACTTTGCCCGGAACCATTAAGGCCAGCTTTGACAAATACGCCAACAGATGTTTCGAATTGCAGACGCACCAGCTCAGCCGAACCTTGCACGCTAATGACCGAGACCGGTGCGGCGAAGGAATACGAGGGGGAAAAAGAGGTCAATGCAAGCATTGAAATACTCATTGCGCTACATGAGCCACCCAACAATTGTTTACCCATGCTTCTTCCGGCGAAAATTTAGTGAAGGAGAAATCCTGAAGCTATTGAGTCTCGTGGACATGGAGTTTGAATATCTATTTCAACACCAAAGTAAACAGGACGTAGCAAAATCTACACATCGTTTTACCGAAGTGTTCTGTCGAGGTTACCTTGAGTAAGGATTTAAATTCTGAGCAGTTCTGACATGGGCACGGGGCCTAGACCCCATTAGATTTCCACTTGCCCTGCATATATGCGCTAGAACTCCATAATTTGTTCCCCAGAAAAATTCTGATTTTTTACTCAGGTTTTCACCAGTTAGGGCAGCATCGTATTCGCGCCTGTATCTCTCATCCGAGACAAGGTTAAAACTCGCTTTACATAGGCAATGGTTTCTGGGTAAGGTGGAATGCCGTTGTACTTATTCACAGCCCCTTCCCCTGCGTTGTAGGCAGCGATGACACGACTCAGGTCACCATGAAAATATTCACCCAACCACCTCAGATACGCCAACCCCCCCCTGATGTTGTCCTCCGCATCATATGAATTTTTCACACCGAAACGACTTGCAGTTGCTGGTATGAGTTGCATGACTCCTTTCGCATTTTTTGGCGAAGTCGCCAAAACCTCAAAATTCGATTCGACGCTGGCGATAGCAAGTGCAAGTTGGGTGTTTACCCCAAACAATGGTGCGTGTTTCACCAGCAATGCGGCTACGGCTCTTTTCCCCTCTGGCATGGCGGCAAGATAGCCCTGAAAGTTGAACAAAGGAAATTTCACTGGAATGGCCATGCGCCTGGCGACTCCAGACTGCTCTTCGTCATCTGTCAGACAGCTAGGAACTATAGATTTTTGAGGGCCTGCCGAAAGGTACAGCGCGTTAAGTGCCATATGTACTTGTTCGTGCCCCAACTCCATAGCAAACTTAAAAAATGCTGCTGCAGTAGCGGTTTCCACTATCGAGGCGGAAGCATAGACAAGACCCGCTCGATAGTGAGCCTCAGCACTTGAGAACCTGGCAGCTTCACAATAAAGACTGGCTGCCAAGGCTGAATTAGCCGCCTGACCTATACCCTTTTCAGCCGCCCATCCATGCTCCATGATGGACCGCAGACGTGGAGCCTCATGGGCGAATTCTGGTGGCGGATCTTCACGGGTTTTTTCTGTCGCTTGCGCAGACTCCCAACCTAGTCCCAAAAAAATAACCCAACATAAAAAATAACCCGCCGTAGTTACATTTATAAATCCTTTTTTGCTAAAAATATTCTGCTGAATCGGCTTAGTCAAGTTCATCCTTTGGGTTGGATAATACAAAATGCAGGATTTATAGAACGTTTTAAAGCCACAATAATATGAAGTCTATTTTTATTTTAATCACGAACGTAACTTATGGCTGAACTTATTTTTTATGGAAAGGTAGTTTCCATTGATTCAAAACTACATAAAAAATTTCGCATCAAGCCTGTTGATAATTTTTCATTTTCTGCCAAGACCAATTCAGTCCCTTTGGTGGCAATTGAGTTCGTTGAGGCTGCTCGCGAATTTCCGATCGTTTTTATAAAGGGCATTGACAACTCCTTTTTACCGATTGCATTACTAGGATTACGTCAAAGTGAGAATCTCTTTGTGGGTAGCGACGGCCATTGGCTTGGGCGTTATATTCCTGCATTCATTCGACGCTATCCATTTGTACCCTCAGAAGTTGGTCAAGGTCAGGTTGTTGTTTGTTTTGATGAGGATGCCTCTGAAATCAACCAGGAAGAAGGTGAGTTTCTTTTTGATGGAGACCAACCTGGGGAAACTCTGCGCAACATGATTGCTCTGCTAAAGGATTATCAATTTCAAGCCCTCCGAACAAAAGAACTTTGTCAGCGTTTGAGTGAAAACAATCTTCTGTTTGAGTCAAACGCGCAAGCGGAACTGGCCGATGGCACCTCTTTCCGCTTGTCAAGCCTGTATGTGGTCGATGAAAAACAGCTGCAAGAATTGGACAAAGATACAGTTCACACACTGTTTACCAGTGGTGAGCTTGGTCTGATCTACGCACACCTGATGTCGCTAGGTAACTTGCAACGCTTGCTCGAAAATCTGGGCACACGTGTCGCAACTTGATACATGATGAGTAGCTTAAGAATTTCCAGCCAGCAAGATATTCAAGTCGCGTCCTGGTTGGCCATCCTTGCGTTTCAATCTCACACGCACCTCAATCGATGGCCCATCCTTGGGCATCACGCCTCGTAAACGCAGCGCACCAGAGTCTAGCGTGATCCAAGATGGTAATGCTTGACCTGATGTCAAGACAGCAGATTCAATCCCCTCTCCCGCCAGAAAACTTTCAAGCGGTGCATCAAAGAACTGGCCGGGTCGCGTCGAAATCATCAGCTGCACGTCGACTGGGGAAATCTCTATACCTGCACTGGACATCTGTGGCGCTGAAGGATTAGAACCAACCGCAGCCGCTACGTTAAAGGCAGGTACCAACGGCACCTCGACGCCTGATACAGCTGGCGTCATCACGGATAACTTGGCACCAGTCGCGGGGAATGAAAACCTGTTGTCAGCGATAATTTTTGCATTGGTGATGTAAAAGTTACCACTGAAATACACCATGGCCTCTGGATAACTCTCGTAAGTAGAATTGATCTTGCGATAGGTATGGTTCAATCCGTCCAAGCGGTACTCTAAGGTAGGGTTCAAGTCGTAAACCAGCCATCGGCTGTTGGGTGTCTTAATGGCAGTCGGTCCAGCCAAGTTACGGAACGCCCCATCGGCTATCAATACCGCAGCCTCAGTCCCAGCGCCTCTTGCCTGAACAAGCTGTTTCAAATTCATGTCACCCTGCGCACGAATCCAGGCGCGACCACCTGCATCAATCCCAAACTTTGCACCAACCGTGTCAATGTCCAGCTTACCTGCTTCCAGATAATCAAGGTTGCCGCCAATTTCGGCAGCCAGCACATGCACTCGGTTGCCCGCCTGTTTAAGCGTCGCGTCACCACCGGCTTTAATGAACGCACCAACATCCGTCATCACCGAGCCAGTTGTTTGAATCAGATCACGGCCAGCTTCCAGCCATACCTTGCCGGTACCACTGGCCGCGATATTCGCGCCAAGCGTTACATCACCAGCACCTGCTGTGGCAGAAATCGTGATGTCGTTATTCCTTGTCGATACACCGCTCACGTTGCCGACCACATTATCCAAGGTACTGACTGCGTTGACTGCTGTAACCGATCCAACGACCAGATTACCATTCAATTTGTTGACAAACACAGCTCCGGCTGCGGGTCCGCCACTTGACACCACGGCAAGATTGACATTGGCGCCACCGATATCAATCTTGTTTGCGGACGTTCCAACTACGCCGCTGGTCTTTATCAAAATATTGCCGTCGGTCTGTAACTCACTCTTGCTAGCGGTTAGCGTATTGGTCTTGATATCCCGGCCAGCGACTAGTTGTAACGTGCCATAGTCTGAAATCACCGTTGCTGAGTTAATCGCAATATCGAAACCGCTGGCGGTTCGGATATCGACATCGCCGGACCCCATTGCGTAAATATCCCTGGACACCGTGACCTGGCCTGCTGCCGTTGTCAGGTTGATCGCCGCGTTGCCCGCGGTGGTCACCAAGCCGTCTTTGCTGGCAGCAACCCGATCAATCGCGTTGTCGCTCGGGGTAAGCGCGGTGACGCTGCCCACATTCAGGTTGCCACTGGTTTGGCGTAGCCACTGCGCGCCCACCGATTCCGTGGCTTGTGTGTTGACACCGCTGGTTTCGATGCGCTGGCCGTCAGCGCCAATCGCGCCA
>CANBUY010000001.1 GCA_947372745.1 Comamonadaceae bacterium | reverse complement strand
TTTATAGATTTAAGGCCTGTGAAGACCTATTGGAGAGCTTAAACAGCTATTGTATTTATAGCGTAAAAATTTTTCCTGGGTTCATGATGTTCTTCGGATCCAGAGCGCGCTTGATGGTGCGCATCATGTCGACGGCCCCTTCGCCGGTCTCGGTCAAAAGGAAGTCCATCTTGTGCAGGCCGATGCCGTGCTCGCCGGTGCAAGTGCCTTCCAATCGAAGCGCGCGTGCCACTAACGCGTTGTTGAGTTGCTCGGCCACCTCGCGTTCTTCGGGTTTGTCCGGATCAATCAAATAGCCGAAATGGAAGTTGCCGTCGCCCACATGGCCGACCAAAAAGTAGGGAATACCGCTGGCGTCCGCCTCGACCACCGAGTCCAGCAGGCAGTCGGCCAAACGTGAAATGGGCACGCAGGTGTCGGTGGAAATGGCGCGGCAACCGGGTTTGCTTTGGATGGCGGCAAAGTAGGCGTTGTGGCGAGCCGTCCAC
The DNA here is from genome assembly GCA_947372745.1 of Comamonadaceae bacterium. Classification (GTDB taxonomy): domain Bacteria; phylum Pseudomonadota; class Gammaproteobacteria; order Burkholderiales; family Burkholderiaceae_C; genus Rhodoferax. The sequence continues at coordinate 128,874 of CANBUY010000001.1, read as the reverse complement.
AGGCGGGTGCGTTCTTCGGGCGTGGTGGCCCACTCAAATTCCATGCCGCCAAACTCGGAGGCAATTTCCTGCACCAGCTCGGCTTGTTCTTTGACACTGGCCGGTGAGCCATGAAACTCCATCAGCAGCAAGGGCGCTTCTTTCAAGCCCAGCTTGGCGTAGGCGTTCACCATGCGCACGGTGTTGCTGTCAATCAGCTCGACCCGCGCAATAGGAATGCCCATCTGGATGATCTGGATGGTGGTGCGTACCGAGGCCTCAATGCTGGGGAAAGAGCAAATGGCCGCCGAGATGGCTTCGGGCAGCGGGTAGAGCTTGACGGTGACCTCGGTGATCACGCCCAGCGTGCCCTCAGACCCCACCATCAGGCGCGTCAGGTCGTAGCCAGCACTGCTTTTTTTGGCGCGGGTGCCGGTGCGAATGATGTCGCCTTGTGCAGTGACGACTTCCAGCGCCAACACGTTTTCGCGCATGGTGCCGTAGCGCACGGCGTTCGTTCCGCTGGCCCGCGTGGCGCTCATGCCGCCCAGCGTGGCGTCTGCGCCGGGGTCAATCGGGAAAAAGAGGCCGGTGGACTTGACCGCCTCATTGACCTGCTTGCGCGTCACACCGGGCTGCACGGTCACGGTCAGGTCTTCGGCGTTGATGGACAGCACCTGGTTCATGCGGCTCACGTCAATGCTGATGCCGCCTTGCACGGCCAGCAAATGCCCCTCTAAAGATGAGCCAATGCCAAACGGGATAACCGGCACGCTGTACTGGCTGGCCAGCTTCACGGCATCGGCCACGTCTTGCGTGCTCTCGGCAAACACCACGGCAGAAGGCGGCGGCACGGGCGCAAAGGCCGACTCATCACGCCCATGCTGCTCACGCACCACCAGCGCTGTGGAGCAGCGTTCTTTAAAACGGGCTTTGAGGGCGTCAATCAGGGCTTGTGGCACCTCGCGTGACATGATGGCGGGGGCAAGGTGTGCAGTAGGTGTAGGCGCATTCATGGGTTGACTCCAATTCAATCTCCGCATTATCACGAACTGCGCCCACTTTGGCTGTCACGTCCCCGCATACCGGTAAAGCTGATCGCCGCTTGGTGCGTGAATTTGTGCATTGAACGACACCACGATGCGGTCGCGCTCGCCCACATACGGCATGGCTTTGTGCGGTAAAAATGCCGGAAAAACGATGAGCTCGCCCTCGTTCGGGGCTACATCGAGGGTGGCGTTTTGCAGCCAGGCATTGCCCATGTCCATGTGCGCACCGCCGAGTAAGGGGAAGAGTGGGCTGTAAAACCGTGTCGCCCCATTGAGGGGCCCAAACTGCGTTTGAGCAATGCGCTGCTCTGGCGGGTCTACCTGCACGTAATACACGCCCGACCAGGAGCAGTTGCCGTGGGTATGTACGTCATGGAATGAAGCCCCGTTTTGAATTTGAAACCACACCCCGGTCAGTTCCAGTTGCAGCCCGTGGCGCCCCTCGGGCCAGACGCCAATATTGGCTTGCTGGGCGGTGGCTTGCAAGGAGGCCGCAATGAACTGCAGCAGTTCACTGAATTCAGGCACATCCACCCGTTTGAGTAAATCATCGGCGCTGGCGTAAAAAGCGCCTGCTTGCGCGGCGGGGTCGGTCACGCGCATCACGTTAAAAACGCGGGCCAATATCGGGTTGACCTCTGCCGCGCGCGCGAAGCGGTGTACGCCCATCGGCACGGGCCAGAGGCGTTGCAAAGGTGTTTGTGAAGCCAGGTTCATGGGGTCACGGCTTCGCTGGGCAACTCCAACTTCCAACCCGTGCGCTGGGCCAGTTTTTGCACATCTTCTGGGGTATCCAGATCAGTGATAAAGCGGGTGTTGAGGGTCTCATGCACACAGACCAGTTCAGGCTGGCGCTCAATCAAATGGCGGCAACCCATGTTGGTGCCGCTGGCCAGAATGTCGGCGCGGGCGGTCGCGTCCAACACAATCGGGTTGCCGCGCTGGCCGTTGACCACGGGCACCAAGACATGGCCGCTGGGGCGCTTTTTGAAGGCGGCAATCAACTCGGTCAAATCAGCCGCACCAATCAAAGGTTGGTCGGCCAGCACGATGAACACGGCATCAAAAGCGCCACTTAGGGCGCCCAAGCCCACGCGCACGGAGCTTTGCTGGCCTGAGGTGTAGTCAGGGTTATAGGCCAGTGTGACGGGAAAGCTTTGCACCTGCGCCTCTACCGCGTCACGCGCATGGCCGGTCACCACCACCACTTCGTCCACGCCGGCGCCACTGAGCGCAATCAGTTGGCGGTTGATCAGCGGCACGCCCTGCAGCCGTATGAGCGACTTGGCGACACCGCCCATGCGCACGCCTTCCCCAGCGGCCAGTAAAACAGCGCCAATACGCAAGCGGGCATACAAGCCGCCTCCGCCTTTGAGTAAACATCCCATGGTGAATGATCCTGTTGAAGTGGGTTAATAAATAGTTCAGACCAGAAGCTCGGGCAAACGAGACAGGCTGGCCAGATTGTGCGCGGGTAAAAATCGGGTGACAAAGGGTGCCGCCAAAACCATCGCTGACGATGTGGGTGCTTCTTTGGTCGGGTGCAACCAGCACACGCGGGCACCCCGCGCTTTGACTTGTGAGAGCACCTCGGCCAGGGCCTCGGGCTCGTCGGTGTCATAGCCGTCACTAAACACCATAAAGAGGTCACCTCGCGATAGCGCCCGCCCCAGGTGCACATGCACGGCTTCATGCAGGCAACTGGCAATGCGCGTGCCACCGCCGAAGCCAAAGGTCACCGCATTCACCTTTTCCTGCACCCGCTCGCTGCGGCGCTTCAAGAGCGGGGTGACGTCTGCCAGCCGGGTGTGAAACACAAAGGCCCGGGCGTCCATCACCTCAACCATGGCACGGGTCAGGCGCAAAAAAAACTGGGCGTGAACCTCCATGGAGCGGCTGACGTCCACAAGAACCACTACGCGGGGTTGGCGGCGCTGGCGGCGCACATGGTGCAGCTTGACCAACTCGCCGCCCGTCGCCAGAGCCGCCCGCAAAGACCTTCTGACGTGAATAACACCCTTTGTTTTGTCGTTTTGCAGGCGACGCAACAGCTGCGCACGCAGGCGTCGTTTCAGGGCTTCCACCAAAGGCTCGAAGCGGTCCATGTCGGTGGGCATCCAGTCGGCAAAGTCGCGCTCGTCGAGCGGCGCTGTCCGACTAGCACCCCCTTGGGCGCGTTGGGGATCTGTGCTTTCTTCACTCTCACCTTCCCCGGTGCCAGGCTGGTCAGCCAGTCCAACAATGGGCCGTGCCTCGCCAGGGGGAGCATTATCCATCTCGCTGTGCATCTGTTGTACCAACTCAGGCAGCGTGCGTCCGGGGCGTGTCAGGCCTGAACTGCGGGTGGAGCCTTTGACTTTGTGGGGAAACCAGAACGCTTGGTGAAGGTCGGGGTATTTGAGCCACTGCTTGTGGCTGCCAGCGGCAATGCCCCGCCACAGCGCCTCGATGCGTGGCCACTGCGCCAAGGGCAAGTCGGCAGCGGCTTGCACCATCAGTTCAATTTCGGCGTAACCCAAGGAAAAACCATGCTCACGCAAATAGTGCGCGAACTCACCCAATCGCACGCGGGGGTCGGTGGCCAGCTTCACGCCAGCCTCATTTCATGGCACCTGCCACGCCCACGTCTTGCCCAACGCGGGGGCCGTCTATCAACTTGGCAACACGTTCAGCGGTGACTTGCCAGCGGTCGTTCTTTGTTTTGAGCAAGGCAGCCAGGGTGGGCACCAGCATGTGGTGGTCTACCGGCAGTTCTTTCAAACCTAAGTGGAACAAGATGCGAACCCAGTCCAGCGTCTCAGCCACACCGGGCACTTTGTCCAAGTCGTCTTTGCGCAAACGCTGAACAAAAGCCACAGCTTCTTCCACCAGCCGTGTTGCGGCCTCGGGCACCAGTGTTTTGACAATCTGCGTTTCACGCGCCAAAGAGGGGTAATCGACATAGTGAAACAAGCAGCGCCGGCGCAGCGCATCCGACAGTTCGCGGGTGCCGTTGCTGGTCAAAATAACCAGCGGACGGGTGATTGCTTTGAGGGTGCCAATCTCAGGAATACTCACCTGGTATTCAGACAGCACCTCCAGCAAGAACGCCTCAAAGGCTTCGTCCGCACGGTCAATCTCGTCGATTAACAACACGCAGGGTTGTGGCGCACGAATGGCTTGCAAGAGCGGGCGCTGTAGCAAAAACTCTTCAGAAAACAAGTTGTCACGCAGCGCAGCACGGTCGCCCTGACCCGCTTCGGCCAAGCGAATCTCAAGGAGCTGGCGGCTGTAGTTCCATTCATAAACGGACTGACTCAGGTCCAGCCCTTCGTAGCATTGCAAACGCAACAGTGGGCGCCCCAGGGCGCGTGCACAGGCGCTGGCCACGGCCGTTTTGCCCACACCGGCTTCGCCTTCCAGCAAGAGCGGGCGCTCTAGTTTCAGGCCCATCCAGACCAGGCTGGCAAGGTCTTCATCGGCAATATAGCCGGACTGAAAAAGACGCTCCCGCAAGCCTTCAGGAGAGGCCAGTGCATTGCTCGCTGACATAGGGCGGGGCGCTAGGCTTTACGGCCAAACAGGTCGGCAAAAAACTTCTTGATCATGAGCCAGGCAAAGCCGAGCGCATTAAATTCCTTGGCCACAATTGGCGCGCTGGGCGGTGGCGGCGCCGGTGGCGCGCCTGCTGCGACTTCTGCCGCGGGGGCGGCAGCACCTTGCAAGGCTTGGGCTTTTTGTGAAAACACATCGGCAAATTGCAACAAAATCATGTCAGACACTGAGGTCATCATGCGCCCGCCAAACTGGGCAAACTTGCCGTTGACAATCACCTCGGCGTGGCCCTCCAGGGTGCTGTGGCCGTTGTCGGCCTCCACCAGCGTGGCCGTTAATTCCATGGAGGCCGAAGAGCCACTTTTGTCGGCGCCCTTGCCCATCATTTTCAGGGTACGCGTGACTGGGTCAAGCGTCAGTATCTCAATCGTTCCTGCAAACGCGGCCACCGCCGGGCCAACCTTGACGCGAACGCTGCCCTTGAAATGTTTGTCATCAATCTCTTCGGTAATTTGCGCCCCGGGCATGCAGGTGGCGAGTTCGTTCATATTCGACAAAATCGCCCAACTAGCTTCCAAGCCTGCGCTAACAGGGTACTTCTTATCAAGAACGACTTCCATAATGGATTCCTAAAAAAACAAGAGGGCGGGTCGTGCCGATGCACGCCCGCCCCAAACCATTAAAAATCAGCTGGTGAGGCCGACGGCCTTGAGCTGCTGCCACACGCGGGATGAGGTGTGGGGCATGTTGAAGTGCGTGACACCCAAGTGGGCAAACGCGTCCACCATGGCACTTGTGAAGGTAGGAATGCTGCCTACGTGCGGCGACTCGGCCACGCCTTTGGCGCCCAGTGGGTGGTGTGGCGAAGGGGTCACGGTGAAGTCGGTTTCCCACTTTGGCGTCTCCACAGCGGTGGGCAAGAAATAATCCATCAGCGTGTTGCCCTGAATATTTCCTTGCTTGTCAAAAGACAACAACTGCCCCATAGCCACCGCAAAACCCTCAGTCAGGCCACCATGAATCTGGCCTTCAATGATCATCGGGTTGATACGGGTGCCGCAGTCGTCCAGTGCATAGAAGCGGCGAATCTTGGTCTCGCCCGTTCCCTTGTCAATGTCCACCACGCAGAGGTAGGCACCAAACGGAAAGGTGAAGTTGGGTGGGTCGTAGTAATGCACAGCTTCCAGGCCGGGCTCTAGGCCTTCAGGTGGTTGGTTGTAGGCAGCCCAGGCGATGTCTTTCATGGTCTTGAATTTGTCGTCATTGCCGCGCAGTTTGAAGCGGTCAATTTCCCATTCAAGATCGGCCTCGGACACTTCAAGCAAGTGGGCCGCAATCTTCTTGGCTTTTGCATGAATTTTGCGCGCTGCCATAGCAATGGCCGCTCCAGCCACCGGTGTGGAGCGAGACCCGTAGGTACCCAGGCCATACGGTGCGGTGTGCGTGTCGCCTTCTTCAATTTGAATCACTTCAGAAGAAATGCCCAGCTCAGTGGCAATGATCTGCGCGTAGGTGGTCTGGTGGCCTTGCCCTTGCGAGATGGTGCCCATGCGGGCAATGGCGCTACCCGTTGGGTGCACGCGAATCTCGCAGGAGTCGAACATACCGACGCCCAGAATATCGCAAATTTTGCTGGGGCCGGCACCGACGACTTCGGTGAAAGTGACCAAGCCAATGCCCATCAAGGTGGGGCAGTCCGGATCAGCCCGTTTAAGGGCTTGCTCGGCACGAAGCCCTTTGTAGTCGACCGCGTTGAGTACCTTGTCCATGGCGGTTTGGTAGTCGCCAGAGTCGTACTCAAAACCAAAGGCTGAGGTGTAGGGGAACTGTTCGCGTTTGATGAAGTTTTTGGCGCGAATCTCGGCCTTGTCCATGCCCAGTTTTTGCGCCAGCACATCGACCATGCGCTCCACCAAGTACACCGCCTCGGTGACGCGGAAAGAGCAGCGGTAGGCCACGCCACCCGGTGCCTTGTTGGTGTACACGCCGTCAACCCGGCAGTAAGCGGTTGGAATGTCGTAGCTGCCTGACACGATATGGAACATGCCCGCAGGAAACTTGGTGGGGTCGGCACAGGCGTCAAAAGCGCCGTGGTCGGCTATGACGTTGGTGCGCAGGGCCAGTATTTTCCCGTCGGCTGTGGCCGCCAGTTCGCCGGTCATGTGGTAATCACGGGCAAAGGCGGTGCTGGACAAATTCTCAATGCGGTCTTCAATCCACTTCACTGGTTTACCCAACACAATGGACGACACGATGGCGCACACATAGCCGGGGTAAATGCCGACCTTGTTGCCAAAGCCCCCGCCAATATCGGGCGAGATGATGCGCACTTTGGATTCTGGAATGCCCGAGAGCATCGAGACCACGGTGCGCACCACATGCGGTGCCTGGCTGGTGATGTAGGTGGTGAGTTCACCGCGGATGGGGTCGAACGCTGCGACGCAACCACAAGTCTCCAGGGGGCAAGGGTGCACGCGCGGGTAGTGCATGTCTTGTTTGACGGTGACGGGCGCGCTTGCAAAGGCGGCGTCGGTGGTTTCTTTGTTGCCGGCATCCCAGGTAAAGATATGGTTGTGGTGGTAGCGCTTGCCGTGGGCGCCTTCGGTCTTGCCGACCAAGTCTTCACGAATGACGGGTGCGCCTTCTTTCAGGGCTTCAAACGGGTCAATCACCACCGGGAGCTCTTCGTACTCCACTTCAACGGCTTCCACGCCATCGGCGGCGGCATAGCGGTCGGTGGCAATCACCACCGCCACTTCCTGCATCTGGAAATGGACTTTGCCGTCGGCCAGCACGGCGGCTACGTCACCGGCCAGTGTGGGCATCCAGTGTAATTTAAGGGGTTTGAGGTCTTCAGCGGTGAGCACGGCAATGACGCCCGGTACTTTCAGCGCTTCTTCTTTGTTGATGCGCAAAATGCGCGCATGGGCCACGGGCGAGCGCACGATGTCCATGTGCAGCATCTCGGGCAACTTGATGTCATCGACATAGTTGCCCTTGCCCTGGATAAAGCGCGCATCTTCCTTGCGCAGGCGGGATTCGCCCAAGCCCATCAAGGCTTTTTCGCGGTCACTCATTGGTGCGTTCATGGTGTCTCCTCTTTAGGGGCGCTTACGCGGCCACCGGGGTTTTTTGCAAGGTGTTGGCGGCGTGGAGCACGGCTTTAACGATGTTTTGATAACCGGTGCAACGGCACAAATTACCGGACATCCCGATGCGCACTTCTTCTTCCGTAGGGTTGGGGTTGTCTTGCAAAAACCGGTAGGCTCGCATCAGCATGCCGGGGGTGCAGTAGCCGCACTGCAAGCCGTGCTCCTTGTAAAAGCCCTCCTGCACCGCATGCAGAACGCCGGCATTGGCCAGGCCTTCAACCGTTTTGATGTCACTGCCTTCGCACTGAATAGCCAAGTGGGTGCAGGACTTGACCGATTGGCCGTCTACATCCACTGTGCAAGTGCCACAGTGGCTGGTCTCGCAACCGATATGGGCGCCAGTCAGGTTCATCTTTTCGCGCAGAAAATGGACCAACAAGGTTCGCGGCTCAACCGCTTCTTCAACCTGGCGGCCGTTGAGCGTCATGGATACAAGGGTTTTGCTCATGGACTTTAGTCTCCTGATCTTTGTTATTGGGGTTCAGTTGCAGCGGGACGCTGCAGTGCGGATGGCGCGCTTGACCATCTCGCCGGCCATGGCGGTTTTGTATTCCACATCTCCACGCAAGTCTTCAGCGGGGTCGCATGCGGCGCGCACTGCGGTCGATACCTGCGCAAGTGTTGATTCGTTGACAGGCTGGCCCATGAGCGCTGCTTCAGCGGCTGTCGCCCGTAGTGCGGTCGGCGCTACGTTGGTCAAGCCAATGCTGATTTGGGTGACCACACCACCAGCCATACGCATCACCACGGCGGCTCCGGCGGTGGCCCAGTCGCCAGTTTTTCGTTTGAGTTTTTGGTAGGCGTAGCCCGTGCCGTGTTGAAATGGGGCGACCAGAATGGCCGTCAATATTTCATTTTCGGCCAGCGCAGTCATGTAGGTACCGTGGAAGAAATCCAGCGCCTTGACGTGCCGCTCGCCCTTGGGGCCTTGCAGCACGAAGGTAGCATCCAGTGCCATGGCAATCGCAGGGTGGTCATTGCCCGGGTCGCCGTGGGCAATATCACCCCCTATCGTGCCCCGGTTGCGCACCTGCGGGTCGGCGATGAGAAGTGCAGCTTCTGGCAAAAGTGGTAAGCGATCGTGAAGCAGTTTTGACGCAATCAACTCGTTCTCACTCGTCATGGCGCCAATCCGAATCATGCCCCCCGCTTCGGTGATGCCGCGAAGTTCAGGAATTCGGTTGATGTCAATCAGTGTGCCTGGTTGGGCAAACCGCAGCTTCATCATGGGGAGCAGACTATGTCCGCCCGCCAGCAACTTGGCGTCGTCACCCAGTTCGGTGAGCAGGTTGAGGGCCTCGCCAATAGAGCGTGGTGCGTGGTACGCAAATGCGGGTGGAATCACGTGGTCTCCTAATAGGGTCTTGATGACCTTGAAAACCAAACTCTATCGGCACCCTATTCGCGCGGGTAAGCTAAACAATCAATGGTTCCCGGATGGACACGAACGGCACCAAATTTGCACGAAATAAGATTAGAGCGAATGACTTTAACTTTTGACAGACACCACACCTGCCAGTCCCATGTGCTCCAATAATTTGGGCGCACTGCCCCGCGACACAGGAATATCGATGGGCGATGGACCCATCATGCGCAGCGTCATGCGCCCATCGTCCCGGATGATTTCATCGACATGGGACAAGTTGACGATGTAGCTGCGGTGCACCCGCAAAAATAACTGGGGGTCCAGGCGGCTTTCTATATCCCCCATATTCAAATTACAAAACTGACTGCCCTGGCCCGTATGTACCCAGGTGTAGTGCCCTTCGGAGCGAATGAACGACACACTAGGAACATCGACCAGCAGCACACGGTTTTGTTTGATCGTAGGAATTTTCCTGAGTTGGCGCTTCTCCCTGCCTTCAAGCGTTTCCTTTTGGGCACCGGCTTCTGCTTCCTTGCTGACCACCTCGGTGATGTCATAAAAGACTAGGGTATACCCTGTGGTGGCGCCCAGGGCATCACCAAGTTTGGAGACTTTAATCAACAACACCCGTTCAGGAATGTTGATCATCATGGCCATCGGTGGTGCGTTGTTAACCGGGCATTCTGCTTGGCCGAGTAGGAATTTAACCTTGGCCTTTGCGCTCTCGGGATGAAACGACGTAACGATTTTTCCGAAGGGCATTTTTTCTTCTACGGGCAAACTGCGCCGTGCAAAGTCGTTCATGCCAAGGACGCGCAATTCGAGATCCAGATGAACCACACCCACATCAAAACGCTCCAGTAAATAGAGCCATGAATTAGGGGCTGGCGCAGCCGAGGAAGGGTAAGGGCAGGTTTTCATTTTGAGTTTTTGTCTCGGTATGGGTACAAACCAACTGTGGAAATTCATGCCTCTTGGCGGGCATTCATGCACCTCAGATGCGCTTCGTTCATAAGCCAGACAAGGTATTGCGACAAGGGCTAGAGTTCACAATAAATTCCAAATAGATTGCGATTTATTTGGGAAAGTCCTGGTTCGCAATGTACCTGCCGTCCCGTTGAGGTGCCTGCGAAACAGCAAAGATCCGTATTTTTGTTCGGGTATTTTCGGTTTACTTGACGGCATCTTATTAATAACGCATGAACAATATTTCTGGTCCTCACTGGTTTTCCAAAAGCATAGGATCTGCGGCATTCACGCCCGTCTTGCTGGTCTCATTCCTAGGGTTTACCCTTTGGTCTTTAGGTGATGTTGCCGGCAAATCTGTGGCTCAGCAAAACCCTGCTACCGTCCTCTCCTTGTTGGCGGTGGCATTGGGATGTTTGGCACTGTCCTGGATTCGACCGCAGCGTGCCGGTTTGTCGCCACCGCATGTCATGCTCTCTTTGGGTTTTGGCGGCATGTTTCTGGGCTTGCTATACGACGTGCTCAACGCCGGGCCGCAGCAGTTGCAAAGTTTGTGTTCGCAATCGGTCGCGTTGGGCTTTTGGGATAGCTTGCTTTTGCACGTTGAGTTTTTACCCGGTATGCACGTTGGCATGTTGGCAGGCGGCTTACTGGCCATTCCCAGCTTGCGCTTACTGAGGCCCCATTGCGGTCGTTATCTGTGCTCCTTGTTTGCCCAAAACCTGATGTGCTCGACCTGGATGCTGGTGGGCATGACCTTGGGCGCTTTATGGCTTTCCCGCTGGCAGCTTGTTGGCGGTACCAGCACATTGTCCGGAATGCTCGGTGGCATGTTTGTGGGGATGACCTGGGGCATGGTCGCGAGTGTTGCTTTGTACCGTGGATTTTTTATGCTGCGCCATCGCACGCAAGACAGTGAGTAAGGATGTCACATGGAAAGTCTTGATTTAAGAGTGCTGGGCGATGTCCTGCAATGGCGCAAGGCGGGTCATGCGGTCACGCTGGTCACCGTGGTGGAAACCTGGGGCAGTGCGCCGCGTCCGCCAGGGGCGCTGTTGGCGGTGCGGGACGATGGGGTGGTGAGTGGCTCGGTATCGGGTGGTTGTGTGGAAGACGACTTGATTGCCCGCACAAGAGCCAGTTTCCAGCAAGTCGTCCCAGGGGCGCCTGCCTTGGCCAAGCCCGGCATGATCGTCTATGGTGCAAGCAAGGAGGAAGTTACCCGGTTTGGCCTGCCCTGTGGCGGCACCTTGAGGTTGGTGCAAGAGCCGGTGGTGGATAGCACCTGGGTTGACCAGCTACTCAAGCGCACGGCTGACCACCAATTGGTTGCACGCAGCCTGACGCTGGCGACCGGCGGGGTTCAACTGAGCAGCGCGCTTCGTGGCCAGGGCATTGCTTTTGACGGCACCACGCTGACAACGGTCTTTGGCCCCAAATGGCGTCTGCTGCTCATTGGTGCGGGACAGCTGTCCCAGGCCGTGGCCCAAATCGCGGGCATGCTCGACTTTGAAGTCTTGGTTTGTGACCCCCGCGAAGAATATGCCGCGACCTTTATACAGGGGGCGCCCAACATTCAGCGCCTTGAAGGCATGCCCGACGACGTCGTGCGTGAGATGCTGCCTGGCGCACACACCGCTATCGTGGCCCTCACCCACGATCCCAAATTGGACGACATGGCCCTGATTGAGGCCTTGCAGTCGAGCGCCTTTTATGTCGGCGCCTTGGGGTCAAGGAAAAACCAGGAAGCCCGCAAGCAGCGCCTCTCTGAGCATTTTGATTTAAGCCCTGAAGAGCTGGCCCGGCTTCATGGCCCGGTCGGTCTGGCGTTGGGGGCCAAGACGCCGGCTGAAATTGCGGTCTCTATCTTGGCGGAGATCGTGCAGGTCAAAAACGGGGTGGTGGGCGGTGTCTTGGCGGTACGCGCCACGGTCGCCACACCGGGGTGTGCGCTCAACTGAGTTGCCCTTCCTTTTGTAAGGCATCCCTTGATGCAGCAGCTTTTGCTTTGCTGCAACAATAAGCCCCAACTAAGGAGCAACTGCATGGGACAAAGACTGACACAAATCGCCACCCGCACCGGCGACAACGGCACCACAGGATTGGGCGACAACACGCGCGTTTCCAAAAACAGCCTGCGTGTGCACGCCATGGGCGACGTGGACGAACTCAATTCCAACATCGGCGTGTTGCTCTGCGAAGACATGCCTGAGGGTGTGCGCGCGCTCCTGGTGACCATTCAACACGAACTGTTTAATCTGGGCGGCGAGTTGTCTATTCCAGGTTACGAGTTGCTCAAAGCCGAGGCCGTGCTGGCTCTGGATGCCGCGCTGGACGAGCACAACGCCGCCTTGCCCAAGTTGCAGGAATTTATCTTGCCCGCAGGCAGCCGGGCCGCCTCTCTGGCCCACGTTTGCCGCACCGTGGCGCGCCGCGCTGAGCGCGCGCTGGTGGCGCTGGGCAACGAAGAAGCCCTCAAAGACACGCCCCGCCAGTACCTCAACCGCCTCAGCGACTTGCTCTTTGTGCTGGCCCGCGTGCTGAACCGCTACAGCCCTAACGGCTCAGTGGGCGATGACGTGTACTGGAAAAGCGAACGCTTGGCGCAGTCAGTGGCTGAATAAGCGGCTTAAGCAGCTATTTTATTTGTAGCTGCTTTAGCGCGCTGCATAAGCCTCAGTAACCAATTTAGTTAATAATTATCGTGGCGCCATCACCGCCATAGTGATGCGTGAAACACAGGTCAACTCCCCCGCATCGTTGTGCAGGTCAATTTGCCAGACCTGAGTGGTGCGCCCAATGTGCACAGGGCGGGTGATGCCGGTCACCCAGCCACTGGTGGCGCCTTTGAGGTGGTTGGCGTTGATGTCCAAGCCCACGGCCCGGTAGCCTTCAGGGGCCGAGTAGGCCGCACCACAAGAGCCCAAAGTTTCCGCCAGCACCACGCTCACGCCGCCGTGCAACAAGCCATAAGGCTGGCGAGTGCGCTCATCCACCGGCACGCGTGCCCGAATGAAGTCGTCGCCCACTTCCAAAAATTCAATCCCCAGCCGGGCCACCGCCGTGTTGATGTGAATGGCGGTGAGTTCTTCGACCGAGATGGGTTTTTGCCAGATGCGCATGGAAGTGGGTCCGTTTTAAGTAAAAAGGCCACTATAAACGGCAATCTGAAGTCGAAGGCTGGTTAGGGCGCAATTTGCGGATCAGACTAAGTGGTGGCATGGGTTGAGATGCGGTGTTTTGTAGGCGTATGACACCACCCTTGCGAGTGATTTAACGGTCTTGGCACGTTGCTGCGGGCGAGCATCCTACAACCCTAAACGAATAGAGTCGTGACCTGGCGCCGTTGCTCGAACCGGCATTTTCGGCAAGACCTTGACGGCCTACTTCTACCCTCGGATCTGATCCAGCATGCCCCTAATAACTATGCTTCGAATGGCTCGAAGCAGCCGCACCTCGCCGCCTTGAACAGCTCTCACTGCGTCGGGGTCTGGGCTCGCATTGATGAGTCCCTCGAACTTTTCCATGATGTCTGCTAAAAGTGCATCGGCTGCGATCGGCAACCTTTTTTCCATGGCTGCGAGCTCCCTATGAGCCGTGTCAGACTTCAAGCCCAAGACCGTCCCGGCCTCAATCAACTTGTCACGGGTCACCTCGCTGAAGTAGTGGGCGCCCACAAGCGAGACGCCCAACTCAACTCGGGGCCAGGTTGGCATCTGTTGAGCCAAGGCGGGCGTGGCGTAAACGGCTGTGGACAACAGGTCGTAGGCTGGCGCCAGGTTGATGCCTTCGTGGTCAACTCGAAAAGAGATGTTTTTCAAGTGGTTGTCGCCGTTGCCAACCAAACTATTGAATAACAGCCAGCGGTAAAGCTGAACCCGCGTCGCGGCCTTAGCGCGGCACTGTTTGATGGCCTGAACCAAGGTTTCCAGCGTGGCTTGTTGATACTTGAATGCCCGCGATTTGCTCAGTAGCTGGCATGTGTCAATGACGTGAATTCGCTCAACCGAAGAGTCAGCAGCGCGGGTTCGGTCAAATCGGTCGATGAGGTACACCGGTGTGGGCGCGTACAAGCGGTCAACCGCAGGAACCTTAAGCCCGACTGCGCTGGCTAGGCGCATAGTGAAGAATTCATTAATCACCGAGGACGGGTAATCAAGCGACGGCGAATTTGGCTTCAGGATATGTGTTGATGGTGTGCCAGGCAATGGCTCGAATAGTTCCTGACCTTCAAGAACCACGACCATCTTGTGCTGGGCGCCTGCTAACGACATCCGCTTGGGCGCATCCTGAGTCAACGAGGCGTGCGCTAGGTTTTTGATACGCCGGTGCAGATCGGCCAATGACAGTGACTTCAAGCCTTGTGCCGTATCAGCATCGCCAGGCGCCTTCAATACCAGTGAGCCCGCCGACTCCGAACCAAAGTGTTCAAGTAGCCCAAACGCATCGGCAAAGGCGAGCTTGGCCTCCTTGGCCAAGACTTCACGAAGCAACTCTTCTGGAAGCAAATTGTCGAAATACCACTGAACTGGCCGAATGGATGAGCCATCCACATGCAATGGCGTTGTCATCGCTAAACCAGGGGAAAGACTGAATGCATTGGGGTTTTGCAGCCAACTCGTGTCGTATTCGAAAGACCAGATATCGTTGAGTTCCCGCAACTGTCCAACCTGGTTCTCATTGATCGAAACATTGAGCATGCGGGGAGCCGAACTCACGCTTGCGCTCCTTTTGTGGCACGACGGGGCGGCAATGGCCGAACGCCTTTTTCCTGCAACTGCCGAAGCATTGGCAGGGCATTTTCAGGAAAATCAACCTTCAGTGCCAAGCCTAGTTCGTCTAAAAGTTTAAACACCAATCCAAGTTGCACGGAGTCCTTACCCCGCTCAACCTCCCCCGCGAATACTGTCCCCACGCCAGCGCTGCCAGCGCAATCATCAAGCCTCACGCCTTGAGCTTTACGGGTCGCGCGAAGAAGCAGTCCAAGATCAGCGACAGTAGCGACGGGAATTAACATAGTTGAGATTTTACTAATATATGCATTTGCATACAATCTAACCAAGTCCCCCTTAGTTGTCAATAAAAAATATGCGTAAAAATATATTTAGCTGGAATTACGCAGGTTCACCTAAAATACATGCAATAGCATATATTTTAGCGTGTGGCTGGCATCGTTGCGCTAAAAGCCGGGTATCGATGGTCGGGTTTGTAGCGCAATGTACATCTGTACATTGCGCTGCCTATGCACAGTTTGAAACTATGCACAGTTGGTAGGCTGAACACATTCGATTCACGAGCTACAGAGGTATGGCAAGCCGGGGTAATACCTTTTCATAGTTTCTGGCTTTTTGAGGCTGTTTCAAAACCGCGTCCATACAGTGGAAGTGTTCATACCACGCCCCTCGATTGGTCACGCTCAGTAGCGCCGCTCCCCCCCAGTTCACCACACTCCGGTGTAGCTGCACTGACGGGGGCGAAAATGTCAAGAAACTATGTACAGGTGTGATTTCCACATCTACCCCTGCAAGCCAATGAAAATACGGTCCTTGCCGACCGAACTAAGCCATTGTGTGCATAGTTTCAAACTGTGCATAGGTGCCCAAAGCGGTCGGTCAATCGGCACTTATATAAGTCAAGTAGGCAGCGCAACCCGCCACCCGTAAATACCCGCTTCGGGGAAGTCCAATGGTCGCCCGCGATTTTGCGCGGGGTGTTGAATAAGGTTCAGGTAACCCTATTCGCACAAATCCCAATGTAAAGGGGAGTCCCAGACAATCGAAGGAACGAAACCTCCAGGAATAATATTCGGATTACTTTTGAAGAAAGCATTAGAAATTCTAATTTGCACTTTTTCTGAAGCCAAAGATTCAACAAAGCCAATATAGTCTACTCCTTGGCGTTCTTGGCAAATCCGCGCACCAATTTTTCTAACCGACGGCAAATCGCGTTTTCTACGCTCATTTGTGGCCAAGTCAATTGCAGCCTTCGCTTCGAGTTCCGCTTGCTGACGTTTCGCGACTTCCTGCTGCACCTTCGTCGAAGAGCTGAAAGTTCCCCTGTAAGCAACTAGTTTATCCACTAAGTTTGTTGGCTCAAAACGGCTATACACGTCTATGCTATTTGTGCTAACAAAGCGGTATTCAAGCCCAGCCTCTGCGTAGAACTTGTAATAGCGTGTTGCGCAGTTATTTGCACTGCCAAAACAGGTAGCGATTGCAATACTGCGCTCGCCTGGAAGCACATCTACGCCTTTGCCTGATAAAGATCCATGACCAACCCCATCAATCATACTAATCATGGTCGAATTATTTTCCCGCGGAAGGAGTAAGGCGTATTCCTTTTGCTTTTCTAACGGCAAAGGTGGTGCACTAGCGCAACCCGTCAAAGCAGTTACAAGTGGAACTAGCAGAGCAATCAACATCAAAGGCATAGTGTATTTTACGTAGAACATTTAATTAAAGCTAAATTCAAAAATTGGAACAACATCCATTGCAGTTCTTGCAGGACACCAGATGATGGTAAAAAATATTTTTTCCTTATGCTAAGTTGCAACTTTGACAAGCATCAACTTTACACGGTCAGATTTTAGGCCCCTCGAATCTACGTTTACTTCGCCGCCTTCGCTAGAAACAGGAGGCGTAGGCCATATCGTAGTCAGACATTGATATCTTGGACGTTAAGGGTAACCCTGTCTCGATCAAGGAGGCACGACTTTAAGCACAAAGTCAATGGCGGGTTCATGCATTAACGAATTGTTCAAAACAAAGCTGCCGTCAATTTTTAGTTGCGAATGAGGGGTCTTGAGCGAGTAGCTTGAAAAGCTGAAGATCCGCTTTGGGCCTTAAAAGTCATCCACGTTCATATCACCAATGACCGCTGCTGGCCGTCGGCATTTGGCCGGGAAGAGTCATTGGTGGCCAAAATCTAATGCATCTCGACGCTGCATCAAAGTCATTGGCAACTCATCAGTTGCCCCACCTTGCGCACCAAACAGGCCATTGAAATTGGATATTCATTAGTCGAAAATTCGCATAGCCCAATAAGCAAAAGCGCAAGCATGCGCAGCACCTGTCAACTGCGTGTCACCCAAGGCTTTTAGGGGCATTCAATCCGGTTTACCCTCAGGCCATGAACCGACAAACCCCGGCGCCTTTCAGACCTCAGATTTCCCTCTACCAAGACTGGCTACGCGAAAAGCGTGGCCTGTCATTTGAGACCTATGACGATCTGTGGCGCTGGTCCACGGGGGACCTCAAGGTGTTCTGGCAAAGCATCTGGGATTATTTTGAACTCCAGTCGCCGACGCCCCACACACAAGTGAGCAACGACGCTGCCATGCCCGACACCCAGTGGTTCACCGGCGCCCAGTTCAACTACGCCCATCAAGTATTCCGCCATGTCGATGCCGCGCACGCTGCCGGTCAGTCGGCCATCATCAGCCACAACGAAAAAAGCCTGGGCACGGCGCCCGCCCGCCACATGAGCTGGCCCGAGTTACGCCGCCAGGTGGCCTCGCTGGCGCTGCACTTGCAGGCCCAAGGCGTGCAGCCCGGCGACCGCGTGGCCGCCTACTTGCCCAACACGCCTGAGACGATCGTGGCGTTCTTGGCCACGGTGAGCATCGGCGGGGTGTGGAGTATTTGCGCCCCCGACATGGGCACCCATGCGGTGCTCGACCGCTTCCAGCAAATCGAACCCAAAGTGCTGATCGCCTGCGATGGCGTCACCTACGGCGGGCGCGACATCGACCGTACTGCGGTGGTGGCAGAGTTATGCGCGGCGCTGCCCTCGGTGCGCCACCTGGTGCTGGTGGACAACCTGGGTTTGGCAACAAGCGCTACTGAAAACATAGCTGGTCAAGCAAGCTATGCGGACTCAGTAGCTAGAGACGATGCTCAAACGACCGCCTTCGAGCCCCTCTGGCTGCCGTTTGACCACCCGCTTTGGATTGTCTATTCCAGCGGCACCACTGGCTTGCCCAAGCCCATCGTGCACGGCCACGGCGGGACGGTGCTGGTGGGTATGGCGCTGAAATGCCTGCACAACGATGTGGGCTGCAGCTACGAAGCCAACTCCTTGGGCGAACGTTATTTTTGGTACAGCTCCACCGGCTGGGTGATGTGGAACGCGCAGGTGAGTGGTCTCCTGAGTGGCGCCACCTGCTGCATTTTTGACGGCAATCCGGCAGGCGCCGTGGTGGACGCGGCAGGCCAGAAGCTCAGCGCCGACTGGACCACGTTGTGGCGTTTTGCCGCCGATGTGGGCGTGACCTTTTTTGGCGCTGGCGCTGCTTTTTTTGCCAACTGCCAAAAGGCTGGCATTGACCTGGGCACCTGTGGCGACCTCTCCCATGTGCGTGCTTTGGGCACCACCGGCTCGCCTTTAAGTGCAGATGCCCAAAACTGGGGCACAGCCCAGTTTGCCCAACTGGCACAGCGCACACACAGCACCGCGCAGCAAGACATCTGGTGGTGCAATATTTCAGGCGGCACCGACTTTTGTGGCGCCTTTATTGGCGGCAACCGGGAGTTGCCGCAAGTGCCCGGCGAGATGCAATGCCGCCTGTTGGGTTGCGCCGTGGAGGCCTGGAACGAGCAAGGCCTGCCCGTGACTGAGGAGGTAGGCGAGTTGGTTTGTAGCCAGGCCATTCCCAGTATGCCGCTGTACTTTTGGGGCGATGAGGGCAAAAAGCGCTACTTGTCGAGCTACTTTGACATGTACCCCGGCGTCTGGCGCCATGGCGATTGGCTCAAGGTGGGGGCCAACGGCGGCTGCATTATTTATGGCCGTAGCGACGCCACCATCAACCGTTACGGCCTGCGCATGGGCACCAGCGAGTTGTACAGCGCGGTGGAAGCCCTGCCCGAAGTGTTGGACTCGATGGTGGTGGACCTGGAGTACCTGGGGCGCGAGAGCTATATGCCGCTCTTCGTGGTGCTGCGCGAAGGCAGCACGCTGGATGCCGCCATGCACGCCAAGCTGGTCGATGCCATTAAAACTGCGCTTTCGCCGCGTTTTGTGCCCAACGAGATTTTTCAAGTGGCCGAGATTCCCCGCACGCTGTCGGGCAAAAAGCAGGAGTTGCCGATCAAGAAACTGCTGCTGGGCCAGCCGATAGAAAAAGTAGTCAACCGCGATGCCATGGCCAACCCGGGCTGCCTGGACTGGTACGTGGCGTTGGCCGCACGGCGTCAGCAGGCGCAGCACCACGTATAAACCCTGACAAACCAAGTGGCACGAAACTGGCGTGTGTGGCTAGAATAAGTTGACCAATCGGTTAACTTTCAGCGGTTCTGCTTCATTGTGGTGCCGCTTCACTTACTTGCCCCCGTGTCAATGAACCATTCTGAATCGTCGGTCCCGCCTGAAGTGCCTGGCTTGGCCCCTGCCAAACGGGCGGTTGAGGTGCGCAACGCCAGTGTGGTTTACCAAACCGCAGACGCACCAGTGCATGCGCTGGCCGATATTGACCTCGATATTGCAGAGGGCGAATTTGTCGCCCTGATCGGCCCCTCGGGCTGCGGCAAAACCACTTTGATGCGGGTCATTGCCGACCTGGAAAAAATCAGTGCGGGGTCTGTGCGCGTCAATGGCGTGAGCCCACACGAGGCCCGGCTGGCGCGCGCTTATGGCTATGTGTTTCAGGCCCCCGCCTTGTTTCCGTGGCGCACCGTGCTGGCCAATGTCACCTTGCCCTTGAAGATTCAGGGCCGTTCCAAAACCGAGAGCCAAGCCATCGCGCTGGAGCAACTCGCCCGCGTTGGCCTGACGGGGTTTGAGGGCAAGTACCCCTGGCAGTTGTCGGGGGGCATGCAGCAGCGGGTCTCCATTGCGCGCGCCCTGTCATTTGAGCCGCGTATTTTGATGATGGACGAGCCCTTTGGTGCGCTTGACGAGATCACCCGCGACCGGCTCAACGAGCAACTGCAACAACTGTGGGCGCGCGAGCGCCGCACGGTGGTGTTCGTCACGCACTCGATTGCCGAGGCGGTTTATCTGGCCACGCGCATTGTGGTGATGTCGCCGCGCCCGGGGCGCATTGTCAAAGTGATCGAGTCCACCCTGCCCAATGAGCGCCATCTGGGCCTGCGAGACACCCCTGAATTTGTGGCACTGGCGCACGCGGTGCGCGAGGCTTTGGCTGATGGGCACCATGACTGACCGTGCCTTGACATCTTGGCGTGCGCGCTTGTCGGCTGGTTTTCCGGTCGCCGTCATGCTGCTCTTGGTGCTGCTGGCTTGGTACGCCGGGGCGTGGGCGCTGAATGCGCCGGGCGCCATAGAGCGCGTGCTGCCGCAAGACGGCGCCTGGACCTGGCAAGATTTACTACAGGCCACCATGGCCATGCAGCGCCCGGTGCTGCCCGCGCCGCACCAAGTGGCGCTTGATTTTTGGTCCAGTCTGGTGGACTGGCCCCTGGACTCGCCGCGCAACCTGTTGTTTCATGTGGCGGTCACCGCCGAGTCCACGCTGTGGGGCTTTGTGATGGGCACCTTGCTGGGGCTGGTTTTGTCGGTGTGCATCGTGCATTCGCGCACCCTGAACCGGGCTTTGCTGCCCTGGATCGTGGCCTCGCAAACCGTGCCGGTGCTGGCCATTGCCCCCATCGTGCTGGTGATATTGGGCAGCCTGGGGTTTTCAGGCGTGGCACCTAAAGCGGTCATTGCCATGTATTTGTGTTTTTTCCCCGTCACCGTGGCGATGGTGCAGGGCCTGCGTTCACCGCAAGTGATTGAGACCGAGATGATGCACACCTACGCCGCCTCCAAATGGCAGGCCTTGTGGTTGCTGCGTTTGCCTGCGGCTTTGCCCTTTTTGTTTCCAGCCCTGCGCGTGGGCATTGCTGCGGGTCTGGTGGGCGCGATGGTGGCCGAGTTGCCCACCGGCGCGGTCGCCGGTTTGGGCGCGCGTTTGTTGACCGGGTCTTACTACGGCAACACGGTTCAAATCTGGTCCGCACTGGTCATGTCGGCGCTTTTGGGCCTGACGCTGACCAGCGTGGTCGCGCTCATTGAGCGCGTGGTGCTGCGCCACAGGAGCCAGCCATGAACCGCACTACGTTTAAGACTTTTTCATTGGCCTTGGCCGCCCTGATCGGCGGGCTGGTGTTGATGCTGCACCCCAGCGCTACCAGTGAGATGCCACCCAGCCCGCTGTTTTGGTTGGCTACGATTCTGCTGGCGGTGTTGGCCGTGCAGTCGATTCGACGCGTGGCCGCGCTGGACGGCGCCCGAATTTATGCCTCGCTGACCGCCGCTTTGTTTGGTGTGTGGATACTTTACTTTTGGCAGCTATTGGTGGTGGTGTTTGAGGTACCCAAAGTCTTGCTGCCCCCGCCTTCTTTAATTGCCCAGTCTATTGCCAGCCACTGGCCCACCTTGTGGGGCGACTTTGTGCAGACCGTGCTCAAGGCGGTCTTGATCGGTTGGGCTTTGGGCTCTGGCTTGGGTTTTGCGGTGGCCGTCGCCATTGACAGAATGCCCTTCCTGCAGCGCGGCCTCTTGCCGCTGGCCAACCTGACCAGCACGATTCCGCTGGTGGCGGTGGCCCCGATTGCCGTCATGTGGTTCGGCTTTGAGTGGCCTTCCAAAGCGGCCGTGGTGGTGCTGATGACTTTTTTCCCGATGCTGGTCTCCACCCTGGCCGGGCTCAAAGCCTCGGGCAAGCTGGAGCGCGAGCTGATGTTCAGCTACGCCGCCAGCTACAGCCGCACCTTGCTGGCGCTGCGCTTGCCTGCTGCGCTGCCCTTCATGTTTGGCGCGCTCAAGGTCAACGCCACGCTGGCGCTGATTGGTGCCATCGTGGCCGAATTTTTTGGCTCGCCCACCCAAGGGCTGGGCTTTCGTATTTCCACCGAGGCCTCGCGCATGAACATGCCGCTGGTGTGGGGTGCGATTGTGGTGGCGGCTGTCACGGGCTCCGTGGCCTATGCCGTACTGGTTCAGATTGAACGGCGTGCCGCTTTTTGGCACCCGTCAGTGCGTGAAAGTTAGTTTTTTCATCAACCCCTAGGAGCTACTCATGATTCGTTCTTCAAAACTCACCAACAGCCTGCTGGCTGCGGTGTTGGCGGTGTGCGGTGTGACGGTGGGCGTCAATGCCAGCGCCGCCGACAAAGTGACGGTGCAACTCAAGTGGCTGCCGCAAGCGCAATTTGCCGGCTACTACGTGGCCCAAAGCAAGGGCTACTACAAGGCCGAGGGGCTGGACGTGACCATCAAACCCGGTGGCCCCGACATCTCGCCTGTGCAAGTCATTGCAGGCAATGGCGCGGATGTGGTGGTGAACTGGATGCCCGATGCTTTGGCCGCCCGCGAAGCCGGTGTGCCCCTGGTCAATATCGCCCAGGTGTTCAATCAGTCGGGCTTGATGCTGACCTGCAAAAAAGCCAGCGGGGTGACCAGCCCGAAAGACCTCAAGGGCAAGACCCTGGGCGTTTGGTACGGTGGTAACGAATACCCCTTCCTCAACTGGATGGCCAAGCTGGGCTACAAAGACACCGACATCAAGATCCTCAAACAAGGCTTCAATGTAGATCCACTGTTGCAAAACCAGGCGGCGTGTATTTCCACCATGATTTACAACGAGTACTGGCAAGTGGTGGATGCGGGTATCAAAGAGAGCGACCTGGTCACCTTTTTCTATGAAAAAGAAGGCGTGGCCTCGCTCGAAGACGGCTTGTATGTGATGGAAGCCAAGCTCAAAGACCCCGCTTTTGTGGCGCGCATGGGCAAGTTCCTCAAAGCCACTTTCAAGGGCTGGAATGACGCGGTGAAGAACCCCGCTGAAGCCGCCAAAATTGTGGTGGCCGCCGACAGTTCGGGCAGTGCCACTGAGAAGGTGCAAAAGCGCCAGATGGAAAACGTGGCCAAACTCATCACCACCGCCAGCACCGCCAAAATGGGCTACCTGGAACCCGCCGCCTATGAGCGCACCGTCAAAGTCTTGCTGGCTGCAGGCAGCTCACCCGTGATCAAAAAAGACCCGGGCAAAGCCGCTTATTCGCATGCCGTGTGGGACGCTGCGCAAAAATAAACGGATAAACTGCGTCCGCCAAGACGATCTCAAGGTGCCCAGTGGGCACCTTTTTATTTTTGAAATGATGAAACCCCACGCCACGCCCCCGACAGCCGACCTCGCCGAGGAGGCGACCAAAGGCCAGATTCGCCAAGCCAACGAGGCCCTAATCCTGACCGCGGCCGAGCAGGTCTTTGCCGGGGCCGGTTTTGGCGGCGCCACGATGGCAGCGATTGCCGAGGCTTCGGGCCTGCCCAAGGCTAATTTGCATTATTACTTTGGCTCCAAACAAGAGCTGTACCGCACCGTGCTGGCCCGCACTCTGAAAGACTGGCTGGTGCCAGCGCAAGTCATCACGCCCACGGCCGACCCAAGGGCGGCGATTGAAAGCTACATCCGCGCCAAAATGGCCTTGTCAGCCCAGCGCCCCCACGCCTCCAAGGTGTTTGCCAACGAACTGATGCATGGCGCCGCCGTCGTCAAGGGCTTGCTCGCCACTGAGTTGCGCGACATGGTGCAGGACAAAGCGGCCGTGATCGACGGCTGGATTCGCGCCGGTCGTATGGCGCCGGTGGACGCCGTGCACCTGTTCTTCACGATCTGGGCCTCCACCCAAACCTATGCTGATTTTGATGTTCAGGTCTGTGCGGTGCTTGGGCGCGCCGAGCTGGGCGCGCAAGACCACGCACGCGCCACCGAGCATGTGGTGTCGCTCTTGTTACGCGGCTGTGGTTTGTTGGGAGGTGAAAATAGTGGGGTGAGCACTCGACAGGTCACGCAGCGACATAGTCAGTAAAAAACGCAGAACGGAATCTCACCAACAACCACCATTAGGAGGCGCAAATGGAGCCGATCAAGCCCAGACCGTTAGAGAGCCTGCTGGCCACCTATGGCGAAAGCCATCTTCATCCCACCAACGAAGTTATTCACTTCGTCTGCGTTCCGGTCATCGCTTTCTCTCTGCTTGGCCTGCTCTGGTCCGCACATCCGCTGGCCGCATTAGGACTGGTGATGCTGTCACTTGTGTACTACCTTACCCTCTCCGTGCCCTTTGCTTTGGGTATGCTGCTGATGTCGGGCGCTATGCTGGGTATTTTGGCGCTGTTACCGCAGGCTTGGGTGTGGCAGATCTCACTGGCTGTGTTTGTAGTGGCCTGGATCGGGCAGTTCATTGGGCACAAGATCGAGGGAAAAAAACCTTCGTTTTTTGACGATGTGCGTTACCTCCTGATCGGCCCCTTGTTTGTCCTCAGCTTCCTCTACCGTCGTTTGAAAATTTCCTACTAAGTATTCGCATTTATGAAAATTGCAGTGTTTGGCGCGGGCTCTATTGGCGCCTATGTGGGCGGTTCCTTGATAGCCGGTGGCTCTGATGTGGTGCTGATTGGGCGTGCCCGCGTGCGGGCGCAAATCGAGCGTTATGGCCTGAACTTGACCGATTTGCTGGGCGCGCGCAGGGTCTTGGAGGCCGCGCAAATTTCCTACACCGAAGACCCGGCTGCGTTGAAGGAGGCCCACCTGATTTTGGTCACGGTTAAAAGTGCTGACACCGCGCAGGCCGCGCAAGCCATTGGCCAGCACGCCCTGGCCAATGCGCTGGTGATTAGTTTGCAAAACGGCGTGGGCAATGCCGAGGTGCTGGCACAGGCACTACCGCACCTCACCGTACTGGCCGGCATGGTGCCGTTCAATGTGGTGGCGCTGCCCGAGGGGCGTTTGCACCGGGGCACTGAAGGCGACATCGGCGTGCAGGCATCGCCTGCTTTGACTCGCTGGCAGGCGGCCTTTAAGGCTGCAGGCCTTCCCTTGCAAGCATTTGATAATTTTGAACAAGTGCAGTGGGGCAAGCTCTTGCTCAATCTGAACAACCCGGTCAACGCCTTGTCGGGCTTGCCGCTCAAGGCGGAGTTGTCCCAGCGCGCTTACCGGCGTTGTCTGGCGCTGCTGATTTCCGAGACCTTGGCTGTTTTGCAGCGCGCCGGTATTGCGCCCGCCAAAGTGGCCCGCATCGGGCCCAAACTGTTGCCTTGGTTGCTGCGCTTGCCTGACTTTTTGTTTGTTCGCGTCGCTGCCGCCATGCTGCGTATTGACGAAGAGGCGCGCTCATCCATGTGGGACGACCTGCAAATGGGGCGCCGTACCGAGGTCGATTATTTGAATGGCGCCGTGGTGAAACTGGCGAATTCGCTGGGGCTGGACGCGCCGGCTAACCAGCGCATCATTGCCTTGATTCGCCAGGCCGAGGCGGGCCAGAAAACGGCTTACACAGGTGAAGCCTTGCTGCGTGCTTTGAAAGGCAAGTGATGCAGTGAGGCGACGGCACCCTTGGTTTTCTAAATGCGATAGACTCTCATTTGCATTCAGGCCACGTTGGCGCTTGCTGATCGTTTTTCCAAAGGTTTTCCCCATGCTACTTTCTCAATTACCGAACGGGGCTCGCGCCTTTGTGTCGGAGGTGTTCGCGAGCTCCGGCGACGTGGGCGAAGCGACTTTGCGGCGCTTGGGGGAATTGGGGTTTATTGAGGGCGAGCCCGTGCAACTGCTACGGCGCGGTCCCGGTGGGCGCGAACCGCTGGCGGTTCAGGTGGGTGAAACCTTGTTTGCCCTGCGCCTGCTGGAGGCGGACTGCATTAAGGTGCGCCTGGCTGAAACCTGCGATATTTAAGAGAAATATGACCCCAGCCCAATACAGTCAAGCTATACCAGCTATTAATAAAATAGCGCTTGTTGGCAACCCCAACTGCGGCAAAACAGCACTTTTCAACCTGCTGACGGGTGCCCGCCAAAAAGTGGCCAACTACGCCGGGGTCACGGTGGAGCGCAAAGTGGGCACGGCCCATTTGAGCCACGGCCAAAGCATTTCAGTGGTGGACTTGCCCGGCACCTACAGTCTGAGCCCCGCTACGCCCGATGAGCAGGTCACGCTGGACGTGATTGAAGGCAAGCGCGCTGGGGAAGATGCGCCCGATGTGCTGGTGGCCGTGGTGGATGCCACCAATTTGCGCATGAACCTACGCCTGGTGCTGGAGCTCAAACGCTTGGGCAAACCCATGCTGGTGGCGGTCAACATGGCCGATGCAGCGCGCCAGCAAGGGCTCAAGCTCGACCTGCCCCGCCTCGCCGTGGAGTTGGGGTGCCCAGTGGTAGAAACGGTCGCAATCAAACACGACGGCCACACCGCCTTGTTGGCGCAACTGACGACCACGCTGGTCGCGCTTCAAGGCCAATCACCCACTTATCTGCCGCATGTGGATGCAGCCACCCCGGCCGACTTGCAGCGAGAGGTGCGCCGCATTTTGGCGCTGGTGGCGCCACTTGCCCCGGCCAAAGGCCGTTTTCAATACCGACTTGACGCGCTGGTGATGCACCCGGTGTGGGGCCTGCTGATCTTGGCTGCGGTGTTGTTCTTGATTTTTCAGGCCGTGTTCTCATGGGCCAACCTCCCGATGGATGCGATAAAAAGCCTCATGTCGGCTGTGGGCGACTGGACCTTGGCCCACATGTCTGAGGGACCGCTGCGCAGCCTGCTGGTGGATGGCGTGATTGCCGGGGTGGGTGGCGTGCTGGTGTTTTTGCCGCAAATTTTGATTTTGTTTTTCTTCATCTTGCTGCTGGAAGACTCGGGCTATTTGCCGCGCGCGGCTTTTTTGCTGGACAACTTGATGGGCAAGGTGGGCCTGTCGGGCCGCGCCTTTATTCCGCTGCTCTCAAGCTTTGCCTGTGCCATTCCCGGCATCATGGCCACGCGCACCATTGCCAATTGGAAAGATCGGCTCGCCACCATCATGGTCGCCCCGCTCATGACCTGCTCGGCGCGCTTGCCGGTCTATGCCTTGCTGATTGGCGCCTTTGTGCCCGAGCGCGACGTGGGGTGGTTTAGCCTGCGCGGGCTCACCTTGTTTGGTTTGTACGTGGCGGGTGTGGTGTCGGCCATGGGTGTGGCCTGGGTCTTCAAGCGGGTATGGATGAAAAGCAGCTACCAGCCCCTGATGTTGGAACTGCCGCCTTACCGGGTCCCAAGTTTGCGCAATCTGGGGCTGGGTCTGTGGGAGCGCGCCCGCATTTTCTTGAATCGGGTGGGCGGCATTATTTTTGCGCTGATGGTCATCCTGTGGTTCCTGTCCACCTTTCCCGGCCCGCCTGCGGGTTGGGACGCCTCTCAAGGCCCGGCGATCCAATACAGCCTGGCCGGCATGATGGGCCACGCGCTGCAGTGGGTCTTTGCGCCCATCGGGTTTAACTGGCAAATTTCCATCGCGCTGGTGCCCGGCATGGCCGCGCGCGAGGTGGCGGTGGGCGCCTTGGGCACGGTGTATTCCCTGTCAGCGGCTGACAAAAGCGTGGCCGATGCGCTGTCCCCCGTCATCGCTCAAGGCTGGTCGCTGGCCACAGCCTATTCGCTGCTGGCCTGGTTTGTGTTTGCGCCGCAATGCCTGTCCACCCTGGCGGTGGTACGGCGCGAGACCAATTCGTGGCGTTACCCGGTGTTGATGGCGTCCTATTTGTTTGGACTGGCCTACGCCGCCTCGTTCGTGACTTACCGTGTCACGCTCTGGCTCGGGGCTTGAACCATGGGGATTCAAAACCTGTTGGTGGGCTGTGTGGTGAGTGCCTGCTTCGTCTATGCCCTAGGCCAGCTGTTGCCACTGGCTGTGCGTCAGGCGATGGCCCGCACTTTGTTGCGCTTGCCGTTACCGGTATTTTTGGAACACGCCCTTGAGAAAATAGCGCAGGCCAAGGGTGGCTGCGGCAGTGGCTGCGATGGCTGTGGCCGGTCGCCTAGCCGTGCAGCGCTGCCGGGGGCGGCACAAAAAACGGTTGAGCGCGTGCTGGTGTTTCACCCGCGCATCAGGTGAACGCCTGCAGCCTCCTTTTTATGTGAGCGCTACATCCCGGCTTGAATCACCAAGAACTGCGCCATTTTCTTGGTCAAAACTGGCGCAGTTCGATAAACTGCGCCAAAATTGCGCCACTTGAATCTCGAACTGCGCCAACACCACCATGTCATCCACCACTGACTTACTCCACAGCATTCAAACATCTCAGCGCGGATTGACGCTTGCTGAGCTCCTGATCGGGCACCCTGACACAGCCAGACGAACGGCGCAGCGCCTGATAGCGAAGCTGATTGAGAGCGGCCAAGTCAAGGCGCGAGGGGAGGGCAGAGCCCGACGTTATTTGTACGTTGGCGCCCCGTCTGATGCCGTCACACTCGCCGCCAAAACTGATATTTTCCCCAGCTTTATCCCCCTGTCTGCTGACAGCCAGGACATCCTCCTCTATATTGACCAGCCGCCAGAAGCGCGCAAGCCCGTGGGCTATCAGCATGATTTTCTGGAAGCCTACCGCCCTAATGAGACTTGGTATTTGTCCGAGTCGCTACGCCGTCAATTGCACAAAATGGGTAGAACGGCTGACGTTGATGCGTCTGCAGGCACCTACAGTCGCGCCATTTTGAACCGCTTGCTGATCGACTTGTCATGGGCATCGAGCCACCTGGAGGGCAACACCTACTCCCGGCTCGATACGCGTGAGCTCATCGAGCACGGCAAGGTTGCAAGTGGCAAGGCCGCTATCGAAACGCAGATGATTCTTAACCACCGGACGGCGATCGAGTTGCTGGTCGAAAACATCGACAGTGCCGAGTTCAATCGTTACACCTTGATGAACCTTCACAGCGCACTGGCGGAAAACTTGCTGCCTAACCCGGCCGATGAAGGGCGAATTCGCCAGCACGCCGTCGATATCGGAAAAAGCGTCTATCGCCCACTGTCGACGCCGCAGCAAATTGAAGACGCGTTAGATGCACTGCTTGGCAAGGCCCAGCAGATTCGTGACCCGTTCGAGCAATCCTTCTTCATGATGGTGCACCTGCCCTACCTGCAGCCCTTTGCGGACATTAATAAACGGACCTCGCGATTGGCCGCGAATTTGCCACTGTTTCGTGCCAATTTATGTCCGCTGACTTTTCTGGATGTCCCGGAGCAGGCCTACAGCCGCGCCACCCTTGGCGTGTACGAAATGACCCGTGTGGAGTTGCTGCGCGACCTTTACGTTTGGGCCTACGAGCGCTCGACGCAGGAATATCAGGCTATCAAGCAAGGCCTAGCCGAGCCCGACCCCCTTCGTTTGGCTTGGCGTGACTTTATCAAGCAGACCATCCGCAGGGTCATCACGCAACCGGCGCTTGACCCACTTGCCAGCATTAAGCGATCTGTGGCCGAGCATATTCCTGAGCATGAGCAGCCGTACGTGCAGGCACTGCTCGTTGAAGAACTCCGGCGCCTGCACGAGGGTGTCCTGGCGCGCTATGGCCTGCGGCCCTCTGAGTACATGGCGTGGAAGGTTCTGCATGGTCATTGATGGAAGTGAGTTTAAAAAAGATGAAGAGGGTGCGCAGGGGGGCTCCCTCCAGCCCTTGCTCACTTTTTGCGAGCCCGTGCTTTGATATGTCGACGAAATGAGAAAAATTAGACACGTTATTTACACCTGTCGATGGCATCGACATGACTGACCCGGCATCCATTTGGCGCGCTCATGAGCCCTGGAACCAAGTGCCGCTGCTAAGTCTGCCGCACGGGCCGGGTGCTCAACATCCTGTATCTGATCCAGGCCGAGCTGCTGATACTGCCCATCCTCTACCTTAGCCGGCACATCATTGCGCACAAGGCTAATTACTACCGCCTGCTGCTGGACACCACCCGCATCGGCAATTTGGTCGAAAAAGACATTGCCCAGCGTCAATCGGCCTCGCGCTACCTGAAAGAGCTGACCGCCATTGGCGTACTGAGCGAGGTGCAGGCTGGTAAAGAAAAGCTATTCATTTACCCCCTACGCCTAAAAAGAGTGCCCTCAGCGTAAAGCGCGATGACTGACTGCCCTTAGGCGGTGTGAAGTTCCTCGCGAATCACCTCGCGTAGCGCTTCCTTGACGGCATCCACTGCCAAACCTCGGCGCAGCGTCTCATTAATCAGCGTCTGGTAGCCGCGCCCACCGGCACGCGCCTTGTAAGCCTGCAACACGGCATCGTCTAGGTTGATGGTGATGCGCGTCTTGCCGGTAGAAAACCCTGACAGGACTTCACCCAGCGGACGAAGTTGCGCCGCTTGGGCTGCTGTCAGCTCGGGGCTGTCGTCATCGGGCGTATCAGCCAATAGCGCAGCATCTGCTGCCGCCCAGTCGATGACCGGCGCAGCCTCAGAGGTTTTGAGTTTCAAATTTTTTGTTTTCACGGTCATTGGCCTTTCTGAAGCCCCTCAATGGTGTTGTAGCCAATGAAGCGCCGCTCGGGATAAGCCGTGCGGGTATCTTCAAGAACCAGCATTGCCGCATTGAACATGCCCCGCGCTGCCAACAAGGGCAAACCTCGCTCGCGCACGTTGGTGTCGTTCTTAGTTGGGTTGCAGGTGAATTCCATGCGCTTAGTATATGCACAAAAGTATGCATAATCAATCGGTTTTAACTGGGTTAAGGTTGAATGCGAAACCTTACTTACCCGCCTTTTTGTCCTGGCCTAATGATTTCGTACAGGCCTTCGCGGCGAGGCGCCGCTCCAACGGGGAAGCATTAGCGCCAAGTCCTGCCGGGGACAGCCAAAAAATCGCTCGGGCGTATCCTCGTGTTTCACCCCGCCTTGCGGCGACATCATTCAGCAGCACCACCCAAAAAAGTCACCATGACCACTCGAAACGCCCTGACGTCGGACCCCATCCTCCCCACGATCTGGCGTTTGAGTTTGCCCAATATGGTGGCGATGGTGGCCACCGCCGGGGTCAGCATTGCCGAGACCACCTACATTGGCCGCTTGGGCACGCTCGAATTAGCGGGCATTGCGCTGGTTTTCCCCATGATCATGCTGCAGCAAATGCTCTCGGCCGGATCCATGGGCGGCGGTATTTCGGCCGCCATCAGCCGCGCCATTGGTGCTGGTGACCACGCCAAAGCCAATGCGCTGGTGCTGCACGCCACGGTTATCTCCCTCGTTTTGGGCCTGCTGTTCAGTGCTTTGTTTCTTATCTGGGGGCGCCCAATATTCCAGTTGATCGGCGGTAGTGGGGTAGCGCT
This sequence comes from Comamonadaceae bacterium, assembly GCA_947372745.1. Classification (GTDB taxonomy): domain Bacteria; phylum Pseudomonadota; class Gammaproteobacteria; order Burkholderiales; family Burkholderiaceae_C; genus Rhodoferax. The sequence continues at coordinate 97,746 of CANBUY010000001.1, read as the reverse complement.
TGACCACGCCATGGCCTATGCCAATATGGCATTTTTGGGCGCCACCAGCATTTGGCTCACCAACGCGTTTGCCTCCGCCATACGCGGCTCGGGCAATATGAAAACACCGTCTATGACCTTGATTTTGGTCGCCGTGGGGCAGGTGCTTTTGGGGGGTGCGCTGGGGCTGGGCTGGGGGCCTTTTCCACGGTTGGGCATGGTCGGGGTGGCGGCGGGCCAGGTGCTGGCCTTCAGCTTTGGTGCCGTCTATCTTTACAGTTATCTGCGCTCAGACAAAAGCCGGGTGCGTTTGATCTTTAGCCCGGTGTTCAAGCGAGGCCTTTTTAACGATATTTTGAAAGTCGGTGCCGTCGCCAGCCTGTCATCTTTGCAAACCGTTTTAACTATTTTGGTGCTCACCAAAATCGTGGCGGGCTTTGGCCCCGAGGCGCTGGCCGGCTACGGCATTGGCACGCGGCTGGAGTTTTTGCTGATCCCCATCACCTTCGCCATCGGCGTGGCCTGCGTGCCGATGGTGGGCATGGCGCTGGGCGCGGGCAAGGTAGCGCGCGCCCGCCAAGTGGCCTGGACGGGCGCGGGCTTGTCGGCGGTGCTGGTGGGCGTGATTGGCGCAGGGGTGGCGGTATTTCCCGATGCCTGGTCGACCCTGTTCACGAGCAACCAAGCCGTCTTGGCCAATGCACGCGTCTATTTTTTGTGGGCAGGCCCCTGCTACGCCTTTTTTGGCTTTGGCCTGTGCCTGTACTTTGCCTCACAGGGCGCGGGCAAGCTACTCGGCCCCGTGTTGGCGGGCACAGTTCGCCTGGCTTTGGTAGCGCTGGGCGGCCTGGCGCTGGTGAGCCAGGGCGCACCTGTTGACGACATGTTTGCCCTCATTGGCCTGGCCATGCTGGTGTATGGCGCGCTCACCGGCTTGGCGGTTTATCTGGTGCGCTGGGAGGCGCACTAAGTAAGGTGCTCTTGCGCGTTGGCAAGCAAGGGCAGCGCGCGCACTGAGCAAACACCGGCGGACACCTTTGCGCGCGACATTCTGAATCGCTTGCTGATTGACCTGTCTTGGGCCTCCTCCTGGCTGGAGGGCAACACCTACAGCCGGCTCGACACCGACTGGTGCTGCAAGAGTTTGCAGTCTTGCACCCCGGAAACACCTTGAAATGCAGGCACTGCCGCTACGGGCTCTATCGGACAAAACGTGCTGATATCGCATTGCGTTGGGCGATACAGCTTAGGTGATAATAATAAAATTCACTAGGATTCAACGACTTCTATCAACCGCCAGCGGTTGGTGATTGGGGTGGATGGGGGTTTGGCAGTAAGTTGGGGACATGGCCAGGAAAACAACATGATTGATACGACACACAAGCTGGTGCCTGCGCCTGCCGATAGCCTGCATGACGAACTGCGCGCGCTGATTGCCAGCAGCCGCCAGCGGCTGGCCGGTGCTGTGAATGCGGAGCTGACGCGGCTGTATTGGAATGTGGGCCATAGGCTGCGCACCGAGGTGCTGGGGGAAGGCCGCGCAAGCTATGGAGCCCAACTGCTGGACCAGCTAGGCCAACAACTGACGCAAGAATTTGGCCGGGGATTTGAGTCGCGCAACCTGCGCCGCATGGTGAAGTTCGCGGAAGGTTTTCCGGACGCGGCAATTGTGTCGACACTGTCGGCAAAATTGAGCTGGAGCCACATGGTGGCCATCGTGGCGCTGAAAACCCCGCAAGCCCGCCGGTTTTACGCCAACCAGACCGCACAAGACGGCTGGAGCGTACGCGAGCTGGCACACCAAATCGAACGCAAGGCCTTCGAGCGCACCGAACTTGCCACTTGGCAAGCGACCGCCCCTTCTCAGATTGAGCCGGTCGTTAACCCAGGCGAAGCCCCCGCACAAGTTTTCAAAGACCCGTACTTTCTCGACTTCTTGGGCCTGCGCCAAGGCCATGACGAAGCCGATCTGGAAGCTGCCATCCTGCGCCAGCTGGAAGCCTTCATCCTGGAGCTGGGCCGGGGCTTTGCGTTTGTAGAGCGCCAAAAGCGCATGGTCATTGACGGCGACGACTTTTATCTGGACTTGCTTTTCTATCACCGCCGCCTGCGACGCCTGGTGGCTATCGAACTCAAGCTGGGCCGCTTCAAAGCCGCGCACAAGGGTCAGATGGAGCTCTATCTGAAATGGCTGGACAAACACGAGCGCCAGCCGGGCGAAGAGGCCCCCATCGGCCTCATTCTGTGCGCCGAATCCAGCCGCGAACAGGTGGAGCTGCTGCAAATGCACAAAGACGGCATCACCGTGGCCGAGTACTGGACCGAACTGCCACCCAAAGCGGAGCTGGAGCAAAAGCTGCATGCAGCATTGCTTGAAGCGCGTGAGCGGCTGGCGCGGCGCGGGGTGTTGTTGGGGGACTTGGATGATGAGTGATGACATGAAGGTCAGCAAAGGCCTGGAGTTGCCCGTGGTGGCGCTGGCAGGTGTGGGGCACATGCCTGCCAAGGGCGAAGACGAGCAGGAAGCGGCGTGGGTGTTCTCTGTGGCGGCGACAAGGGCTATGCAGTGGCTGTTAATCACTACAACCCTAGAGCTAGTATTTGGGGTCAGATTGAAATAGTCGTAGCTAACAAATGTTCAAAACAAGAAAACTTTTCATATGTAAGACACTCAAGGCCTGTATCAGGTTTCAATGAGAAATTAATGTTAGTGCGCAGCAAGTAAACAATGACGAAGGAAATATAAATTGACTATAGCAATCATCCACCTATCAGATTTTCATAATATTGTCGGATGCTACGAAAATCACAGAGCAGTCATTGATGCATTTTTCTCAGATCTAACGATACAACTACAAAGCATTGGGTCTAAAGAAGTTTTTGTTGCATTCAGCGGCGACATCGCACAAAGGGGAAATGATGAAAATCAATATAAGGATTTTTTAACTATTTTTGACGAAAGACTTAACTCGTTAGGCGTAACCAAAGATAAACGAATTTGTGTACCTGGAAATCACGACCTCAGCCAAGGATGGGTTAATGACCAATACATACTCCACGAGGGCGTAGTTTCCCAGAAACTTAATGAAACTGCTTTTAATGAATTTGTCCTAAAAGCACCAAATGTATTAACAGAAAAATTTGCCACTTATCGAACCTTCGAAAGTCAGTTCGCAGTCTTCGGCGCAGGCGCTGAAAAATCAACAGGTGCAGGTTGGAATTTGACTAATGAAGTAGGTATTTATTGTCTGAATTCCGCTTTATGCAGCAGTGGCGGCCTGATCAAAGACGGGAAATCGGTTGTGGACAAAGGGCGATTGCAAGTCGATACTCGAAGCATTCACGAATGGCTGCAAAAGACAAATAGCAAATGGAAGTTGTTGGTCATGCACCACCCCCTGAATTGGCTTAGCGAGTCATCTCAACAGGAACTGAAAGCATTACTACCTAAATTTGCAGTTGCTCTTCATGGTCATGAGCACGAGCAATCTAAACTACATGTAATAAATTCTGGAAAGTCTCAAATTCAATGTTTCGCACCTGCTCTATACAGCAGTAAGCGAGATCGACTAGGCTATGCCATTATTAAACTAGATGAATCTGCTGGGCCAACAGAAATAATATATCGTCAATGGACAAAGCATCAAACATTTGTAGCTGGCGTCGACTTCGCAAATCATGACAGCGGAAAGGTATATTTAACCGATTCACCTTCACCTGGCAACAAATCAAGCAATATCCAATCCATAGATCTAGTTTTTAAGTATCACGATAAGCGCTTGCGCGAAGCGCTAGTCTCATTTCCCGGGCAGCCAGCAGTGTGGGTAGACCCGATTGTTAAAACAAAGCCAGAAGTTGAGCGCGATGAAGCCAGCATTGAAACAATCGACTTAAATGAGTTTATCCGCACACCAACTTCATCGGCAATACATTCTTCACCCCAGTTTGGACTTACCTGTTTAGCACACTTCTTAATTAAAGAGGCATGGGCTAAATATAACCAACTTTGGCTATATTTCGATGCGACAGAACTAAAACCAAGCACAATTAAAAATGCCACAGCGCGGGAATTAAGCGAGGTTGGTCTTGCGCACAGCGAAGTCAAATGCGTAATCATTGATTCGATAAGCAGCACAACAAAGGATGCTTGGAAAATTGTTGCAAAGTTAATTGGGCATTTTCCCGGTATTCCAATTGTCTGCATGCATACATTAGAGCCAATATCCATAAGTAGCGAGCGATTATCAACTCATGGCATTGAAGTTAATTTTCAGTCACTTTACCTATGGACGCTGTCTAGAAACCATATCCGACGAATTGTCTCTGACTATAACGATCAGCGCCAAGTTGGAGATGAGAACTCTGTCATTACAAAAATCACATCAGATCTTGAGATGTTGAATCTCCACAGAACGCCACTCAATTGTTTGACTTTACTAAAGGTATCTGAATACGATTTCGAGGATAGCCCCGTCAATCGTTCAGAGATGATTAAGAGAATACTTTTTTTGCTTTTTAATGTAGATAATCTTCCAACTTACAAGGCGCGACCAGATTTAAAAGATTGCGAGTTTGTACTTGGATATTTTTGCGAAACTCTCATAAAGAAAAATATATTCACATTCTCCCGTCGACACTTTCTTGAGACGTTGCAACAGTGTTGTCGTGAGCGCTATATCGATCTGGAAGTGCAGGTGGTATTCGATGTCTTAAGTATGAATAATATACTTGTATGTAGAGATGGTGAGTTTGTTTTTAGATTTTCCTTTTGGATCTACTACTTTGCGGCACTGAGAATGCATCACGACAATGCATTTGCGAACTTCATTCTTACTGATTTAAGATACTCGAGCATGCCCGAGGTAATTGAGTTTTACACTGGAATCGACAGGCAGCGGGACGACGCTCTTAGGGTATTGACGAATGATCTTACAAGCCTGCGGCAACAAGTTGAAGAAAAATGTGGTTTGCCAAAAAACCTGGACCCTTACCGGTTGGCACAGTGGACACCATCACCTGCAGCTCTTGAAAAGATGCAAACTGAGATCGAGGTTGGGGTAAGAGACTCAAATCTACCAGCGGAGATTAAGGACCGCTTTGCGGATCAAGGATACGACTTATCTCGCCCCTACGATCAACGCGTCAGCATTTTCGCTGAGCAATCTGTTACGTGCTTAATGCAGACTTTGCGTGCATCGTCAAAGGCATTAAGAAATAGCGATTATGTTGCACCAGCCACAAAACGAGCACTATTGGAAGAAATTCTAAAGTGCTGGGAGCAGTTGACAATGGTCTTGTTGGTTATCTTACCCGTTCTCGCTGAAAGGGGGGAAGCCATTTTTGATGGTGTTGCGTTTGTTTTAGAAGGTAACTTCGGGGCTACTGCAAAAGAACGTTTAATTGCGGTGTTAGTTGAAATTCCTAGCAATGTTGTTAGGTGGTCGAAAGATGATCTTCACTCTCAGAAAATGGGGCCGCTTCTCATTGATGTTTTTTTGAAAGAAACTATCGACTTGAGAAAACATGAATTGGCACTATTGCTTATTTCTCAAAGACCAAGAAACTGGAGCGAGATAATCCGAGATTACATTTCGTCGATACAAAAGAATTCTTTCTATTTACTTGATGTTTACCGGGCTTTGCGAACCCAATATCGTTATAGCTATGCTTCCAATCCAACTCTAAAGGAAATTGAGCACCTCATTCGAATGGCGATTACTAAGCACGTAACCGGCGCAAAAGAACCGGGTGTAAAGCTTATTCAAAAGACCATACCTAATTTGATCGGTGATCCTGTAATTCCCCCACGAGAGGTCGCCTGAAATTTGAAAATCTGACAGACTGCGCCTAAACGGGCTGCACGGCGCTTGCGTTTTCAGCCCCGCAGCGCCCTGCTTTTAAATTGCGCTATGCACCCGGATGCAGTCGCCACGCTGGAGCGCGTCGTGGGCGCCGGGGCCACGCACATGCGCCCGGTGACGTGATGCCTAGGGCCAGACGATTGCCTGTGTGGCCGATAAAGGAGTAAATGGTCCGTGCTCGATTTACCGGCTAACAAAGGGGCACGTTCGCCTTGCCAAACGCAGATGACCGATTGAACGCTACTAACAAAAACAGGACGCACCGACATGCACGAAATCATCTGCCCCCACTGCAACAAAGCATTCAAAATCGATGAGGCCGGGTACGCAGATATCTTGAAGCAAGTTCGCGACGGCGCGTTCGAGCAGCAGTTGCATGAGCGGCTTGAATTGGCCGAGCAAGACAAGCGCAATGCCGTCGAGCTTGCCCAGGCCCAGGTTGCCAGCGCCATGCAGAAAACTGCAGCAACGAAGGATTCCGAAATCCAGGCACTCAAGGCTAAGCTTGATGCGGGTGAGGTAGCGCGCAAGCTGGCCGTGACCGCGGTCCTCACCGTTGCGACTGGAAAAAGTAAGCAAAAAGTGCCTGCAGCCCTTATGTAACGTGCTAGAGCAGCTATTAATTTATGAACGGCGTAAAACATGAATTCCGGTGATCTGACCTTATTGCTTGACCGCCTGCTGGCCCAAGCGGGTGAACACGAGTGGCTGGAGTTCAAGCACAACGACGATCCGCACACCATGGGCGAGTACGTCTCTGCCCTGGCCAATGCGGCAGCGTTGGACGGTGAGCCTTTTGGCTACATGGTCTGGGGTATTGAAAACGACACCCGCCGGGTAGTGGGAACCCGCTTCACACCTGGCGCAGCCAAGGTGGGGGCACAAATTCTGGATTTATGGCTGCACCAATACTTGCGGCCCAAGCTGGATTTCCGTTTTGATGCGTGTGACTACCAAGACCAGCCTGTGGTGGTGCTGCGCGTACCTGCAGCTGTGGCGCAGCCGGTGAGTTTTCATGAGGTCGAGTACATCCGCATCCACAGCGCCAAGGTCAAACTTGCCAGCCATGCCGACAAAGAGGCCCGGCTGTGGGCAAGGCTGAATACGCGGGCCGATTGGTCCGCTGAGCTGGTGAGCACCGCCACTGTGGCCGATCTGGACGCGTCCGCACTGGCCGTGGGGCGGCAGCGTTTTGCAGAGAAGCATCCGCATCTGGCGGGTGAGGTGGCAGGCTGGGACGTGCCCACGCTGCTGTCCAAGCTCAAGCTCAGCCGGGGCGGGCAATTGACGCGGGCCGCATTGTTGCTTTTTGGCAAAGACGAGTCGGCGCAGTTTCTGCCGCTGCCGCCTCAGGTGTCGTGGGTGCTCAAGGATGCCGATGGCACAGTGCTGGATTACCAGCACTATGGCTTACCCCTGCTGCTGGCCCCTGACGCACTGTTTGCACGGGTTCGCAACCTTACGGTGCGCTACTTGCCGCCGGGCACGCTATTTCCTACCGAGGTGCCGCAATACGATGCCTGGGTGATTCGCGAGGCTTTGCACAACGCCATCGCCCACCAGGACAGCAGCCGGATTTGTCGTTAATGGATGTGTTCTTGCTGGACAAGGTGCAAAAGCGCCTGCCTATCAGTGCAGTTGATGCCCGGGCACTGCGCGCGCGAAAGTTGATTGAAGGCCGCACACCCAATATCCATGTGTCGGCCAAGGTCGCACAGGTGATGGGTGAGCAAGCCCAGCACACCCTGAACAAGGGGCTGGATTCAGCCTTTTACCGGGAGCTGGTGTTGCAGCACTTGCGCAACTTTACGGCGTGCAAACGTGAGGAGCTGGAAGCGGTGATGCGGGCCAAATTGCCCGATGTATTGAGCGATGCACAAAAGCGCAACCGGATCAAAAACCTGCTCGCTGACTTGAGCCGCCGCAACCTCATTGCACCAGAGCGCAAGGGGCCAGGTGCGCGATGGCGGCTGGTGCCACAAAAATAGGATAACTTGATGTAATTGGCCGTTGGCTGTCTATCTTTTTATCCTATTAGGCTAGGCTAATCCTGTTTAAGCTATTGATTTATATAGGTTCTATATAGGATAGAACGCCCAAGCCGCTCCGGACAATCCCGGCTGCGCAAGGTTCTATTTACCAACAACTAACAAAAACAGGACGCACAAACATGCATGAAATCATTTGCCCCCACTGCAGCAAAGCATTCAAAATCGACGAGGCGGGATACGCAGATATCCTGAAGCAAGTGCGCGACGGCGCGTTTGAGCAGCAGTTGCATGAGCGCCTTGAATTGGCCGAGCAAGACAAGCGCAATGCCGTCGAGCTTGCCCAGGCCCAGGTTGCCAGCGCCATGCAGAAGACTGCTGTCGCCAAGGATTCAGAAATCCAGGCACTCAAGGCCAAGCTTGATGCGGGTGAGGTAGCGCGCAAGCTGGCCGTTACCGAGGCCCTGAGTTTGGTGCAAAAAGAACGTGACGCGCTCGCAAACGAACTTGATCAGGCTAGGCGTGAAAAGCTAGCGGCTTCAGAACTGGCCGAGGCAAAGCTTGCAAACGGGCTGCAAAGTGCCGCCGCGACCAAGGACGCGGAGATTCAAGGTTTGAGGGCCAAACTAGACGCCGCCGAGCTAATACAAAAGCTGGCGATCACCGAGGCTGTGAATGGGGTCGAGCGGGAACGCGACGAGCTGAAGAGTGGCCTGGCGCTGGCTGAACTTGAAAAACAACTCGCAGAAAAGTCGCTCAAAGACAAGTACGAGACGCAGATCAAAGACCGCGATGATGCGATAGAGCGCCTGCGCGACATGAAGGCGCGCCTGTCCACCAAGATGGTGGGCGAGACGCTGGAGCAGCACTGCGAGACGGAGTTCAACCGTATTCGCGCGACAGCGTTTCCACGCGCTTATTTTGAGAAAGACAACGACGCCCGGACCGGCAGCAAGGGCGACTACATTTTTCGTGACCTGGACGAGCCAGGCACCGAGATCGTGTCAGTTATGTTTGAGATGAAAAATGAGAACGACCGCACCAGCACCAAGAACAAGAACGAGGACTTTCTGAAGGAGCTGGACAAGGATCGCCTTGAAAAGGGGTGCGAATATGCCGTGCTGGTCTCCCTGCTGGAGCCCGACAGTGAGCTGTACAACACCGGCATCGTGGATGTGTTCCACCGCTACCCCAAGATGTACATCATCCGCCCACAGTTCTTTATTCCCATCATCACGCTGCTGCGCAACGCGGCGATGAACTCGCTCAAGTACAAATCAGAGCTGGCGCTGGTCAGGGCGCAGAACATCGACATCACGAACTTTGAGGCCAGCCTCGATACCTTCAAGACCGCCTTCGCGCGCAACTACGACCTCGCATCCAATAGCTTTAAAAAGGCCATCGATGAGATCGATAAATCCATCGACCACCTGCAGAAAACCAAGGACGCACTGCTGGGCACTGATCGAAACCTGCGTCTTGCAAACGACAAGGCGCAAGACGTGACGATCAAGAAGTTGACACGGGGCAACCCGACGATGGCGGCCAAGTTTGCGGAGCTTAATAACGCTGACCCCTCTGATGCTGAGTAAGTCATTTCACTGGTGGTCGATCTTGGTGCTACATATTAAATAGCTGCTTAAGCATATTTAACATGGGCTAAGGGCCAATTTCTATCCCAACCTCAGACCACTCCGCCAGCTTCCGCTGCAGCTCTTCTTTGCTCGGCAAATAAAGCAGGTATTCCCGGGCGTGGATGTTCGCGTCTTTGGGCAAGGTGATTTCCACCAGCGACTCGTGTTTCTTTTTACAAAGCACTATGCCGACGGTCGCCGCTTCGGCATCGGTTTTGACGTAGCGGTCAAAGTAATTAACGTACATCTGCATCTGACCCAAATCCTGGTGCGTGAGCTTGCCGATCTTGAGGTCGATCAGCACATAGCAGCGCAGCAGCCGGTTGTAAAACACAAGGTCCACAAAGAAATGGTCGTCGTCAAAGGTGAAACGCTTTTGCCGGGCCTCAAACAAAAAGCCCTTGCCCAGCTCCAGCAAAAAGTGTTCTATCTGGTGGATGATGGCCGCTTCCAGGTCCGACTCGGAAAACCGGGCTTGTTCTGACAGGCCCAAGAACTCCAGCACCAGGGGTTCTTTGAGCAGGTCCTTTGGCTGGCTGATGATTTGCCCTTGTTGGGCCAGTTGCCGAATGCCGTCCTGGTCGCGACTCAGGGCCAGGCGCTCGTACAGGCCGCTTTGAAACTGGCGACGCAGTTCGCGCAGCGTCCAGTTTTGGTGGGTGGATTCGATTTCATAAAAGCTGCGTTCATCCGCCTTTTTGATACCCAGCAGAAAAACGTAGTGGGACCAGCTGAGGGTGAAGGGGCGGTTTTTCGTGGTGACCAATAAGTCAGACAGTGTCTGACCAATTGGCTGCCGTGTCTGGGTCTGGAATAAGCCAGACGCTGTCTGACCAATTCTTTGGCCGTGGAGTGCATAAAACTGGCGCATGAGTTTGAGGTTGGTGGCTGAGAAGCCGCTGCCAAATTCGGCAGTCAGGCGTTCTGCCAAGCGCTTGAGCATTTGCGTGCCGTATTCCGCCCGGCCCTCGCCTTGCTGCTCAAACTCCACGATATGACGACCAATCTCAAAATTGGTGTGAACCTGCACCAGATCAACGCCACGGGCAACCGTATTACGGGCAGATGCGATCAGCGCGCGAATATTGGCTAAAAGCGCGGACTCCATCTCGTCGGTATCGGGAAGGTTTGGCGTTTTCTTCATGGCAGCTCCTCAAATACTGGCAGTTGATATTTTGAATTTAGCTGTATTCAAACACAGTGCATGACCATTCCGATAGCTCACTACTGTTTTGAATTGCATGAATTCCGGTGATTTGACGTTATTGCCTGACCGCCCGCTAGCCCAAGCGGGCGAACACAAATGGCGATGGCGCTTTGACGGGTTTGGCGGTGTACCGGGTGCGCTGGCAGGCGCACTAGGCTTTAGGGCCACCCAACTTCAAGTCGCCACAAATACCCGCGCCTTGCGCGGCGTCAGCACCAGGGTCTCATTGATTTGCAGGCCCAATTCGTGAAACAACTGGGCGGGAATATGCGCCTCAATGATGTCTTCACCATGAGCTGCGGTCGCATTCAGGGGTAACAACTCCAGCCGGGCAATCGGCCCCACCACAATGGCACGGGTCAGCTTGGCCACGATGCCCAGGGCGCGCTCGGTGGCGCTGGCGCCCGGCGTGTAGCGGCGCACTTCCAGGTCATGGGGCCGCACGTAGGCAAAGGCTTTGGCGTCTTGTGCAGCGTGGTGCTCGGGGGTGGACAGGCGCAGGCCGTGGTGGTCTTCGCCGATGAGCATCTCGCCTTCATGGGCGCGGCCATGAAACAGGTTCACATCGCCTAAAAAGCCGTACACAAACGGGCTGGCCGGGTGGTCCCACACCTCTTGCGGCGAGCCAATTTGCTCCACCTTGCCGGCGTTCATCAGCACCACGCGGTCTGAGACTTCCAGGGCTTCTTCCTGGTCGTGGGTGACAAAAATACTGGTCACATGCAGGTCGTCGTGCAGGCGGCGCAACCAGCGGCGCAGTTCTTTGCGCACCTTGGCGTCCAGCGCGCCAAACGGCTCGTCGAGCAGCAGCACTTTGGGCTCTACCGCCAGGGCACGCGCCAAGGCAATACGCTGGCGTTGGCCGCCCGAGAGTTGCGCCGGGTAACGGTCCGAGAGCCAATCCAGTTGCACCAAGCCCAGCAACTCGTGAACTTTTTGCTTGATGACCGCCTCGCTGGGGCGCGTGGCGCGCGGCTTCATGCGCAGGCCAAAAGCCACGTTGTCAAACACGCTCATGTGGCGAAACAAGGCGTAATGCTGAAACACAAAACCCACGTTGCGCTCACGCACATGCACATCGGTGGTGTCTTCGCCGCTGAACAAAATACTGCCCACATCGGCCGTTTCCAGTCCCGCAATAATGCGCAGGAGTGTGGTTTTGCCGCAGCCCGAGGGGCCGAGCAGGGCGACAAGCTCGCCCGAGTTGATGTCCAGACTCACATCACGCAGCGCCTGGAAGGTGCCGAACTCTTTGCTGACGTTTCTAATTTCGATACTCATAAATTTCTTTCTAACTGACCGTCATCGCGAGCGTAGCGTGGCGATCCATCTTGTTGTTTCGAGGGCTCATGGATTGCCGCGCTTCGCTCGCAATGACGAGGGGGAATCTTGCAATGACGCGGTGGTTTTTCATGGGAAACGTTAGCGCGGCGCCTCAGGCGACAGCTCGGCGGCGGCTTGTTGCTCGCGCTCGGACTGCCACTCCACCACCGACTTGATCAGCAGCGTGACCAGGGCCAGCAAGGCCAGCAGCGAGGCCACGGCAAAGGCGGCGACGGACTGGTATTCGTTGTACAAAATCTCGACGTGCAGGGGCAGCGTGTTGGTCTGACCGCGAATGTGGCCTGACACCACCGAGACCGCGCCAAACTCTCCCATCGCCCGCGCGTTGCACAAGATCACGCCATAGACCAGGCCCCACTTGATGTTGGGCAGCGTTACATGCCAAAAGGTTTGCCAACCCGTGGCGCCCAGCACCATAGCGGCTTGCTCTTCTTCTGTGCCTTGCGCCTGCATCAGCGGAATCAATTCGCGGGCGATGAACGGAAACGTCACAAACACCGTAGCCAGCACAATGCCCGGCACGGCAAACACAATTTTGATGTCGTGCGCCTGCAGCCAAGGGCCAAACCAGCCATGCGCGCCAAACATCAGCACGTAAATCAGGCCAGCCACCACGGGTGAAACCGAGAAGGGCAAGTCCACCAGCGTGGTTAAGAAAGCCTTGCCCCGAAACTCGTATTTGGCAATGCACCAGGCCGCAGCCACGCCAAACACCAGGTTCAGCGGCACCGCAATGGCGGCCGTAATCAGCGTGAGGCGGATCGCGCTCCAGGCGTCAGGCTCTTTCAGGGCTTCCAGAAAGGCACCCAAACCTTTGCGCATGGCCTCGGTGAACACCGCAGCCAGTGGCAACAGCAAGAACAAAAACATAAAGCCCAGCGCGATGGAAATCAAGCTCCACTTCACCCAAGTGGGCTCGGTGGTGCCTGCTCTGGCGTTGCGCAAGTTGCGCGTACTCATGAGGCGGCTCCCGAGCGGCGGCGCTGCCAGGCTTGCAGCGCGTTGATGATCAGCAATAAGACGAATGAGAACACCAGCATCACCACGGCCACGGCGGTGGCACCGGCGTAGTCGTACTGTTCCAGCTTGCCAATGATGATCAACGGGGTGATCTCTGACACCATCGGCATGTTGCCGGCGATAAAAATGACCGAGCCATATTCACCAATGGCGCGGGCAAAAGCCATGGCAAAGCCGGTCAGCAAAGCCGGGGCAATGGTGGGAAAAATCACAAAGCGAAAGGTCTGCCAGCGCGTGGCACCCAGGCAGGTGGCGGCTTCTTCCAACTCTTTTTCCATGTCTTCCAGAACCGGCTGCACGGTGCGCACCACAAACGGCAAGCCGATAAAAATCAGCGCAATGACGATGCCGTTGCGGTTAAAGGCGAGCTGGATGCCATAAGGCGCCAGCACTTGCCCGACCCAGCCGTTGTCGGCTAGTAGCGCGGTCAGCGCAATGCCAGCCACCGCCGTGGGCAGGGCAAAAGGCAAGTCCACCAGCGCGTCAACGATTTTTTTGCCTGGAAATGTGTAGCGCACCAGCACCCAGGCCACCAGTAGGCCAAACACCACGTTGACCAATGCCGCCACCAGCGAGGCGCCAAAGGTCAGCTGGTACGAGGCCACCACGCGCGGGCTGGCTACTGCGGCCCAAAACTGTTCCCAAGTCAGGGTGAAGGTTTTGAACACCAGTGCTGACAGCGGAATCAGCACAATCAAACTCAGGTACATCAGGGTGTAACCGAGTGTGAGGTTAAAGCCCGCAAGCACCCGCTTGGGCGAACGCTTGCGCACCTCACCCGCCGCTGGCAGCGGCAAAGAAATCAGAGATGCAGTCATTTATTTAACGGTGTAAATCTTGTCAAACTGGCCGCCGTCGTTGAAGTGCACTTTTTGTGCTTCAGCGAAAGAACCGAAATACTCGTTCACCGTGAATAACTGAATCGGTTTGAACGTGCTGGCGTATTTTTTGAGGATGGCGGCAGAGCGGGGTCGCAATGCGTGTTTGGCGGCAATCTCTTGCGCCTCATCTGAGTACAGGTAGTCCAGATAGGCTTTGGCCAATTCGCCCGTGCCTTTTTTGGCGACAGTGCGTTCCACCACCGCCACGGGGTTTTCAGCCACGATGCTGACCGAGGGGTGAATGGCATCGACCTTGCCCGCGCCAAACTCGCGGTCCACTGACACCACTTCTGACTCAAACGTCACCAGCACGTCGCCAATATTGCGCTGCAAAAAGATGGTGGTCGCATCGCGCCCGCCCTTGGCCAGCACAGGCACGTTTTTAAAGAGCTTGGCGACAAAGGCGGCCGCTTGCGCGTCGGTGCCACCGGTTTTGCGCACGTAGCCCCAGGCGGCCAGGTAGGCCATGCGGCCATTGCCGCCGGTTTTTGGGTTGACCACAATCACCTGAATGCCGGGTTTGACCAGATCATCCCAGTCCTTGATGTTTTTCGGGTTGCCGTTGCGCACCAGAAACAGCATGGTGCTCGAAGTAGGTGAGGCGTTGCCCGGGAAGCGCTTGGCCCAGTCTTTGGCGACCACGCCGGTGCTGGCCAGAAACTCGATGTCGGTGGTGGTGTTCATCGTCACCACATCGGCGTCCAGGCCGTCGTTGACCGCGCGCGCCTGCGCGCTGGAGCCGCCGTGGGCCTGGTCAATCTTGACGTCTTTGCCGGTAGTTTTCTTGTAGTGGGCCGCGAAGGCGCCGTTGTAGTCCTTGTAAAACTCACGCGCGACGTCATAAGAAGCGTTTAAAAGCGTGGTTTGTGCCGCTACTAAATTGGTAGCTGTTATAGCAAGTCCAGCAAGTACCAGAGTCAGTTTTTGTTTAAATTTCATAATGTGTCCAAGGCAGAATAAATGTGGGCGGATTGTGAAGGGCGGTCTTTAAAACTCAAACTACTTATTTCCCATTTGTTTATTAATAAAAACATATAACAGCAGGTCAGTCGGCTTGGTTTTACTTCTTCAAGTAAATCTGATCAAAGCTGGCGCCGTCGGCAAAGTGGGCTTTGTCGGCTTTGGCCCAGCCGCCAAAGGCTTGCTCAATGGTGAACAGGTTTATCTTGGGCAACTGCTTAACGTACTTGGCCTGCGCTTTGGCCGAGATCGGGCGGTAGAAGTTTTTGCCCGCAATGTCCTGGCCTTCATCGGTGTAGAGGAATTCCAGGTAAGCCTGCGCTACGGCGCGGGTGCCTTTGCGGTCTACGTTTTTGTCAACCACGGCCACGGGGGGTTCCGCCAGAATGCTGATTGATGGGTAAACGATGTCCACCTTGCTGCCAAATTCTTTCTCTAGCAAATGCGCTTCGTTTTCCCATGAAATGAACACGTCGCCCTGGTTACGCTGGGCAAAGGTGATGGATGAGCCCCGGGCGCCGGTGTCGAGTACGGGCACGTTTTTGTACAGGGCCTGGACAAAGTCTTTGGCCTTGGCTTCGCTACCCAGCTTGCGCTTGGCAAATTCCCAGGCGGCCAGGTAGTTCCAGCGGGCGCCGCCCGAGGTTTTGGGGTTGGGGGTGATGACGCTGATGCCGGGCTTGATCAGATCGTCCCAGTCTTTGATGCCCTTGGGGTTGCCCTGGCGCACCACCAGCACGATGGTGGAGGTGTAGGGCGCCGAGTTGTGCGGCAGGCGTTTTTGCCAGTCAGCGGGAAGCCACTGGCCGTTTTTGGCAACGGCATCAATGTCACCGGCCAAGGCCAGCGTGACGACATCGGCGTCGAGTCCGTCAATGACCGAGCGGGCTTGCTTGCCCGAGCCGCCGTGGGATTGCTTAATGGCCACATCTTGGCCGGTTTTGGCTTTGTAGTGTTTGGCGAAGGCTGCGTTGAATTCGACATACAACTCGCGGGTCGGGTCGTAAGACACATTGAGCAGCGTGACAGCGGGTTGGGCAAAGACGCTGACGGCGGTAATCGTCAGGGCGGCAGCCAGTGCGAGGTTAAAAAGGCGGTGGCGGGTGATCATGTAGAGCTCCAAAATTCATTACAAAGTTGCGATGGAGTGAATTCTGGAAGCAATGCTTTAAAACTGGAACTACTGATTTTTCAGTTCTTAATAACCAAATCATCTATAAACCCCTATTTAACAGGGCTCAGTGCCGCAGTCCGACCTGAAAAATGGTTGCGTCTGGCAAGGGCTATAGTTTGCAATCTATGTTTTTCAGGACTTAACATGTTTAAAAAACTAAGCATCAGTGCGCTGGCGCTCTTGTTGTTGCTGGTGGCGGTATTGGCTTTCAATACCCTGCGCAAAGGCTCGCGCCAACTCAACGTGCCGCCCATTGCCGTGCTGCCCGTGGACGAGGCCGGTGCGGCTGCCCGCTTGGGTGAGGCGGTTCGTCTGCGCACGATCTCGTCGCGGGATGACGCCACACTGAACGCCGATCAGTTTTTGAAATTCCATGCACTGCTGCAGGCGCGTTTCCCCAAAACCCATGCGGCGCTCAAGCGCGAGGTGGTGGGCGACCTGAGCTTGCTTTACACCTGGCCGGGCAGCAAGCCCAAGGCCTTGCCTATTTTGCTGATGGCGCACCTGGACGTGGTGCCGGTGGCGCCCGGCACCGAGAAAGACTGGGTGGAAGACGCCTTCTCTGGCACCATTAAAGACGGCTTTGTTTGGGGCCGTGGGGCCTGGGATGACAAAGGCAATGTCATGGCGCAACTGGAGGCGGTGGAACTCCTGCTGGCCAGCGGTTACCAACCCGAGCGAACTGTCTATTTGGCCTTTGGTGCCGATGAAGAGGTGTCAGGCGCCCGTGGCGCCGCACGCATCGCCGCCTTGCTGAAAGAGCGCCAGGTCAGGCTGGACTTTGTGATTGACGAGGGTCTGCTGATCACCGAAGGCATCATGCCCGGCCTCAAGCAAGCCGCCGCGTTGATTGGCGTGGCTGAAAAAGGCTATTTGTCTGTTGTGCTCAAAATGTCGGCCACGCCCGGGCACTCTTCCATGCCGCCACCCAAAGGCACCAGCGCGGTGGCCATGATGAGCGCCGCCCTTAAACGCGTGGACGATGACCAGTTGCCCGGGGGCATTCGGGGTGTCGCCGGTGAGCTGTTTGCCACCATTGCCCCTGAAATGAGTGGCTTTTCACGCGTGGCCTTGTCCAATTTATGGCTGTTTGCACCGGTCGTGCAAAAGCAACTGGAGGCCGGGGCCAGCACCAATGCCATGCTGCGCACCACCACCGCGCTGACCATGGTGAATGCGGGCAACAAAGAAAATGTGTTGCCCGGGCGGGTCGAGGCCACAGTCAACTTTCGCCTGCTGCCGGGCGACACCCAGGCGATGGTGATGGCGCGCATGAAGACCCAGGTGGCCGAGGCAACCCACAGCGATAAATTCGAGCTATTCGCCTTGCCCGGGGCAGTGGAGGCCTCCAAAGTTTCCCCCATTGACTCCGCTCCTTATGCGCTGATCAACCGCACGATTCGAGAAGTATTTCCCGGCACGCTGGTGGCGCCAGGGCTGATGATTGCGGCCACCGACTCGATCCGTTTTAGCGAGATCAGCGACCATATTTTCAAGTTCTCGCCGGTGCGTGCCAAGCCTGAAGACTTGCCCCGATTTCATGGCACCAACGAGCGAATTGCCGCCAGCAACTTGGCGGAGTTGATTCGGTTTTACCACCGCCTGGTGTCCGAAGGCGCCAAAGCGCCCTCCTGAATTTGCAGGCGTCTTTTTAAAGCAAAATACAAACATGAATGTAGAGATCACCGCTCAGAATCCCGACACCGTTCCATCGCAGGCCGCCTTGCTGGTGGTGTGTCTGTGCGCGGCGTGGTGCGGCGTGTGCCGCGACTACGCCCCCCGTTTTGCCCAGGTGCAGGCCAAATACCCGCAAGCACAATTTTTGTGGATCGATGTGGAGGATGAGGCCGACTTGCTGCACCCGCTGGATGTGGAAGACTTCCCCACGCTGCTGATGGCCATCGGCCCTGAGCCCCGCTTTTTTGGCCCGCTCACGCCGCAGGTGGAAATGCTGGACCGACTGGTCAAGTCGCAGCTTGACAACCCGGGCGCCTCTGCCTTGGCTGACCCTGAACTGGCCGCTGTGGTGCGTCGAATTCGCGTCAAGAACGCTCAACAATGGGTAGACGACAAGGCTTAGTGGGGCATTCCTACGTATAGTGGGTGTTCGCTGGCAGCATTTGGCGATAAAAAATCAACCTACGGGAGCTTGAACTTGGTCTCAACAACGACACGATTTGGCAGCGGAAACGCTGTACTTCGACTGGAAGATGAGCAATTGCTCAAAGGTGCGGGCCTCTACACCGACGACATGAAACTGCCGGGCCAAACCCGGCTCTATTTTGTCCGATCTTCCTATCCACATGCACGCATTCTGTCGATCGACACCTCGGCTGCACAGGCCATGCCGGGTGTGCAATTGGTGATTACGGGTCAGCAATTGGTCGAAGAAGGTCGCCCGGCCATGCCAGGTGTCGCCAACTTTACACGCGCTGATGGCTCGCCGGCGGCCACGCCCGTGCGGCATATTTTGGCGGTTAACCGCGTGCGTTATGTGGGCGAGCCCATCGTGGCGGTGGTGGCAGACACCGAGCAACAAGCGCGTGATGCTGCTGAAGCGGTGCAGATCGACTTTGAAGAGTTGCCTTGCATCGTCACCCTGACCGATGCGCTGAAGCCCGATGCGCCTTTGATCTCGGATGCCCCGGACAACCGCGTGGCCGAAACCCGTTATGGTGACCGCGACGCAACAGCCCAGGCCTTTGCGGGCGCAGCCCATGTAGTTAAGTTGGCGATTGTCAATCAGCGCTTGGCTGCTGTTACCCTGGAGCCGCGCAGTGTGTTGGCTTGCATTGAAGACGATCGCTTGATGGTGCGCATGAGCACACAAATGCCCTCGGCTGTGCGCGGTGCTGTGTCCGAATTGTTGGGCCTCAAGCCCGAACAAGTGCGCGTCGTGGTGGGTGATGTGGGCGGTGGCTTTGGTATGAAAACCGGCCCCTACCCTGAGGACCTGGTGGTGGCTTATTGCGCACACCGCTTGCAAAAACCAGTCAAGTGGATTGCCGACCGCAGCGAAGAATTTTTAAGCAGCGCCCACGGCCGCGACATCGAGTCGAAGGCGTCGCTGGCCTTGGACGCCACTGGCAAAATTTTAGCCCTGCGTATGGAGAGCAACGCCAACGTCGGGGCCTATGCCGCGATGACGGGGGTGGCGATTCAGCTCTTGATTGGCCCCTGGGTGCAAACCAGCGTGTATGACATACCGCTGATCGATTTCCACATGACCGCTGTGTTGACCAATACCGCCAGTACCGGCGCTTACCGTGGCGCAGGTCGCCCTGAGGCGATCTACAACATCGAACGCTTGATGGACGAGGCGGCACGCCAAACAGGCATGGACCGCCTCGCGCTGCGTCGCCGCAACTTTGTGCAGCCCGAGCAAATGCCCTATAAAAACCCCATGGGTCAAACCTATGACGTGGGGCAATTCGAGTCCATCATGGACCAAGGCTTGGCCCTGGCGCAGTGGAGCAGTTTTGAGCAACGGGCTGCCGAGTCGGCAAAGCAGGGGTTGTGGCGCGGCTTGGGGATCGCCACTTTCCTGGAGTGGACCGGGGGCAATGCGCTTGAAGAGAACGTTCATGTCCAAGTGCTGGCCGATGGCAAGATCGAGGTCTTCACCGCTGTCAACGCCATGGGGCAGGGGATTGCCACCTCGCTGGCGCAGTTGGTGGTGGATGTGTTTGGTGTGCCCCTGTCGCAAGTGCGCGTGGTGATGGGTGACACCGACCGCGGCAACGGATTTGGCAGCGCGGGTTCACGCTCACTGTTCACGGGGGGATCGGCGGTCAGCGTAGGCGCCCGACAAGCCCTGGATAAAGCTCAGGAGCTGGCGGCGCAGGCCTTGGAGGCCGCACCGCAAGACTTGCGCTACGAACAAGGCAGTTTCCATGTGGCTGGCACCGATCTCAAAATTAGCTTGGCCGAGTTGGCATCGAGCCAACCCAACCAACGCATTGAACTCAACTCCACCACGGCCGCCAAAGGACCGACCTGGCCTAACGGCTGCCATGTGTGCGAGGTTGAACTCGACCCGCAAACCGGCGAAGTGCAGGTCGTCGCCTATGCCTCGGTGAATGACGTGGGACGTGTCGTCAACCCGATGATCGTACGCGGTCAACTCGATGGCGGTGCCGTGCAAGGCATTGGCCAGGCGCTGCTGGAGCAGGTGGCCTACGACGAGGAAACCGGTCAGTTGCTCACGGGCAGCTTGATGGACTACGCCGTCCCCCACGCCGACATCATGCCCCACCTGTTTCTTACCGAGATGGACCAAAGTATCCCGTGCAAAAACAATGTATTGGGTGTCAAGGGCGTGGGCGAGTTGGGCACCATTGGCGCCACGCCCGCTGTGGTCAACGCGGTTGCCGATGCCTTGGCACGCCATGGCCGTGGGGCGCTGACGCCTCAGCTGCAAATGCCACTCACCCCCTATCGTCTGTGGCGCTTAATGCACGCGGCTTGAAATAAAAGGACACATCGATGCAAGTCTCTCTTAACGTCAACGGCCAAGCCGTTACCCTGGACGCCGCACCCAACACCCTGTTGGTGCAGGCCATTCGTGAACACCTGGAACTCACCGGCACCCACGTCGGTTGTGATACCGCGCAGTGCGGCGCCTGCACCGTCATCATGAATGGCAGTGCGGTCAAGTCGTGCAATGTGTTGCTGGCACAAGCCCAGGGCGCCAGTATTACCACCATCGAAGGTTTGGCCAAACCCGATGGAACGCTGCACCCCATGCAAGCTGCCTTCAAGGAATGCCACGGGCTCCAGTGCGGCTTTTGCACCCCCGGCATGGTGATGAGCGCGGTCGATCTGTGCCAAAAAATGCCCGATGCCTCGGCGCATGACATCCGCGACATGCTCGAAGGCAATCTGTGCCGCTGCACGGGTTACCAAAATATTGTCTTGGCGGTGCAGCAAGGTGCTGCCGCCATGAAGGCTTGAAAGGGAACAAAACGTGTACGCATTTAATTACGAACGCCCCACCACCCTGGCGCAAGCCATTGAGCAACTCAAGGCCGGCGGCCAGGCCTTGGCTGGCGGTCAAACCCTGCTCGCCTCCATGAAGCAGCGTCTGCTGGCGCCTGAGTTGCTGGTCGATCTGGGCGGCATTGCCGAACTTCAAGGGATTGTCAAAGACGGCGATCACCTCATCATCAGCGCCTTCACGAGCCACCAGACGGTAGCCCACCATGCCTTGGTGCTTCAGCATATTCCGGGCTTGGCCCAGTTGGCCAATGGCATTGGCGACAAGCAAATCCGGGCCATGGGGACCTTGGGCGGTTCGGTCGCCAACAACGACCCCGCCGCTTGCTACCCCGCTGCCGTGTTGGCCTTGGGCGCCACCGTCGTCACGGACCGCCGCAGCCTGGCGGCAGAGGACTTCTTCCAAGGCCTGTACAGCACCGCCCTGGAGCCGGGTGAGTTGATCACCGCTATCCGTTTTCCCATCCCGCAACGCGCGGCCTATGCCAAGTTCAAACAATCGGCCTCGCGCTTTGCCTTGGTTGGCGTGTTTGTGGCCCAAACCCACGCAGGGGTGCGCGTGGCCGTTACGGGGGCTGCCAACGGCGTGTTCCGCCATGCGGGTCTGGAAGCGGCTTTGAGTAAGAGCTTTACCCCTGAGGCCGTGCGCGCTGTGGTCATTGACGCCTCGGAACTCAATGGCGATTTGCACGCCAGCGCTGACTACCGCGCCCACCTGATCACGGTGCAAACCGAGCGGGCTGTGCGCCACGCCTTGGCATGACGCCTGCGGCAGGGCTTGCCAGCATTGACTCTTTGACCAAAGCCCTGGCCGCTCACGGCTACTGGGCTGATCGGCGTTTGGCCACCACGGTGTATTTGGCGCTGACCTTGCAGCGCCCGCTGCTGCTCGAAGGCGAGCCGGGTGTGGGTAAAACAGAGCTGGCCAAGGCTTTGTCCAAGGTCTTGGCCCGACCCCTGATTCGCTTGCAGTGCTACGACGGCATGGAGCAGCGCGAAACTCTGTACGAATGGAACCACGCCGCCCAACTGCTGCACATGCGCGCCGCGCATGACCATGCCACGCCCGAGCAGTTGGAGCGCGAGATCTACCAAGACCGTTACTTGATTAGCCGCCCCTTGTTGCAATCCCTGCAAACGCCCGCACCCGGTGCGGTGCTGTTGATTGACGAGGTGGACCGCGCCGATGCGCCGTTTGAGGCTTTTTTGCTGGAGTATTTGGGTGAGTACCAAATCAGCATCCCCGAACTTGGCACGGTGAAGGCCCAGGTGCCGCCCATCACGCTGCTGACCAGCAACCGCACGCGCGACCTCAATGACGCCGTCAAACGCCGTTGCCTCTACCACTGGATGGACTATCCCGAGCGCGAACGCGAGCTGACCATTTTGCGTGCCCAAGTGCCGCAAGCCAGCCAACAACTGGCCCAACAGGTGAGCAACTTTGTGGCCCGGCTGCGCAGCGAGGCCGTGGCCGCCCACTTTGCCCGCGTGCCCGGGATTGCCGAGAGCGTGGAATGGGCCAAGGCCTTGGTGGCCTTGCACACGACCGATCTGGATGCCGAGCGCGTGCAAGACACGGCCGGCATTTTGTTCAAGCAGCGCGAAGACGTGGCCGCCTTGAACGAACTGCTGCAGCAACTCCTAAGCCCCACGGCCCACGGCTGACCAGGCCTTACCCAAGACACCCGATGTTGGCCCTCGACAACTTGGCTGCGTTTGCCCGGGCTTTGCAGCGCGCGGGGGTGCCTATTGACAGCACCCGGGTGGCTCTGGCCGCCCAAGCTGCGGTGCAGGTAGGCATTGTCCAGAAGGACGACGTGCGCTTTGCATTGGAGGCCGTGCTGGTCTCGCGCCCGCAGGACCGCGCGGTGTTTGAAGCGGTGTTCGACGCTTTTTTTCGTGCGCCACAAGCCGCATCGGCGGTTTCATTGATGGCACAGGCTGCGACTGCAGACTCCCATCCGCGTGAACCCACGGCTGCCCAACGCCGCGCCCAAGAGGTTTTGGCTAGCCCGGCATTGGCGCAACCCGCCATTGATACGGCCGAACTAGCAGACGACGATTCCTTGGCTTTGCGCGCCAGTGCTTATTCGCGCTTGCGCCAGGCCGATTTCAGAAGTCTTACCGGACATGATGTGCGCCGCATGCAGCGACTGCTGCGCGCGGTGCGCCTGGACCTGCCGCAGGTGAGGGGCAGGCGCCTGGCGGCCAGCGGACAAGGCAGCCGATTGGACTGGGCCAAAGCCATGCAATGGGCCGCCTGCCATGACGGCGAGTTGGTGCGTTTGCCCTATTTGCAACGCCGAAAACAGCCGCTGCCCTTACTCATCCTGGTCGATGTCTCCGGCTCCATGGCCGTCTACGCGCGGTGGTTGCTGGCATTTTTGCACCAGGCCACACGCCAGGTGCCGCGAGCCGTATTTTCTTTTGGCACTCAGCTGACCGATTTGAACGCAGCGTTTCGCCAGCCCGACACCGATGCAATGTTGGACAGCGTCAACCGCACGGTGACCGACTTTGGCTCAGGCACGCGCTTGGGCGATGCGGTGCACCACTTGCTGGCGCAGCACGCACGCCAGTTGGTGGGTCGCCGCACCGTGGTGCTGCTCATCAGCGATGGTTTGGATACCGGCGAGCCCCAGGTGCTGGAAGCCGCGATGCAGAAACTTAAACGTCGTACGCGTCGTATCTTGTGGTTGAATCCTCTGCTGCGCTTTGAGGGCTACACGCCCACAGCCCGGGGTCCTGAGGTGCTGAGCCGTTGTGTCGATGGCATGCTGCCCATTCACAACCTCAACAGCCTGGAAGACCTGGCGCGCGCGGTTGCCCAAGTCGTGCAACACTGAATTGAATTTTGAACGGAGAAAAAGATGGATATGCAAGGAAGCCGCACATTGCCGGTGACGCAACAGGTGGCATGGGATGCGCTGAACAACCCCGAGGTGCTGAAACGCTGCATCCCCGGCTGTGACAAATTCGAGCTATCGGGTGAGCAACGCTACACCGTGGGCGTGGCGATCAAAATTGGCCCCGTGTCGGCCAAGTTTTCGGGATCGGTGCAACTCACGGACATCGTCGCCCCCAGCAGCTACGCCTTGCAGTTTGATGCCCAAGGCGGTGTGGCCGGTTTTGGCAAAGGCGATTGCAAGGTTGAGCTGAAGCCCTTGGACCAAGGCTGCGAGCTGCACTACACCGTGCATTCGCGTATCGGCGGCAAGCTGGCACAAATGGGCCAGCGCTTGATTGACGGTGTTTCCAAGTCCTTAACCGAAGACTTCTTCAGCCGCTTTGAGCAAGTCCTCAAAGAGAGCCTGGCCCCTGAAGAAAAAACCGAATTGGTCACGCCCGAGGTGACATCCGCAAGTGCCCGCTCAGTGCCTGTATGGGTGTGGGTGGGTGGTGGCTTGCTGTTGGCGGCGGCGGTTTACTTGTTGCGGTGAACTGGTACGGCCGGTATAGCCAGCATGGCAGCCAACGGTTGCTCTGGGTCTTTGTTGCAAAATTTGACTTTTCATGAACGGTCGCCATGGCCTCCGGCAAATCCCGACTAACAAGGAAACACCATGTCTTTTTCACGGTCTATCACCCTGTGTGTGGCTCTTATGGCTGCATTGGGCAACCTCCAGGTGGCCAACTCGGCCAGCTTAACCCCTGAGGAAACAGCCTCCGGCATCAATGCAGCCATCACCCGAGGCGCCGAGTTTGCGGTCGATCAGTTGGGCAAAAAAGACGGGTTTATGGGCAACCCCAAGGTGCGTATTGGCTTGCCTGAGTCATTTCTCAAAGCAGAAAAAGCCGCCCGTATGCTCGGATTTTCAAAGCAAACCGACGAACTGGTTGAGGCCATGAACCGCGCCGCTGAGGCGGCCGTCGCGCAAGCCAAGCCCGTCCTCGTCAGCGCCATCAAGAATATGTCTTTCAAGGATGCCAAAGATATCCTGTTTGGCCCACAAGATGCGGCCACCCAGTACTTCAAGCGGACCACCTCCAATGAACTGGCCAACCGTTTTCGCCCGATTGTGAAAAACGCCACCGCCAAAGTTGAACTGGTCGACAAATACAACGCCTTTGCCGGCAAAGCGGTGCAGTTCGGGCTGCTTGATGCAAAAGATGCCGATCTCGACAGCTATGTCACGACCAAGGCAATGGATGGACTGTTCATGATGATTGCCGAGCAGGAAAAAACGATACGCTCCGACCCGATAGGCACCGGCAGCGCGCTTTTAAAGCGGGTTTTTGGCGCTACCCGTTAAGTATGAGTACCGGCCAACGCGCCCTTAGCGGCGCTGCATTTGCGATGCTCCTGCTCATCGCCCTCATGATGGGTGCCAACCACGTCGCAGCGCGCATGGCTTTCAACCATGGCGTGGATGTGGCGACTGCGGTGGCATTTCGCAGCTTGGCCACGGCGCTGGTGGTCAGCACCTTGGTGTGGGTGTACCGGGTTCCATTGGCGCTGAGCAGTCGGCACAAGCGTTTCTTGCCCTTGATTGGCCTGCTGATCGGGGTGCAGAGCCTGTGCATCTACTCCTCGGTGGCCAGACTGCCTGTGGCCCTGGCGTTACTGGCGTTTAACACCTATCCGTTGTGGGCGGCACTTTGGGATCGCCTGCTTTACAAGCGTCGCCCCGAGCGGGCCGTGTTGCGGGCAATGCCCGTCATACTGATCGGCTTGGCTTTGGCACTGGATGTCTTGGGTGCGACCTCGGGACTGGGCGCCGCCGGGCAATGGGGACATATCGGCGTGGGTGTAGCCTTCGCGCTGTCTGCAGCCGCCACCTTCGGCTTGGCCATGATCCTCACCCAGCACGAAGCTGGCGACCTTGATGGGCGCCTGCGAACAGCCAGCACCCTGATGATCACCGGCCTGATTGCCTTGGCGGTCGTGCTTGGGCAAGGCGGATTTCACTTACCCCAAGCCCCGCCAGGCTGGTGGGGACTGGCTGCACTCACTCTACTTTACGGCACAGCATTTACCGTGATGTTTACCGTGCTGCCCAAGCTGGGGGTGGCGGGTAATTCAGCCATCATGAA
Source organism: Comamonadaceae bacterium (assembly GCA_947372745.1). Lineage (GTDB taxonomy): Bacteria > Pseudomonadota > Gammaproteobacteria > Burkholderiales > Burkholderiaceae_C > Rhodoferax. The sequence continues at coordinate 71,669 of CANBUY010000001.1, read as the reverse complement.
TGTCGAGCCAGTCTTTGCGCTAGTCTTGGCCTGGCTGATCCTTGGGCAGTCCATAGCAGCGGTGCAGGTAGCAGGTGCGCTGTTGGTGGTGGGCACTGTGATGGTGCTGGGTTTAAGAAAGCGCGCATAGCCCCTTCATTTTGTTAGCATGAAGACTCATTAGGAGATTTCACATGCAACCCTTTCATCTCGCCTTTCCTGTCACTGACCTTGAAAAAGCCCGCGCCTTTTATGGCGATGTTCTGGGCTGTCCTGAAGGGCGCAGCAGCGCCGAATGGATAGACTTCAATTTTTACGGGCATCAAATCGTCGCCCACTTGTGCCAGACCATGAATTCGGAGGTTTCACGCAGTGAGGTCGATGGTCATGGGGTGCCTGTGCGCCATTTTGGGCTGGTCATGACCATGCCGGATTGGGAGGTAATGGCTGCCAAACTCAAGGCACTGGGCACCAAATTCATCATCGAGCCCTACATCCGGTTTAAAGGCGAACCTGGTGAGCAAGCCACCCTGTTTTTTCTTGACCCATTTGGCAACGCCATTGAGTTCAAGGCATTCCAGAACCCGCTGTCTTTGTTTGCCAAGTGAAGCCTGACAGCATGCGCTTGGATTGGATTATGGTGACACCCCAAACGTATTTAAATTATCGCTGTGGCCTGATCGCGTAAATGGCGTTATTGAGGTCAGCCGACATGTAGATGACCCCATTCTCGCCAACCGCAACACCAGTCACCACGTAGGGCGGTGGCATGCCGGGGCCTCCTGCCAAACCAATGGGCAACTGCTCAGCGACGGTGCGCCGGCTGCCATCAACCGGATTGATTTCAACCAGCCGTTTGGCAGCACTTTCCGCCACGATAAACGTTCCCCAAGGCGTTTGTGCCAGACCTTCTGGCAGGGCGAGCCCATCGGCCACGGTGGTTTTGGAGCCATCGCTCAAGCTGACCCGGGTCAGCTTGCCTGCAGCCTCGGTCACATAAACCGCGCCGTCTTTGCCAAGAATCATTTGCACCGGTCCGGCCAGCCCTTGGGCAATAACTTTCTTGTCTGCAAACTTGTCGCCGCTGGCGCGTTTGATGGAGCCCGTCGCAATCTCAGCGTAAATGACACTGCCATCCGCCATCGGGATGGCATCAAAAGGCGTGGTCAGGCCGTGCAGAATTGCGCTGGTTTTGAGCGTACTGCGCTCCACCAGTTGAACGGTCCCAGTGAACCATGAACTCAGGGCAAAGTGGCTAGCCGACATGCCAATGGCAAAGGGGTACTCCAGATCGGAGGCCTGCATGCGGAAAATATCTTGCACGTTGCCGGTCTTGACATCAACCCGCCTGAAACCAAAAACATCGGTCACCCACAGGTCGTTGCCATCGATTTTGAGCCCCGCTGGTACCGCCAGCTTGCCACCGGTCAGCAGCCGCAACTCTCCATTGGATGGGGTGTAGGCTTCAATCGAGTTGTCCGCCATATTGGAAATATAGACCGTACCATCCGGCGCGACCGCCAGGTTATCCAAAGAAGGCTTCAGTTTTTTGACCACCGTCTTGCGCCCCGAAGCCAGGTCAACACGGCTGAGTTCCCCGCTCTTGGTGTCCACCACCCAAAGTCCGCCTTTGCCATCCAGATTGGCGGCAGCCGGAACTTGGAACTCGCTGTTGATGACCACGGCGTCGCCATTGGCCGGGTCGACCTTGACCACCTGGCCCTTGAACCACAACGGCCCATAGATCATGCCGTCAGGGCCCACTTCAAAGCCATTGAGCCCGCCCAGATCCTTTTTAATCAGACGGGGTGGCGCTTTGCCAGTGACATCAATTTCCCACAGGGCGTCACCCAAAAAGACCTGTGAGGCATAGAGCTTGCCGTTGCGCCGGTCAAAGTCCAGAGAATTGATGCCGGACAAGTCTTTGGCCAGCACGCGCAACGGTGCGTCATCGCTTTCTCGGTAGCGAATCATGCCCATCAGGTAATTGGTCCAGGCCAGCTCACCTTTCGGGCCCACCGCAATATCGTCTGCCTGGCCTTCGGGGCCTCCCACCAAGATCTTGGCAGCGCCCGTCTTGCGGTCCACTTCCCACAATGAACTACCCAGCACAGAGCCGGCCAGCAATCGCCCTTTGGCGTCCACAGCCAAGCCATGAACACCATTGAATGACGAGGGTGCGACCAGTACTTCAGGTGCGCTCCAGGCCGTGGGTCGTGTTGGGGGCAGCGCGCTGCACGCGCCAAGAATCAGTGAAACTGCAAGTAGGCCAGCGGTGAGCGGTCGATTCATCTTTGTCTCCTTTTAGGGATTAACAGTCTAGTGGCGAGCCTTGCCACAGAAAGTCGCACCAGAGACAAACACCAATGCAGACCCGCTAGCCCATGGGCTGGGTCAGGTCAGGGAGCAGCCACGCTTGTAGCTCTCAGCGCAGTGGGAAAACTAATATTTGCAGCGTAACTGGCTGCAGGGGCCGTCTTTCGTGCTTAAGCAGCTATTTAATTCATAGCACCAAGCAGCAGGCATCACTGCTCCGCGAACGCTCGCTCAATCACGAAGTCGCCTTGCTTGGTGGTGTTGCCTTCCATGAAGCCACGCTTTTCGAGCATGTGCTTCAAATCTCGCAACATGCCGGGGCTGCCGCAGAGCATGACGCGGTCGTTGGCGGGGTCGAGCGGGGGCAAGCCCAGATCGGATTGCATCTTGCCGGTCTCGATCAGCGTGGTCACACGGCCCTGGTTCACAAACGGTTCGCGCGTCACGGTAGGGTAGTACAGCATCTGGTTGGTCACCATCTCGCCCAAAAACTCATGGTCAGGCAGTTCATGGGTCAGGTACTCGCGGTAGGCCAACTCCGCTACATCGCGCACGCCGTGCACCACAATGACTTTCTCGAAACGCTCATAGGTCTCGGGGTCGCGCGCCACGCTCAAAAACGGCGCCAAGCCGGTGCCGGTGCCAATCAGGTACAGGTTTTTGCAGGGCAGCAGGTAGTTGATCAGCAACGTGCCGGTGGGCTTGCGGCCGACGATGATTTTGTCGCCGACCTTGATGTGCTGCAGGCGCGAGGTGAGGGGGCCGTCTTGCACCTTGATGCTCAAAAACTCCAAATGGTCTTCGTAGTTGGCGCTGACGATACTGTAGGCACGCAGCAGTGGTTTGCCGGTCTCCAGGCGCAGGCCGATCATCGTGAAATGGCCGTTTGAGAAGCGCAAAGTGGGGTCACGCGTGGTGGTGAAGCTGAACAGGCGGTCTGTCCAGTGGTGGACGCTCAAAACGGTTTCTTCTAGAAATGCACTCATCAAAGGCCTTGCAAAATATCAAAAATAGCTACTGGAAAACCCTAGAGTGTAAAACCTCGGGGCCTTGGGTGGTTGAAAGCAGCAAGATTCAAGCAAATACAGGTCTTGCGGACGTGCTCTCAACCCTGCTGGCTGTTGGGTGACACCTTGTTTTTAGCATTGCCACTACATTTAAGCCTCGTCCATCTTCAAGCGAGCATTCACCATGACGTCTGCCCCCAATCTCTCCCGCCTGCGCCATTTTGTGCAGCAATTGGCCGCCTTGCTGGCGCTTCAACCGGACGAGCCCGCGATTCTGGCGCAGGGCGCCGCGCTGCTGGCTGAGTTGGTGGCGCATGACGACTGGTTGCCCGACGATTACGCCCAGCCCCACCCCCAGTATTACCAACAATTTTTGCTACACGCCGACTCTTTGGCGCGTTTCTCGGTGGTCAGCTTCGTGTGGGGGCCGGGGCAGACCACGCCCATCCATGACCACACGGTGTGGGGGCTCATTGGCATGCTGCGGGGTGCCGAGCACGCCCAGCCTTACGCCAAAAACGAGGCCGGCCACTGGGCACCCAGCGGTGATGCCGTGACCTTGCTGCCCGGCCAAGTAGAAGCCGTGTCGCCCCGCGTTGGCGATGTCCACCGCGTCAGCAACGCCTTTGCCGATAAAACCTCCATCAGCATTCATGTCTATGGTGCCAATATCGGAGCCGTGCAACGACATGTTTACCTTGAAGACGGCACCATTAAGAACTTTGTCTCGGGTTACACCAACCCCAATTTGCCCAATATCTGGAACCTTGCATGACCGCCTCCCTGCCTTTTAAAACCTTTGAAGAGGTGCGCCAAGCCTTGCTGGCGCAGCAAGAAATAGCCCTAATCGATGTCCGCGAAGAAGACCCCTTTGCCCAGGCGCATCCGCTGTTTGCCGCCAACCTGCCTTTTGGGCGCATTGAGCTGGATGCCTGGCGTCGTATCCCGCGCTTGAACACCGCAGTGGTGGTTTATGACGCGGGCGAAGGTCTGGCGGCGCGTGCTTGTCAACAATTGCAAGCCTTGGGCTACAGCGATGTCTCGCTTTTGGCGGGCGGGCTGGACGGCTGGCGAGAAGCGGGTGGGGAACTGTTTATTGACGTCAATGTGCCCAGCAAATCGTTTGGTGAGTTGGTGGAGTCGCAGCGCCACACGCCCAGCTTGTCGGCGCAAGAGGTCAAGGTGCTGTTGGACAGCCAGGCCGATGTGGTGGTGCTGGATGCCCGGCGCTTTGACGAGTACCAAACCATGAGTATTCCAAGTGGTGTGAGCGTGCCAGGGGCTGAGTTGGTGCTGCGCGCCCGCGCCCAGGCGCCTAATCCGGCCACGCGCATCATCGTCAACTGTGCGGGGCGCACCCGCAGCATCATCGGCACCCAGTCGCTGGTGAATGCCGGTATTCCCAACCCGGTGTCGGCCCTGCGCAATGGAACCATTGGCTGGAAGCTGGCCGGGCAAGTGCTGGACACAGGCGCCAATCGCCGCGCGATCGAGATCACCGAGGCACAGCGCCTAGAGGCGGCCCGGCAAGCCCGAAGCGTGGCTGACCGCGCCGGGGTGAAGCGTGCCGTGATGGCTGATCTGACGAAGTTTTCAGCAGAAGTAGGCCGCACCACTTATCAACTGGATGTGCGCACCCCCGAAGAATTTGCTTCCGCTCACTTGCCCGGTTTCATCAACGCCCCCGGCGGGCAGTTGGTGCAGGAAACCGATGTGTCGGTGCCCGTACGCGGGGCGCGCGTGGTGCTGGCCGACCAAGACGGCGTGCGTGCCAACATGAGCGCCTCGTGGCTGGCCCAAATGGGTTGGGACGTGTGGGTGCTGGACGGCGCTACGCCCGATGCCTTCACCCAAAAAGGCCTAACAGTCTCAACATTGCCCGAGCCGCAAGGCCCACTGAACTGGTTAAGCCCTGCGCAGTTGTCGCACTATTTGCAGACCGAGCCGGCCCAAGATACCGCCGTGCTGGACTTAGGCACCAGCGCTAATTATGTGAAGCGCCACATTCCCGGGGCCTGGTTTGCATTGCGCTCCGAGTTGAGCCAAGCCCTGAAAACCATCCCACCCGCCAAGCGCTATGTGCTCACCTGCGACAACAGCCAACTGGCCCGCTACGCCTGCGCTGAAGTTAAGCAACACACGGGCGCAGAGGTCTTCGTTTTGCAAGGCGGCACGCAAGCCTGGCTTGACGCCGCTTTGCCCGTAGAGACGGGAGAAACACGCTTGGCATCCCCACGCACAGACCGCTACCGCCGCCCTTATGAGGGCACCGACAGCCCCCACTCGGCCATGCAGGCTTATCTGGATTGGGAGTTCGGGCTGGTCGGCCAGCTGGCGCGCGATGGCACACATGGGTTTAAGGTGATTTAAAAATAGTTGCCCTGCGCAGGCGCGCTGGCTCTGAAAACCATGTCGCTGACCAAGCGCCGATCATTGACAATTATTTATGACTATTCCACTGAATTTTTCGGACAAAGCCTCGCATGAAGGGGCTTTTACTTGGCTAGCGCGTGCGTGCGCTGCTGAAGCCCTATCATGTTTGAGTATGTTGCCTTTAACCAGCCACGCCACTGAAGAGCCCGCCTTCACCGTCCAGCGCACCTTGGATGGCATTGAGCTGCGTGAATACGCACCCTACACGGTGGCTGAAGTGCTGGTAGCTGCCGATGCCAATGACGCCGGTAACCGCGCTTTTCCGATTTTGGCTGGCTACATCTTTGGAAAAAACAAAGGTGAGCGCAAGTTGGCCATGACGGCACCTGTTACGCAGGCAGCGGTTCCCATGAAGCTTGAAATGACAGCACCTGTGACGCAAACACCGACCGCTGGCGGCTATTTGGTGCAGTTTGTTTTGCCCAAAGGCATCACCACGGCCAACGCCCCTGAGCCCCTTGACTCGCGCGTCATGTTGCGCGATGTGCTGCCTAAGCGCGTGGCAGTGATCCGTTATTCGGGGTTTTGGTCAGAGTCAAATTACAACGAGCACCTGGCCCAACTACAAAAGGGCCTGCGCGCCGCCAACATTGCCTGGACGGGAGAGCCCGTGCTGTCCCGCTACGACCCACCGTTCACTCCGTGGTTTTTGCGACGCAATGAGATTTGGTTGGATCTGGCCCCTTAAACCCAGCGCCGCTGATGCCCTAGGTAACACAGCGGGCGGCTGCCAGATCCCAACCGCCCCAGCCGCAACTTTTAAAAAACACCGGGCCTGATCCTGGTTGCCAGTGACGCTGACGCCAGGCTTCGGTTAGGTTGACAACATCGCCCAGCGTAGGGACTGCGGCTACGTCCAGTCCCGCCTGCAGCAGGTCGCCGGCTTCATGGTTGGCATCACGGGTGTCCACCACCAGGATTCCCTGCGCAGCCAGTTGGCGGCAAATAGACGCGTCCCACTCGACCATGCGGGGAGTGAACGCGCCCACGGCTGCCACAAAAGCGTCAGCCCGGGGCATGGCGTGCATGACAACGGCTTGAGCCGGTGTGGTGGTGACCACCAAAGGGCAGTCTGCCAAAGCGGCGTTCGCATCGGTGATGTGGCGTGCACGCATCCCGAGACATTTGGCATGCTCGACCAGGGCTTGCGCGCTGGCGGTACTGGCGGAAGCCACCCACACTTCTTGCACGCCCAGACCCGCATGAAACGCCTCAACATGGGCACGGCCCTGAACGCCTGCGCCCACCACCAGCAAGGGGCCGTCGGTGCGTGAAGCCAGCTTTTGGGCGGCCAATAGAGACACGCAGGCGGTGCGGCGCGCGGTCACGGTGGGGCCGTCCAGCAGGGCGATACGTCGGCCGGTGCGCACGTCAAACACCACAATGTCGCCCTGAATGCTGGCCAAACCCCGGCTGGCGTTGTCGGGAATGAAGGTAATTAGCTTGGTGATGGCAATGCTGGCGTCAGCCGCCGGCATCACAAAGAGGCTACCGCCGCCTGAAAGTGCCTGAACAGTCCTCGCTGGCACCACCACCGAAGGGTCACGCAACAAGGCTTCAATCTGCGCCACCAAGGCGGAGTAAGGCAAGGCGCGGGCGGTGTCACCGGCAGACAAAATCATAACAATCTAGACCACGCTCTTTTTCAGCCAATCGGCAAAGGCCGCGCACTCCCAGCGGTCCATCATGCCGGTGCGCCAGCACAGGTAGTGCGCATGGGGGCTGGGCACGTTGCGGTCATAGAGCCGCACCAGCGTGCCGTTTTCCAGCCAGGGCGCGCCCAGTTTCAGGCGGATCAGGCCCACGCCCAGGCCTGCAGCAGCACCGTCACACAAGAGACCAATATCGTTGAATTGGGAGCCGTCCACAGGCTCTGGCCAATCCTGGTTGTTGCCCGCAAACCAGGTGCGCCAAGGCTCCAGCGGGCTGCGCAAGAGGTTTTCACCTTCCAGGTCTTCAGGAGAGGTGAAAGGCCCGTGTTCGCGAATATAGGCCGGTGAAGCCATGGGGGTCACTTCGTCTTTCATCAGGCACACATGCTCCAGGTCCGCGTAGCGGCCGGTGCCAAACCGGATCAGCAAGTCGGCGTCTTCGGCCACCACGTCCAGCAAGGGGATGGAAACCTGTAGCGTCAGGTCAATCTCGGGGTAAGCCTCAATAAACTGGCGCAGGCGCGGCATCAGGATGGAGCGCGAAAAAGTGGGCGTCACCGCCAGGCGCAGCTTGCGCTTGCTGGTGGTCGTGGTGGACAGGGTGGGAAACTTTTGCAGCGTGGTCAGCCCTTCACGCACATGGGCCAAATACTCGCTGCCCTCGGTGGTGAGTGAAAAATCGGCCCGGCCAAACAGCTTGGTACCGATGATTTGCTCCAGCTGCTTGACCCGGTGGCTCACCGCACTCGGCGTCACGCAGAGTTCTTCCGCCGTTTGAGTCACGCTTCGCAAGCGGGCTAGCGTCTCAAAAGTCAATAAACACTGAATGGGAGGAATTCGGGTAATAGACATGGGCTATTGTCACACTCATGGTGCAGTGGGATGCTTAGTACAATCCCGCCCATCCCAACAAAGGTAGCCCCCATGTCAGACCGCCTCTCCGTGCTGCCGCAGTATTTCATTCCCAAGCAAGCCCTTACCGCTTTGGCCGGGCGTATCGCCTCGGCCCGTGGTGGGCGTTTGACCACGCGCCTCATCAAGTGGTTTGTAGGTCGCTACGGCGTCAACATGGCGGAGGCCGCCAACCCGGATATTGCAAGTTACGCCACCTTCAACGACTTTTTCACCCGCTCGCTCCGAGGCAATGCCCGCCCCCTGGCGCCGGCTGATCTGGTGTGCCCGGTGGATGGCGCCATCAGCCAGTTTGGACCGATGGTGGGTGATCAGATTTTTCAGGCCAAAGGCCACAGCTACTCCAGCACCGCGCTGGTCGGGGGCGATGCCGCGCTGGCCGCCCGCTTTGAAGGCGGCAGTTTTGCCACGCTTTACCTGAGCCCCAAGGATTACCACCGCATCCACATGCCGATGGAGGGTCGCCTGAGCCGCATGATTTATGTGCCCGGCGAGCTTTTTTCGGTTAATCCGACCACAGCCCGGGGTGTGCCGGGCTTGTTTGCCCGCAACGAGCGCGTGGTGTGCGTGTTTGAGTCTGAGAGGGGCCCGTTTGTGCTGGTGCTGGTGGGCGCCACCATCGTGGGCAGCATGGCGACCGTCTGGCATGGTGTGGTGAACCCACCCCGCGCCGGTGAGATCCGTACCTGGAATTTCGAGCTGGAACTGGTCTTGAAGCAGGGCGAGGAAATGGGCCGCTTTTTGCTCGGCTCCACCGTGGTCATGCTGTTCCCCAAAGGCCCGCTGGCCTTTAATCCCGCCTGGGCACCCGGCGGCGCGATTCGTATGGGCGAGGTCATGGCCAACCACGCCGAATAAAGCAGAGTAAAACGTGGGCTGCCACAATGTGCAGATGAACTACCTCTACTTGCTCATCTCCACTGACGGCCCCATCACCACGATCACCCTGAACCACGCGGCCAAGCGCAACGCCCTGGCTATGCCGGTCATGTTGGAGTTGACCCATGCCTTGCGGGCGGTGGCCCAAAGCGAGGCCTGCGGCGTGATTCTGGCGGCCAAAGGCCCGGTGTTTAGCGCCGGGCATAACTTTGGCGACATGGCGGGGGCCAGTCTGGAAGAGGCTCAAAAACTCTTTGCGGTCTGCACCGAGATGATGGACGCCGTGCAAGCCATGCCCCAACCCGTGATTGCCAAGGTGCACGCCCTCGCCACAGCGGCAGGCTGCCAGTTGGTGGCCACCTGCGACCTGGCGATTGCTGCTGATACCGCGTCATTTGCCATTCCGGGCGGCAAGGCTGGCCTGTTTTGCCACACCCCGCTGGTGGCTGTGGCGCGCGCCATGGGGCGCAAACGGGCGTTGGAAATGGCTTTAACCGGCGACCCGATTGATGCGGCCACTGCGGCCGATTGGGGCTTGATCAACCGGGCGGTGCCCGCTGATCAGCTGGATGCCGCCGTGCTGGACTTGATCACCCGTGCTAGCCGGGGCAGTGCGATGTCCAAGGGGCTGGGCAAAGAGGGTTTTTACGAGCAAGTGGGCCTGCCGCAAGCCCAAGCCTATGCTTTGGCCGGCGCGCGCATGGCCAGTGCCGCCATGACGCCCGATGCCCAGGAAGGCTTCAACGCCTTTCTGGAAAAACGCCACGCGCATTACACGCAGCGTCCGCTCTTTACTTAAAGATCACCGTTTTGTGGCCGTTGATGAGCACGCGGTGCTCGCTGTGCCACTTCACGGCCCGAGCCAACACCTGGCTTTCGGTGTCGCGGCCCAAGGTGGTCAGGTCTTCCACGGTTTTGCTGTGGTCCACGCGGGCCACGTCTTGCTCAATGATCGGGCCTTCGTCCAGGTCGGCTGTGACGTAGTGGGCGGTGGCGCCTATGAGCTTCACGCCCCGGTCATGCGCCTGGTAATAAGGCTTGGCACCTTTGAAACTGGGCAAAAACGAATGGTGAATGTTGATGGCGCAGCCAGAGAGCTTGCGGCACAGGTCGTCGCTCAAGACCTGCATGTAGCGGGCCAGCACCACCAGTTCGGCGCCTTCATTCTGGATGATTTCAAACTGCTTGGCCTCCACCTGCGGCTTGGTCGCCGCGGTGACGGGCAGGTGGTGAAACGGCACGTTGTAGCTGGCGGCCAATTGGTAAAACTCACGGTGGTTGGAAATAATCGCGCGGATGTCGAGCGGCAGCAAACCGCTTTTCCAGCGAAACAGCAAGTCGTTCAGGCAGTGGCCTTCTTTGCTCACCATCAGCACCGTGCGCATCGGCTGAGAGCGGGCATGCAGGCGCCAGTTCATGCCAAAGGGCTCGGCAAAGTCAGCCAGTTGCGCCTTCAACTCATCGTGCGAGAACTGGCTGCACGCAAACTGCACGCGCATGAAAAAAAGGCCGGTATCGCTGTCGTTGTACTGGGCGGCTTCTTCGATGTTGCCGCTGCGTTCCAGTAAAAAACCGGATACCGCATGGACCAGACCGAGGCGGTCAGGGCAAGAAAGGGTCAATATATAAGCAGAATTCATAGTGCCTGAATTGTCGCAGCATGTTGTTCTTGAGTTTTAGTGCCAGAATCAACCTTTAAACACCAACCGTCCGGGAGATAGCGATGAGCATGCTTGACTTCAATATGGACAGCCAATGGCTGCCCTTTACCCCCAACCGCACGTTCAAGTTGGATCCGCGCGTCTTTGTGGCGGCAGATGGCATGTACTTCACCACACACGATGGCAAAAAGGTCATCGACGGAATTTCGAGTCTGTGGTGTGTGGGGGCTGGCCACAAGCGCGCCCAGATCAACGAAGCCATTAAAAAGCAGCTCGACACGCTCGATTACGCCACCGCCTTCAACGCCAGCAACGACAAAGCCTTTCAGGCTGCTGAGCTGATTGCCAGTATGGCGCCGGGTGACTTGAACAAGGTGCTGTTTTGCAACTCAGGCAGTGAAGCCGCCGATACCTCCATGAAAGTGGCGTTGGCCTACCACCGTGCCCGGGGCGAAGGCCACCGCAATGTGTTCATTGGCCGCGAGCGTGGCTACCACGGCGTGGGTTTTGGTGGCATGAGCGTGGGCGGCATTCCCGCCAACCGCAAGGTTTACGGCACGGCGCTGCTGCCACGGGTGGACCACCTGCGTTTTATTCACGATCCGGTCAACCATGCCTACATCAATGGCGTAGAGCCCGAATGGCAGGAAGACATCTTGCTGGAGCTGGAAAACCGCATTTTGCCCCTGCACGATGCCAGCAACATTGCCGCCGTCATTGTGGAGCCGGTCGCAGGCAGCGCGGGCTGGTACTTGCCGCCCAAGGGCTACTTGAAACGCCTGCGCGAGATTTGCGACAAGCACGGCATTTTGCTGATTTTTGACGAAGTGATCACCGGCTTTGGCCGCATGGGCACTAATTTCGCCTCTGATTACTATGGTGTGGTGCCCGACATGCTGAATTTTGCCAAGTGCGTAACCAACGGCGTGATTCCGCTGGGCGGCGTCATTTGCCGCGACCATTTGTACGAAACCCTGATGGGCGCCAATGAGAAAAGCCCGGCGCACGCCATCGAGTTTTTCCACGGTTACACCTACTCCGGCCACCCGGTCGCCTGCGCGGCGGCCATTGCCACACTGAACTTGTTTAAAGAAGAAAACCTGTTTGCCCGTGCTGGCGAAATGGGCAGGTTTCTGGGTGACAGCATGCACACCGCCATGAAGGGCCTCCCCAACGTGATCGGCATTCGCACACTGGGCTTGGCCGGTGCCGTAGAGTTGAGCAGCATCGCCGGTTTGCCCGGCAAGCGCGCTTTTGATATCTTCATGACCTGCTACCACAAGGGCGTTTTAGTGCGCCCAGCCGGTGAGAACTTGGTGTTGGCGCCGCCTTATATCGTGGACAAAGCCCAGATTGAGCTCATGGTGAGCGTCTTGGCCGATGCCATCAAACAGCACGCTTGATGTCTAAATACCCCTGAATCCGTCACTGAGACTGCCGCGTTGTATTCTTCACTGCGAGCGAAGCGCGGCAGTCTATGGCTTTGTAGGTGACTCGGGAAGATGGACTGCCGCGCTACGCTCGCAGTGACAGGGAAAGAAACTTGCAGCCGCAGCGCTTGTTACGTCAGTGAACAATCACCGGGTTTTGGGCCAGCTCGGCGTATTGCTCCAGCGTGTCCTCCACCTCTTCTTGCGAAGGGGTGTTTTGCTGCCAGGCTGAAATATGCAACTGAAATAGCTCGGCCCAGGAGCCATCGAGGTAGACCTCTTTGTTGTTGCGCTTGTCCACAATCTCAAACCCGTGGCGGGCCAGGGTAGGCACTGCCGGCTTCTTGGGCGCTTTTTTGCCAGCCGCATCCGTGGCCTGTTCGGTGTCTGAGGCGTTGGCCAGCATGTGGGTCACAGAGTAGGTGTCAGAGTCGTAAAGCGTATGCATAAGCAATTATGTCTCAATCATTGTTGGCTTTGACTTGGGGCTGCAGATCACAATTAAAAGGGCAGGGCTTAGGGCGCTGCTTCAATACTTTGCCATTTTTGGTCGATAAAGTCGCCGTTGGCTTCGGTAATTTTGAGCCGAACCGGCAGGTAGTCCAGGCGGGTGCCCAGCCACAGCTCTACTTTTTGATCATACGGTTGGCGCGGGTTGCGCACCAGTTTGACTGCACGCTGCTCACCGCCGGCCAGGCTGAGCGTTTCTTCTTCGCCCACGGTAAAGAGCCAGATGTCGGCATCACGCGCACTCACCACCTGAATCGTCACCGTGGTGGCCGGGGTGAATTGCGCCGGGTTGGCCGCAATCAGGGCGGCCAATTGCAGGATCACGCTCAAGCGGTCTTGCGCGCCAGCCAGCAAGGGCACGTCGGGCGTGTTGGCGCTGAAGGTCACTTTGCCTTGCTCACGGTTAAAGTGCGCCGCCACTTCACTGCGGTATTTGTCAGCAAAGCGAACCGGGGACAGCCCCTCAGAGGTGATGTTTCCCTGGCTGGTCTGCAGCCGGGTTTGGCCGAACGCACTGAAAGACAGCCGGGCTTTATAGGCTTGACCCTCTTGCTGCCACAACAACTCGCCATTGGCGCTAAAGGGAAACTTGTTGGCCTCGACTTTGTATTTCACCAGCGCCGACCCCGGCAAGCGCACGGCCCCAGTTTGGGTGCTCAACTCCCGTGCGGCACGCGGCGCAGCGGCGACTTCCACCACAGGTTCTGGTGCGATGGCCTCGATCGGTGCAGCGGGGAGTGCTGGGGCTGACGCTGCGGGCGCGGGCTCTGGGGCGGCGGTTTCAGGCACCGAGTCGGGTGTGCGGCTTGCCGTCACAGTGTCAGCAGCAGGGGCTTTCACAGGACGAGGGCGCACCTGGGTTTTGTTGATTGACTGGGTCGTGGCGGGTGGCTTGGCGGCTTTGGGTGCCCTGGTCGGGCTGCTGCTGGCCACCACGGTGCGGGTGATGAAAGGCTTTGCAGGCGGGGGCTGGCTGGGTCCGAGTGACAAGGGGGCGGTGTTTAACAATGCGATGTGCACCAGCAAGACAACCACGGTCAAGCTCAGCAAGGCTTTGAAATTTTGACCGTTATGATTGCTTTTCAATTCCCCACCCTTCACCCATGAAACTTGCCACCTACAAAGACGGATCGCGTGACGGTCAACTGGTCGTCGTCTCCCGCGATTTGGCCACCGCGCATTATGCGACCGGTATCGCCAACACCTTGCAGCAAGTGTTGGATGACTGGAATTTTCTCTCGCCCCAGTTGCAAGACCTGTTTGACGCTTTGAACAGCGGCAAAACCCGCCACGCCTTTCCTTTTGACCCCAAGCAATGCATGGCGCCCCTGCCGCGCGCTTACCAATGGGCTGACGGCTCTGCTTTTATCAACCACGTCGAGTTGGTGCGCAAGGCCAGAAACTCCGAAGTGCCCGCCAGTTTTTACACCGACCCCCTGATGTACCAGGGCGGTAGCGACGACTTTTGTGGCCCTTGCGACGACATGGTCTGCGCCTCGGAAGCCTTCGGCATTGATTTTGAGGCCGAGGTGGCCGTCATCACCGCCGACGTGCGCATGGCCGCCACGCCTGAGCAAGCCTTGGACAGCATTCGGCTCGTCATGCTGGCCAATGACGTGAGCCTGCGCAACCTGATTCCGGCTGAGTTGGCTAAAGGCTTTGGCTTTTTACAAAGCAAGCCCGCCACCGCCTTCAGCCCGGTCGCCGTCACGCTCGACGAGTTGGGCGACGCCTGGAGCCAAGGCCGCCTGAACCTCACCCTGCAAAGCACCTGGAACGGCCGCCGCGTGGGCTTGTGCGACGCCGGGCCGGAGATGACCTTTCACTTCGGCCAGCTCATCGCCCACTTGTGCAAAACCCGCAATGTGCGCGCCGGCACCATTGTTGGCTCAGGCACTGTGAGCAACAAAGACTGGAGCCACGGCTATAGCTGCATTGCCGAAAAACGCGCCATTGAGACCATCCAAGACGGCCAACCCGTCACCGAATTCATGAAGTACGGCGACACCATCCGCATAGAGATGAAAGGCCGCGACGGGCGCAGCCTCTTTGGCGCGATCGAGCAAGAGGTGGTGCCGCTGCCTGAGTTGGGCAAGAAGCTCTGAGCTTGACAGCCCCATTGATGATGCATACCATGAGACATATCAATCGGGAAATGGAGCTTCAATATGCATCAAACAGCCAAAATATTTGCCACAGGCCGCAGCCAGGCGGTGCGTTTGCCACTGGAGTTTCGCTTTGACGTGGCCGAAGTCTTCATCCGACGCGATCCCTTCACGGGCGATGTGGTGTTGTCGCGCAAGCCGACCGACTGGCAAGGCTTGCTGGACGCTGTGGCCCTGAACGCGGACGAAGACTCATCGATTGAGCGCCGCCAAACCCACACGCGGCGCGACCCCTTTGAGGGCATGGCCGAATGAGTGCGCGCTATCTGCTTGATACCAATGTTATTAGCCACATCATGCAGGGGCGCGATGCCCTGTTACTCGCGCGTTTGACGCAGGTACCTGTAGGGCAGGTTGTGATATCCAGCATTACCTTGGCTGAGTTGGAGTATGGCTTGCATCGCAAAGGCCAGCCCGTGCGGCTGAGAAACGCGCTGACTCAAGTGCTGCTTCGCATGGACGTGTTGCCTTGGGATGAAGCTGTGGCCACTTGCTATGGTGAGTTTTGTGCCACTTTGGAAGCCCAAGGCATCAACTTAAGCGACTTCGACATGATGATCGCCGCCCATGCGGTGGCTGTGAATGCCACCCTGGTCAGCCGGGACAAAGCCTTCGCACAAGTGCCCGCTGAGCGCTTGAGTCTGGAAATTTGGTAGTCAAGCCCCTGCCAGTTGCTTGGCAAAGGTTTTGATGCCGCGCAGCAACATCTCGATCGACACCGCAACCAGCACCAAGCCCATCAGCCGCTCGATGGCGACTACAAAACGGTCACCTGCCACGCGCTGAATGCGCTCGGCCAGCACCAGCACCACGGCGCTCACGGCCATGGTGACGCACAAGGCGGCCACCCACTCCAAGCGGCGCTCGGGCGCCTGAGAGACCAGCAGCAAGACCGTGGCGAGGGCCGATGGGCCGGCCAGAGCGGGAATAGCCAGCGGCACAATCAGTGGCTCACCTAAGCCCTCGGGTGGCTCGTGCCCGTGCGGCGGCGGGAAGATCATGCGCAGGGCGATCAAAAACAAAATAACACCGCCGCCAATTTGCAGCGACAACTCGCTCAGGTTCATCAGGCGCAAAAACCCTTCGCCAATAAACATGAAGGTCAGTAGCAGCAAAAAAGCAATCAAGACCTCGCGCATGATGACAAACGGCCGCCGCTCGGGGGCGACGTGTTTGAGTGCGTTGGCAAAGATCGGGATGTTGCCGACCGGATCGGTGATCAAAATCAGCAAAATCGTGGCCGAGGCAAAGGTGTAGTTCATTTGGCTCGTAGGGGGTGGCAAAAACCAAGGGGGAATGAGGGGCGCATCCCCTCAGGATAGCAGGCCGTGCAGGGTTACTCGACTTTTTCCTGGCAGCTGATGCAGCGCGCTGCGGCCGGGGCTGCGTGGAGTCGGGCTGCTGGAATGGAGACGCCGCAGTCCACACATTGACCGTAGGTGCCAGCATCAAGGCGGCCCAGGGCGGCGTCGATGAGCCTGAGTTCGGCCGTGTCTTGTTCATCCAACGCAAATTCAAGATCGCGTTCCGTGTTCATCTGCGCTGGAGAGTCTTCGGGGTGACCAAAGTGCTCAGCCGACGCTTCAGCGCGCCCCACGGCCCCGCCGCGCAAACTGCGAAGCTGCTCCAGCAAGGTGGCGCGCTGATCAAGCAACTGTTTTTTGAAAGGGGCGGTGAGTTGAGTGGTCATGAAAAACTTTCAGGGTAAGAGCGTTCATCATGCGCCGACGAAGTCCGGGGGGCTTTGACCATAGTCAAGTTTAGAAGCCCGTTCAGAAACGATTTGGTGACTACAACTTGAGCAAGAAGCAGCGCTCCAGCGGCCTATTTTTTTTGTTCTTCTTTTACAAAAGCATAGCAAGCCTATATTCGCGAAAAAATAATCAGCAAAATTCATCAGTTGGTCAATTGAAATTTTTTTTAAATTAATTAGAAAAAATAAACGAATTTTTCTGACACTCACGTGACAAGTGACGGGTTTACCCTATAAATCGGCTTAATCGTCATGGATAAAGTAATCAATGTGATCTAGAAAAAAATCTTATTTCTAAATTCACCTTAAACGCAATCACCCCAAACGAAGGAAATTCCATGAAATTTTTTAAGCTTGCCGCACTTGCGGTTGCCGTTGCCTCACTGGGCACGAACGTCGCCTATGCGCAGGACCAAAACCTGTCGACGCTTCAGCGTATGGGCAACACCGCCACCAACATGAACATTGCGACGGTTGCCCAAGAGGGTAAAAACGCTGATGCCATCCGGGCGAATCTGAAAAAGGTCAAGTTGCCTGATGGGTTCAAGATTGAGCTCTATGCGGTGGTGCCTGATGCCCGCTACATGGCCGTAGCCCCATCGACCAACATGCTTTTTGTTGGTACGCGAAAAACCACGGTTTGGGCCGTGACTAACCGCAACAACGGCGATGCGGCTACAGAAGTAAAAGCGTTTGCACCGTCCATTAAATTCAGCAACCCCAACGGCGTTTGCTTTACGAAAGACGGCTTCCTGATCGTTGCTGAGTCAAACCGCATCCTGCACTTTCCTGCAGCCGAATACTTCTATGAAGGTCCGGACGTTGCTGTGGGCGTGATCGTCCCCGAAGGCAAGCTGATTCCCGTAGAAGAGCAGTCTTTCAACCACACAGGACGCGTTTGCAAGGTTGACAAAGATGGCAAAATTTTTGTCAACTTGGGCCAACCCCACAACGTGCAACCCGCAGACAAAGTGGCGCTGTATGAGAGTTTGGGTATTGGCGGCATCGTGCGCTACAACGGCTTGGACGGAACCGGTCGCACGGTCTACTCCAAAGGCATGCGTAATCCCGCCGGTCTGTCCATCGGACCCAAGGGCGACATCTGGGCGACTGACAACCAAGTGGACGGATTGGGTGATGACATTCCACCAGGTGAGTTGAACAAAATCAGCAAAGAGGGGGAGCACTTCGGATTCCCCTATTACAACGGTCACTTCAAGGTGGCGGGCTCAGCGGCAGCCCCTGACCTGAAGGACATGAAAGAACCTGCTGGCCACATCTACCCACAAGTTGAATTTCCTGCTCACCAAGCTCAGCTAGGCTTGACGCACTACACGGGTTCAGCGTTTCCGAAGAAGTACCAGGGCGGTTTGTTTGTGGCATCCCACGGCTCCTGGAACCGTACCGTACCTAGTGGCTACTTGCTCAACTTTGTGCCGATCAAAGCAGACGGCAATGCGGGTGCTTCCGAAGTATTTGCAGACGGCTTCCTGGATAAAACGACGGGTCGCGCCTTGGCCCGACCTGTAGACGTGGTCAATCTGCCAGATGGCTCTATCCTCGTGTCTGACGACTACGCTGGCGCACTCTATCGGATTAGCTACAGCGGCACCTGATCGGGTTTAAATCAAAGGCTCTGTGCCTTTGATGAAATGAAATAGGGGGCCCATGCGTGGGCCCCAATTATTTAGACGAACGCATCATGAAAATTTTTATTGTTATTTACCTCATATTTTCTTCACTCAACAGCTATGCCGATGACGTGGCGGCAGGTCGCGCCAAAGCTGATACCGCGTGCGCTTTGTGTCACGGCGTCAACGGTCTTTCTACGCTGCCGAATGCCCCGAACCTGGCAGGGCAACAGGCCATTTATGTGGTGGAGCAATTACGCAATTACCGCAGCGGTAAACGCCAGAACGAGGTGATGAACATGATCGCAAAAAATTTGACAGACTCAGAAATTTCTCATCTTGGTGCATGGTTTAGTGCCATCAAAGTCAGCGTTGAAACCCCTTGATTTTTTAACAAATAATTTTTTAACACACCATGAAAAAAAAATCAGCGCTAGCGTTTGCCGGCCTCGTAACTTCATTGGTAAGTACGGCCCATGCACAGACTTTGTCCGATGTGGTGGTCTCTGCATCGCGCACCGAGCAGCGCAGTTTTGACACCCCGGCCTCGATCCAGACGATTGACCGCACCACCATTGAGAATGCAGGACCGCAGGTCAATCTCTCCGAGTCGTTGAACCGGGTGCCAGGCTTGACCATTCTGAACCGCCAAAACTACGCGCAAGACCTGCAAGTTTCTATCCGGGGTTTTGGCGCCCGCTCAGCCTTTGGCATGCGGGGCGTGCGTTTGCTGATTGACGGCATTCCGGCTACCACGCCCGACGGGCAGGGTCAGAGTTCGTCCATCAGCTTGCCTTCCACCGAACGCATTGAAGTGCTGCGGGGCCCCTTGGCGCAGATGTATGGCAATTCTTCAGGCGGGGTCATACAAGCCTTTACCCGCGATGCGCCTGAGAAACCCGAGTTTGGTGCCCAGTTGTACACCGGCTCATTTGGCATGCGCCGCAGCGACTGGCAATATGCCGGGCATGTGGGTGAAGTCGGTCTGGTGGCTGACTACAGCACCTTTGATATTGAGGGCTACCGCGTCAACAGCAAGGCCGAGCGCAAGCAGTTCAACGGCAAGCTGAGTTTTGATGCCTTTGAGAAAACACATGTCAATATGGTGTTTAACCAATTTGATATGCCCTTGGCGCAGGATGCGCTGGGGTTGACAGCCGCCCAGATGGCGGCTGATCCAACCCAGGCGGGGACGAAAATAAAAAAGGTTGGGTTGACCTACGTGCCAGACACCACCACGGCCGCCGATTTCCGGGTGCGTAAAGCGGTGTTGCAAAACCAGTTGGGCACCTCGGTCAAGCACGAGATCGACGCCGATCGATCGCTGACGGCGCGTCTGTATTACGGCACCCGCGATAACCTGCAATTCCAGGTCGGCTCACCCACGGGCAACGTCACGGGCGCCTGGACCGGCTTGGCCCGCACTTACTACGGCACCGGCTTGCAGTACAACGCCAAAACAAGCCTGGGCGCAACGCTGGTGAACTGGGTGGCCGGTTACGAATATGATCGCTCCAGTGAAACGCGCCAAGCAGGCGCTGCAGGTGCTACAAAGCTGGGAGAGAAAGACACGCTGACCCGCAACGAAGTGAACCAGTCTGACAACAGCGATGGCTTCATTCAGGCCACGGCACTCGTGTCAGAGAAAATCTCACTGGTGACAGGCTTGCGCTACAGCACGGTCAGCTTTGCAAGCGATGATATTTTTGGCAGCGGCCAGGGTTCAGGGACGACACGCTACCAGTCAAGCAGCCCCGTACTGGGCATGACCTACCACGCCAGTGAACAACTCAATGTGTACGCCAACTATGGCAAGGGCTTTGAAACCCCCACCTTGTCGGAGATGGCTTACAAGTACGATGGCACCTCGACCCCCGTGGCTGCATTCAACCCCTCACTCAATGCATCAAGCAGCCAGCATTATGAATTGGGCGCCAAGTGGGCGCCCAGTGCCGGTTCGAGGCTTGATTTCACGGTGTACCAAATCAAATCGACCGATGAGATTGTGGTGGCAGTTAGTAAAAGCGGGCAGACCGCCTACCAAAACGCACCGGGTACTTCCCGCACGGGTTGGGAATTGTCGGGCAGCACCTTGTTTAGCCCTCACCTTAAGGCCACTGTTTCAGCTTCCAGCATTGATGCCCACTATTCACAGGGCTTCACCAGCGTGACAGCGATTGGCTCCACCCCTGTTTCAGCCGGCAGCAAACTCCCCGGCATCCCCCAGAGTTTTCTGTTTTCCGAATTGCTCTGGACGGGCCAGAAAATGGACGGCGGCAAAGTTGGCAAGACGCTGGGCAGTCAGGCGGGGATTGAGTTGACGCAGGCAGGGCGCCTGTTTGCCAACGACAGCAACACCGCCTCGGCGGAGGGCTACACCACCTTGAACCTCAAGGCCAGCCACGGTTGGGCGCTGGGTTCGGGCAGTTTGACCACCTACGCCCGCATCGACAACCTGACCGATGAGCGCTATGTGGGCTCGGTCATTGTCAATCAGGCTTATTCGCAGTTTTACGAACCTGCGCCCGGCAGAAACTGGAGCTTGGGCTTGCGGCTGGTCTTGCCACTTTAATCAGGCGCCAGGCCCAAACTGCTCAATGCCATAATCCAACTCCATGCAAACCCTGCGCAACGCCCACCTTCTCGCCCGCTTCGTGCTGGTGTGGTTCGCCTTGTCGGTGGGTGTGGCCATTGCCTCACCATTGGTCAAATCGCAGGCTATGGAGCTGATTTGCTCCAGCATGGGGGTGATGAAGTTGCAGATTCAGGGCGATGATGGGTCGACAGACCTTAGCGTCAAATCTCTGGATTGCCCTTTGTGTGCGACCAGCAGCGCTCCGCCTCCGGCAGCGTCTTTGGCGGTTGAACCGGTGCAGCCACTGGCCTATGTGCTGCAAAGCATTCCTGCGGCCATCATCGCCGCCCTCACCGCTGCGCCACCGCCCGCGCGTGGTCCCCCCGCTTTCTCCTGAACTATTGAATTGATAGCTGCTCAAGCCTGTATTTAAAAGGCTACAGCCGTATTTCGTTAATATTTTTCGGAGATTTTCCATGCGGAAAAATCGTATTTCATTGGCGCTTGCCGCCGCTTTTCCTTTGGCTTTTGTCGTGTCTGTCAGTGCTCAAACGCAAGCTGCTGTGCCAACACCTGCAGAGGTATCACCCCAACTGGCACCGGTGGTTGTTTCTGCCAGCCGAAGCCAAGCGCGGGTTGAGCAAATGCCTTTGCACACCACCATCGTGTCACAGGAAGACATTCAAAAGTCGGCCGCGCAAACACTGGACCAGTTGTTGCGTGATGTGCCGGGCCTGAACTTCACCGGCGTGCCGACCACCCAATCCGACCCCACGGGACATTCCACCAAAATGCGCGGCATGGGCAATGCCAAGGTGCTGGTGCTGCTGGACGGCGTGCCGATCATGGACCCGTTTTACCTCACCACCCAGTGGTTCAAGGTGCCCTTGTCCAACATTGAGCGGGTTGAAGTGGTGCGCGGTGGCAACTCCAGCTTGTGGGGCAATATGGCTGTGGCCGGTGTGGTCAACATCGTCTCCAAACGCGCCAACGACAACGCGGGTGAAGCCTCGGTGAGCGTGGGCTCGCGCGGCAGCAGCAAGTTAAGCCTGAGTAAAAACTGGGTACTGTCTGACGCACTGAGTTTCAATCTGGCGGTCGACCAGCTCAATGCCCAAGGCTATGATGCAACCCCCGCCGACCAGGCTTGGCGTTTTCCGGGCAAAGCCCCGGCCAATGCCAAAGACAGCAATGTGCAGCTCACCACCTACTTCAAGCCTTCTTCGGATTTGAGCGGCTACCTGCGTTTGGGCTACCACATTCAGGACCAGGACATCAGCTACCAATTCGGCAGCAACCTGCAGGAAAGCCCTGATATTTCAGGCAATTTCGTTAAAAAACTGGACGACAAAACCACGCTCACCGGCACCGCTTGGGCGCAGTATGTGAGTTTTGAAAAGTTCAACGGGGCCGCTTGTTATTGGCAGGCCACCGCTTCCACCAAGTGCCCCAGCACAAGTTCGACCAGTCAAATCAACGACCAAATCAAACAGTACTACACGCAGTACGGCTCACAACGCTACCGCGAACAAGGCGCCTCGGCGATCTATGCGAAAGAAATCGGCGGCTTCTGGCGCAGCTTGCAAGTCGGCATGGACTACCGTCATCTGGCGGCCACCGATCAGGAGTATTTTTACAGTGCCCCAACGGCTTTGACGCAGTTTCAAAACACGGCCAATAACGTGGCAAATAGTTCAACCTATGGCAAAGCCGACCAGGCCTTTACCGGTTTGTTTGCGCAAACCACCCTCTCGCCATCGCCGGCATTAGAGCTCACCATGAGCGCGCGCTATGACGCTTGGACCAACACCGACCGCACCAACACCCGCACCATGGGCACCGGTCAGCCTACCGGAGGCGCACAAGCGGACAGCAGCATGACGGGCCTGAACCCGAGCCTGGCTGGTCGCTACGTCGTGACCCCTGACCTGGCCTTGCGGGCCGCCACTTACAAGTCGTTTCGCGCACCAGGCTTTAACAACACCACCCGTACCTATGGCTCGCCCAACCCCACGATTGCCAATCCGGATGTGGGGCCTGAGAATCTGACGGGCCGCGAACTGGGGCTTGATTACAGCAAAGGCCCGTTCAGTGTGGGCGCCACCTATTTTGAGTACGACATCACGAACATGATTGCCACCTACAGGGTGAGCAACTACGCCACGGCGCCTGCCTTGGTACAAGCGATTTGCGGTGTGGGCTTTGTGAACTGCAAGAGCCCCACTGCAGCCGGCTATGCCAGCTTTTACACCAACGACCAAGATGGCCAATCGCACGGTCTGGAACTCACGGCGCTGTGGGAGGTGTCAAAGGAGCTGCAGCTCAACGCCGCCTTCACCCGCACCCTGAGTACTTACACGCATGTGGGTTCAGGCGTGACCAGTCTGGTGGGCATCCAACTGGCGGCCACACCAGAGAATATGGCGAATCTGAGCGTGAGTTGGCAAGCCCAGAGCCAGTTGCGCACCCATTTGCAGGCGCGCTATATTGGGCCCATGATCATTGAGACGACTTCAGCCGGGGTCTCTTATGAGCAGGGCGGCATCACGGTATTTGATGTCAGTGCCCAATACGCACTCAGCAAAGACACCGACCTGACCTTCAGTGTGGTCAATGTGCTGGACAAGGTTTACTCTGAAAATGCCTACACCTACGGTCAAACCTACAGTCAAACCTTGTCCTCTCCGCGCACCTTGAATGTGGGCGTGAAAGTCAGGTTCTAATCTAACCATGTCCAAACCCCTCTCCCGCAACACCCTTATCGTGGCCAGCGTTTTGCTGTTCCATGGGGCGGCGCTGTGGGCCTTGCAAACGGGCTTGATCCGCCGCGTGGTGGAAGTGCTGGTGCCAGTGCAAATGCTCAGTGAATTCATCGAGCCGCCCAAGCCCCGGGTGATTCCACCGCCGGTGCTGCCCAAAGTGGTGGCGGCACCGGTGGTGCGCAAAACCGAGACGCCGCCGCCGATGCCGCTGGCTATTGCCGAGCCGACCCCTGCCCCGAATGCGCCAGTGGGCGTTGTGGCGCGGGCCGTGCCACTGCCCGCCATCACGGCCCCACCGGCTCCGGTGGCGGCGCCCAAAGTCGAGCTCCCTTCCAGCGACGCCGACTACCTGCAAAACCCCAAACCCGCCTACCCGGGCATGAGCAAGCGTTTGGGCGAGCAGGGCAAGGTGGTGGTGCGGGTGCTGATAGGGGTGGACGGCGTGGTTCAAAAAGCTGAAATCCGCCAGTCCAGCGGTTTTGAGCGGCTGGACCAAGCGGCTTTAATGACGGCGCAACGCTGGCGCTATGTGCCCGGTAAGCGTGGTGGCGTGGCCGAGGCCATGTGGTTTAACGTGCCGATTAATTTTGTTTTGGAGTGACTTATTTAATGAATGCTGAATCTGGTTTGATGTCTCTTTGGACCCAGGGCGACCTCGTGACCCGCACGGTGGCCTTGCTGTTGCTGGCCATGTCTTTGGCGTCCTGGGTGGTGATCCTCATCAAGGCGCTGGGTTTGCGCCAGGCCGCCAAGCAGGCCTTGGCTCTTGAGCAGTTCTGGCATGCCCCGGACTTTGCCCAAGGCTTGACCCAGTTGGCTGACGAAGCGTCCAACCCCTTTCGCCACTTGGCCATCACCGCGCAAGAAGCGGATGCGCATCTGTTGCCGCATGAGGGCAATCGCCAACTGATTGACTCACTGGACCGCAACGACTGGGTGACGCGCTGCCTGCGGGGCTCAATTGACCACGCCACGGCCGAGCTGCAATCGGGGTTGGCGGTGCTGGCCTCGGTCGGCTCTACAGCGCCGTTTGTCGGTTTGTTTGGCACGGTCTGGGGCATTTACCACGCGCTGCTGGCCATTGGCGCCGCCGGGCAATCGACCATCGACAAAGTGGCCGGTCCGATTGGCGAGGCGCTCATCATGACCGCGCTCGGCTTGGCTGTGGCGATTCCCGCCGTGCTGGGCTACAACGCACTGGTGCGGGGCAACAAGGGCGTCATCGGCAAGCTCAACCGCTTTGCCTACGACTTGCACGCGTTGTTTGTGACCGGTGCCCGGGTCGGCACCAGTGCCTCCTTTGGCCACGGCGCCCAAGTGCTGCCCAAGCGCAAAGGTTGACCACCATGGCTTTTGGAACCCAGGATGACACCGACGAGGTGATGAACGAAATCAACATGACACCACTCGTGGACGTCATGCTGGTACTGCTCATCATCTTCATCATCACCGTGCCAGTGATGAAACACGCGGTCACTATTGACCTGCCCCGGGCCAGCAACCAGCCGCAGGACGCCAAGCCCGAGACCATTCGCCTGAGTGTGGATGCCACCGGCCAGTATTACTGGAACGAAGCCCCTGTTGATGACGCCGGCCTGGCTCTGCAACTCCAAGCCGCCAGCACCCGCGTGCCGCAGCCTGAACTGCATATTCGCGGCGACAAAGCCGTGCGCTACGAGCGCGTAGCAGGCGCCATGGCCTTGGCCCAAAAGACCGGCATCAAGAAAATCGGCTTCATCACCGAGCCCACCCCATGAACGCACGCCTTTCAACTCAAGCCCGTCATGGCGAGCGAAGCGCGGCCATCTATGCGTTTTGGCGGTTTTGTCTTGCTTGCCTGGCCGCTTTGGTCCTGAGCGGCAACCCGGCTTGGGCGCATCCGGCGCGCCTGCAACTGGCCACCGGGGCCGCTTTTTCACCCGATGGCCGTTTGTGGATCACCGGGCTCAATGCAGAGAACAAGCTGTTTGTACAAAGCAGCCCAAGTGCTGCCGGGGCCAAGCCGCAATGGACGGCGCCGCAGATCATTGCAACCGGCACAGACGCCCTGTCTGCCGATGGTGAAAACTGGCCCAAGCTCGCTTTTGGACCCAAGGGTTGGGTGGTCATCAGCTACACGCAGCCTCTGGCCAAGCCCTACACCGGCATGATTCGCATGCTGCGCTCCACCGATGGCGGTCAAACGTTCTCCGCGCCTTTCACCGTACACGCAGACCGCCAAGAAATTACCCACCGCTTCGAGTCGATTGCCTTTGACGCCCAAGGCGTGCTGCACACGCTGTGGGTCGACAAGCGCGACATGCTGCTGGCCCCCAAAGTGGGCAAAAAAACCAGCTACGTGGGCGCAGCCATTTACCGCAACGAGTCCCTCGACGGCGGTGCTACCTTTGGCCCCGACCTCAAACTTGCTGACCACTCTTGTGAGTGCTGCCGCATTGCGCTGGCCCCCGGGTCAGACGGCGTGCTGCGTGCGATGTGGCGACATGTGTTTGGCGCCAACGTGCGCGACCACGGCTTTGCCATGCTCAACACAGCAGACGCTGCGCCCGTGGTACGCGCCAGCTTTGACGACTGGCATATTGACGCCTGCCCGCACCACGGCCCCGGCCTGGCGCTGGCCGCTGACGGTGGTTTTCACACGGTGTGGTTTGGCCAGCGAAAAGAGGGGGGCGAGGACGTGGCCGCCGTGCGCTATGCCCGCCTGATGCCCGATGGCAGCCCGCGCCCAGAGACCGTGCGTGTGCTGCCGGATGAGTTTGCCGAACACGCCGATGTGAAAGCCTGGGGCACCCGCGTCGCCGTGGTGTGGCGCAGCGTGAGCGGTGCCACCAGCACACTGAAAGCCTGGTTGTCTGAAGACAGCGGCCAAAGTTTCCGCTTGGTCGTTCTGGGCCAGGTCACGGGTGACAACGACCATCCCCGATTGGTTCAGCAAGGCGCCCGCATGGCCGTGGTGTGGCGCAACGTCAAAGAGGTGCAAGTCCATGACCTCCGTTTTTAAACAGGTCCAAGCCCCGGTGTGCGCCGCACCGGTGGGGCGTCGCACTTGGCTAGCGGCAGCAGCAGCTATTTTTATAACAAATAGTTCTCTAGCCCAATCACAACATACTAGTGCAGCTATTAAAAAAGTAGTGCCGTTTGACAAGTCCACCTGGCTCCGACTGCTGCGTGATGGCCCCCGGCCTGCGGCCTATGTGTTCACCACCACCTACTGCCCCACCTGCCCCGAGGCCTTTGAGGCCCTGAACGAGGCGGTGGTGGCGGCCCACAAAAAGGTGGAATTGGCCGCTGTCGTGATGGACGTGACCGGCGCCCGTGCGCTGGCCCATGCCCACCACTACGCGGGCGCCACGCGCATCTACGCCTTTGACGGTTTTGAGCCCGAAATTCGCCAGACCGTTGACCCGAAGTGGCGCAACGTCACCCCCTACATCGTGCTGATCGATCGCCAAGGCGCGGTACAGCGCAGCATTGGTCCCCCCAGCGCCGCCCAGCTCAAAGCCTGGCTGGCCTGAACCCTTTTTAACTGTTAAGGAAACTCCATGAAACTGAAAACTATCGCTCTCATCGCCGCCCTGGCTTCTGTCAGCGCTTTTGCCCAAACGGTCGAGGTGAAAGACGCCTGGGTGCGAACCAGCGTGCCGGGCCAGAAAGCCACCGGCGCCTTCATGAAAATCACCGCCAAAGAAGGCAGCAAGCTGGTCTCAGCGTCATCGCCTGCGGCGGGTGTTGCCGAAGTGCACGAAATGAAAATGGAAGGCGACGTCATGAAAATGCGCGCGGTCGTCGGTGGGCTGGACTTGCCCGCAGGTAAAACCGTGGAACTCAAATCCGGTGGCTACCACGTCATGCTGATGGACCTGAAAGCCGCCTTGCCCAAAGACAGCACTGTGCCCCTCACCCTGGTGTTCAAGGACGCCAAAGGCGTGGAGAGCAAAGTGGAACTGAAAGTGCCTGTGGCGGCGGTAGCCCCTGGCGCACCTGCTGCCAAGGCGGGTGACAAACCCGCCATGGACCACAGCAAGCACTGAGCGTTTTAAACCGTCGCGATGCGCATCAGGTTGGTGGTGCCAGGCGTGCCAAAGGGCATGCCAGCTATTGCCACAATGGTCTGCCCCACTTCGGCAAAACCTTCGCGCCGTGCAATCTCGCAGGCAATGGTGGTCATTTGCCGCACGTCATCCACATCATGAATGTGCACCGAATGAATACCCCAGACCAGCGCCAGGCGCCGTGCGGTGTCGATGTTGGGCGTCAGGCTCAACACCGGCGCTTCAGGTCGTTCACGCGCGGCGCGCAAACTGGTGTGGCCTGAGCTGGTGTAGCAAACAATGGCGGCGGCTTGCAGCAAGCCCACCGCGCGGCGCATGGCGCAGCAAACCGCTTCGGCCACATCGCCACCCGGGCGGGCCGAGGTGTGCGAAGCGTCAATCAACTGGCGGTACAGCGGGTCTGACTCCACCTCTTCAATGATGCGGTTCATCATCTCCACCGCTTCAATCGGGTGTTTGCCCGAGGCCGATTCGGCTGACAGCATGACGGCGTCAGCACCGTCATAAATGGCGGTGGCCACATCCGAGGCTTCAGCGCGGGTCGGCACCGGGCTGTCCACCATCGATTCCAGCATCTGCGTGGCCACAATGACCGGTTTACCCAAGCGGCGGCAGGTACGCACAATGCGTTTTTGTATCGCGGGCACGCGTTCAGCAGGTAACTCAACGCCTAGGTCGCCACGCGCCACCATCACCGCATCGGACAAGGCCACGATCTCGTCCAGGCGCTCAATGGCCGAGGGTTTTTCAAGTTTGGAGACAATCGCGGCGCGGTTGCCAATCAGTTCGCGGGCCTCCAGCACATCTTCTGGCCGTTGCACAAAAGACAAGGCAATCCAGTCAGCGCCCAGCTCCAGGGCCAAGGCTAGGTCGCGCCGGTCTTTGGCGGTCAGGGCTGTCAAAGGCAGCACCACGCCGGGCACATTCACACCTTTGCGCTCGGACAATTTTCCGCCGACCAGCACGCGGGTTTGGGCAAACTCGGGGCCGCAGGTCTCCACCACCAAACGCAGGCGGCCATCGTCAAGCAGCAACTCGGCACCGGGCACTAGCGCGGCAAATATTTCCGGGTGCGGCATGCCCGCACGCTCGGCGTTACCGGGGGTGGCGTCCAGATCGAGCCGGAAGGGCTGGCCTTCAATCAGCATCACGGGGCCGTTGGCAAAAGTGCCCACGCGCAGCTTGGGGCCTTGCAAGTCGGCCAAGATGCCAATCGGGCGACCGGTTTCCTGCTCTAGCTCGCGCAGAGTGGCAAAACGGGCGCGGTGGTCGTCGGCGCTGCCGTGGCTGAAGTTGAGTCTAAAGACATCGACCCCGGCCAGAAATAACTGGCGCACGGTGTCTTTGCTGGAGCTGGCGGGGCCAAGGGTGGCCACAATTTTGGCGTTACGGGTTCTGCGCATGGTTCAGGTCTCGTCGTGTGCCGTGATCAACAGGGCACGAAAATCATTCACATTCGTGAGGGTAGGGCCGGTCACCACCGAGTCGCCAAGCGCCCCGAAGAAACCATGCCCATCGTTGTTGGCCAGGCTGTCCTTGGGCTTGAGGCCCAGAGACCACGCCCGGGCCAGCGAGTCGGGTGCCAGCGTGGCACCCGCTATTTCTTCCTGACCGTCCACCCCATCGGTGTCGCCAGCCAGGGCATAAATACGCGGGTGGCCGTTCAGGGCAATGGCTGCGGCCAGCAGGCACTCCACATTGCGCCCGCCCCGGCCATCGCCGCGCACGGTGACGGTGGTTTCCCCGCCCGAAAGCAAGACGCAGGGGCTGGCAAAAGGCTGGCTGCGCTGCGCCACCTGCAGCGCCATACCGGCCAGCACTTTGCCCACATCACGCGCTTCACCTTCCAGTGCATCACCCAAAATATGGGCCGCAAAACCTGCTTGGCGCGCCTCCTGTGCCGCCGCTTCCAGCGCCATTTGGGGCGTGGCGATCATGCGTACTTCAGACCGCGCCAGACGGGGGTCACCAGGTTTGACGGATTCACCGCGTCCGCTTTCAAGCACCTCAAGCACAGCCGCAGGCAAGGTGATCTGATAGCGCCGGATGATGGCCAGGGCCTCATCGCAGCGGGTGGGGTCGGGCACCGTGGGGCCCGAGGCAATGTCCATCGGCGAGTCGCCCGGCACATCGGAAATTAGCAGCGTGAGCACGCGCGCCGGGTGGCAGGCGGCGGCCAGACGCCCCCCTTTGATGGCGGACAGGTGGCGGCGCACGCAGTTCATCTCGCTGATGGTGGCGCCCGATGCCAGCAAGGCGCGGTTCACGGCCTGTTTGTCTTCCAGCGTTATACCGTCAATAGGCAGCGGCAATAAAGAAGAGCCACCACCTGAGATCAGGCACAAGACCAGATCGTCTTCGCGCAGTCCCTCCACCAACTTGAGCATGCGCTGGGCTGCATGCAGCCCAGCCTCATCCGGCAATGGGTGCGAAGCCTCCACAATCTCAATCCGTGCACACGGCACGCCGTAGCCGTAACGTGTCACGATCAGCCCGCTGAGGGGCGCCGGCCAGTGGTCTTCCACCACCCGGGCCATAGCGGCAGACGCCTTGCCCGCACCAATCACAATGAGGCGACCCCCGCCCAGGGACTCCGGCGTCGGCAAATGCGTCGGCAGGCACAGGGCAGGTTGGGCGCTGGCAATGGCGGCCGCAAACAGGCGCCGCAGCAAGGCCTCGGGCTTCGTTTCAGGGTTGGCTTTTAGAAGGGTCATGGCATGCGTCGGTGGATCAATCAATCTGCTTTTTGGCCAATCTCGAAGTTGGCCAACTTCTCAAGCGCGCGCACCATCGCCGAGTGGTCCCAGGCGCGTCCGCCGTGCGCGACGCAGGAGTTGAACAACTCTTGTGCCGTGGCCGTGTTGGGCAAGGAGACACCCAGAGCCCGCGCGCTGGAGAGCGCCAGGTTCAGGTCCTTCTGGTGCAGCTCGATTCTGAAGCCGGGGTCAAACGTGCGCTTGACCATGCGATCGCCATGCACCTCAAGAATTTTGCTGGAGGCAAAACCGCCCATCAGCGCCAAGCGCACGCGGGCCGGGTCGGCACCTGCGCGAGACGCAAACAGCAAGGCCTCAGCGACCGCTTCAATGTTCAGCGCCACAATGATTTGGTTGGCCACTTTGGCGGTTTGTCCGTCACCGTTGCCACCCACCAGCGTGATGTTTTTACCCATCAACTCAAACAGGGGTTTGATTTTTTCAAACACCGCCTCTGAGCCGCCCACCATGATCGACAGCGTGGCGTTCTTGGCGCCCACTTCGCCACCCGAAACGGGTGCATCGAGGTAGTCGCAGCCCAGGTCGTTGATCTTCTTGGCAAAAACCTTGGTAGCAATTGGTGAGATAGAGCTCATGTCCACCACCACTTTGCCGGCGCTCAAGCCCGCTGCAATGCCGTGCTCGCCAAACAGGGCAGCCTCTACATCAGGGGTGTCGGGCACCATCAGAAAGATGATGTCGGCGCGCTCGGCCACACCCTTGGAGGTGATGCACTGGGTGGCGCTGCTGGTGGCAATCGCCTCGGGCATTTTTCCGAGGGTGTAAACGTAGAGCTGGTGGCCCGCTTTGATGAGGTGCTCTGCCATAGGCGAGCCCATGGTGCCGAGGCCAATAAAACCAATTTTGAGTGCGTTGGACGTCATGCTGTTTCCTTAAATAGTGTGGGTGGGTTGATCAGGCGGCTTGTTGAAGCCAGCCCAGGCCGGCTTCAGTGGTAGTGGCGGGTTTGTATTCGCAGCCAATCCAGCCGCTGTAGCCAATGCGCTCCAGGTGCTTGAACAAGAACGGGTAGTTAATCTCGCCGGTGCCGGGTTCGTTGCGCCCTGGGTTGTCGGCCAATTGAATATGGCCAATGCGCGCCAAGTGCTTTTGCATCGTTGCGGCCAGTTCGCCTTCCATGCGCTGCGCGTGGTAAATGTCGTACTGCACAAATGCATTGTTAGCACCCACTTCATCCAGAATAGAGAGCGCCTGCGAGGTGAAGTTGAGGTAAAAGCCAGGAATATCAAACGAGTTGATCGGCTCAATGAGCAAGCGCAGGCCTGCCGCTTGCAAGGCGTTCGCAGCAAACTTCAGGTTGTCAACCAGCGTTTGGTGCAACAAAGGGTCGCTCACACCCGCAGGGGCTTTGCCCGCCAGACAGTTCAATTGGCCAACGCCCAGCACCTTGGCATAAGCGACGGCTTTCACCACACCAGCGCGGAACTCTTCCACCCGGTCCGGGTGGCAGGCAATGCCGCGTTCACCGGCGTCCCAGTCGCCTGCGGGCAGGTTGTGCAAGACCAGCGTCAAGCCGTGCTCGTCCAGGCGCTGTTTAATTTCTTCAGCCGTCCAGGCGTAGGGGAATAAAAATTCTACGGCTTTGAAGCCGGCCTTGGCGGCCGCTTCAAAGCGGTCCAGAAAAGGCAGCTCGGTAAAAAGCATGGAAAGGTTGGCAGCAAATTTAGCCATGGTGTCTCCTCGGGTTCTTATGGGGGTTTATTCAAGCAGTCCGGCCTGCGCCAAGCCTTCGCGGCCCTCGGGGTGGCGGCAGTCGATGTCTTCAAACTCGTTGACCTTGTCAATCTCGGTGCCCATGGCGATGTTGGTGACCTTCTCAAGAATCACCTCAACCACCACGGGTAAACGGAATTCAAGGGCCATCGCCTGCGCCTGGATCAGGGCGGCTTCCAGCTTTTCAGGATCGGTCACCCGCAGCGACTTGCAGCCCAGGCCCTGAACCACCGCCTGGTGGTCAACGCCGTAGCTCTGCAGCGTGGGGTCGGTCACGTTCTGGTTGTCAAACGCCAGTTGCACGCAGTAATCCATCTCAAAGCCGCGCTGGCTCTGACGGATCAGGCCCAGGTAGCTGTTGTTGACGAGCACATGCACATAGGGCAGGCGAAACTGCGCGCCAACGGCCAACTCTTCCACCATGAACTGGAAGTCATAGTCGCCCGACAAACCCACCACCGTGCGTGTGGGGTCAGCCGCGACCACGCCCAAAGCGGCGGGCATGGTCCAGCCCAGGGGGCCGGCCTGGCCGCAGTTGATCCACTGGCGCGGGCCAAACACATTCAGAAACTGGGCACCGGCAATTTGCGACAGCCCAATGGTGGTGACGTAAATGGTGTCGCGTGGAAACACCTTGTTCATCTCTTCGTAGACCCGCATCGGCTTGATGGGGGTCTCGGTGAAATGGCTCTTGCGGTGCATCAGGGTTTTGCGCTCGGTGCAACGTGCGGCCCATTCGCTGTAGTCACGCAGGGCGTTGGCGGCCTTGCGCTCACGCGCCACGGTAATGAACATCTCCAGCGCCGCTTTGGCGTCACTCGGAATGCCAAGGTCGGGGTTGAACACGCGGCCAATCTGGGTGGGCTCAATGTCAACGTGCACAAAGGTGCGCCCTTTGCAATAGACCTCGGGGGAGCCGGTGTGGCGGTTGGCCCAGCGGTTGCCAATGCCCAGCACAAAGTCGCTCGCCAGCAGAGTGGCATTGCCATAGCGGTGGCTGGTTTGCAAGCCCACCATGCCGGCCATCAGCGGGTGGTCATCGGGAATGGTGCCCCAGCCCATCAGCGTCGGGATCACGGGCACGCCCATTAGTTCGGCAAACTCCACCAGCAGGTCGCTGGCGTCGGCATTGATGATGCCGCCACCGGCGACGATCAGTGGCTTTTCTGCCGCCATCATCATATCGAGCGCTTTTTCGATCTGCTTGCGGGTGGCCGCTGGCTTGTACACCGGCAGTGGCTCGTAGGTGTCAATGTCAAATTCGATCTCGGCCATCTGCACATCAAACGGCAAGTCAATCAGCACCGGGCCTGGGCGGCCTGAGCGCATCAGGTGAAAGGCTTGCTGGAACGAACGCGGCACCAAAGCGGGCTCGCGCACAGTCACACTCCATTTGGTCACCGGTTTGGAGATGGACTCAATATCCACCGCCTGGAAATCTTCCTTGTACAAGCGGGCGCGCGGTGCTTGGCCGGTGATGCACAAAATAGGAATGCTGTCGGCAATGGCTGAGTACAAGCCGGTGATCATGTCAGTGCCTGCCGGGCCGCTGGTGCCAATGCAGACGCCGATATTGCCGGCTTTGGCGCGGGTATAGCCCTCGGCCATGTGCGAGGCGCCTTCGACGTGGCGGGCCAAGATATGCGAGATGCCCTGGTGATCGCGCAGTGCAGAGTACAAAGGGTTGATGGCCGCACCGGGCACACCAAACGCTTGGGTAATTCCTTCTTTTTCCATCACGAGGACGGCGGCCATGGCGGCCTTCATTTTTGCCATATCATTTCTCCGGTTGAACTTGCTGAATGGCCTGAAGTGTCTGTTTGCAAAACTTTTTAGGGAATACCCCTTGCATGCATTACGCTTATTCCATACGGGAATAAACCAAAAATACCAAGTCGTGGTCTACTGAAGTCATGGATAGTTTTCAAGCCGTCAGGCTCTTCATTCGCGTCGTTGATCTGGGCTCTTTCAGCAAGGCTGCTACAGACATGGGCATCGGGCAACCCACGGCCACCAAGCTGGTTGCACAGCTGGAAAAAAAGCTGGGCTCGCGCCTGCTGCATCGCTCAACCCATGGTGTCATGCCGACTGAAATCGGAGCGCTTTACTACGAGAAATGCAAGCTCATTGCCCACCATATTGAAGAGGCTGAGACCGTGTCTACCTTGCTGCATTCGCAGGTGCAAGGGGCGCTGCGTATCAGCACTTCAGTGGCATTTGGCCGGCGCGTGATGGTGCCGCTGGTGATGCGTTTCATGGCGCTTAATCCCAAGCTGCACATCGATTTGATCTTTGAAGACCACTACGTCAATTTGGTGGAACAGGGTATTGATGTCGCCATCCGCATGGGCCGTTTGGCCGACTCTACATTGGGTGCGCGCTACCTGGGGCTCAACCCCTGGGTGGTGGTGGCCTCAGACAGCTACCTGCAAGCGCGTGGCATTCCTAATGCGCCCGTTGACCTCGCCACGCACGATGCCCTGATCTACAGCACCGTGCAGGGCGATGCCCGCTGGCACTTCACGGGGGCCGATGGGAAAACTGTCGCTACACCAGTTAGGGGTCCGTTGCGCTCCAATAATTTATCGGCCTTGCTTTCAGCTGCGCGGGCTGGCATGGGCATTGCCGCACTGCCCTGGTATGTGGCGCATGAGTCCGTCAAAAGTGATGCCATCCAACCCCTCCTAGCCGAATGGTCCTTGCCCTCGCAAGAGGTTCATGCAGTCTATCCATCGCCGCGTATGGTGCCTGCCAAAGTGAGTAGTTTTGTGGAGTGGCTGCAAGGCCAGTTTGGCGAATCCTGGTGGATCGGTCAAAGCTGAATTGATTGCTAATTTTATTGAAAAATGGCCAGATAAGTTTTTTAAATGAAGCGGTGAATTAACTTCAACTTGGATCTTGCTTTTTGCAAATACATTCTGTTGCCTGCTGATTTCTAAACAGCAGACCTTAGATAAACGCAAATAGTTAGGAGACAAGTTATGGTTTGGCAACAAATATACGACCCTTTCGGCAACATGATCATTTCAACTTTACTGGCCGCAGTGCCCGTGGTTGTGATGCTTGTCGCATTAGGATTTTTTCACATCAAAGCGCATATTGCGGCTGGCATGGGTCTGATCGCCGCCGTGCTGGTGGCTATTTTTGCCTACAGCATGCCTGCCGAACTAGCAGGCAAAGCCGCCCTGTTCGGGGGCTTCACCGGCTTGCTGCCGATTGGCTGGATTGTGCTAAACATCATCTTCTTGCAACAGTTGTGCGATAAGAACGGCAGCTTCAAAATTCTGCAGGACTCACTCTCCAGCATCACCGAAGACCGGCGCCTGCAACTGTTGCTCATCGCGTTTTGCTTTGGTGCCTTTTTTGAAGGTGCTGCCGGTTTCGGCACGCCGGTAGCGGTCACTGCCGGTATCCTGATCGGTCTGGGCTTCTCGCCACTGGCGGCATCGGGCCTGAGCTTGATTGCCAACACGGCCCCGGTGGCTTTTGGCGCCTTGGGTACGCCCGTTATTACGCTGGCCAAGGTGCACGGCTACGACGTGATGGAAGTCAGCGCGATGATCGGCCGCCAGTTGCCCTTTTTCTCATTGATTGTTCCTTTCTGGTTGATCTGGGCCTTTGCCGGGCGCAAGGCCATGATGGAAATCTGGCCCGCCATTTTGGTCACCGGCCTGTCGTTTGCCATTCCCCAGTACCTGGTCAGCAACTTCATCGGCCCCGAGCTGGTGGACATCATTGCCGCCGTGGTCTCCATGGTCTCCTTGATCCTGTTTCTGCGTGTCTGGCAGCCCAAGAAGATCTGGACCTCGCCCTCCATGCGTGGGCGCGACATCAGCGCGCATGAAGCCAAGCCACCGCAGCCCACTGTGCTGCATTCAAAGGCTGATTTGGTGCGGGCCTGGACGCCCTGGGCGATCCTCTCCTTGTTCGTGTTCACCTGGGGTCTGCCGCCGGTCAAGGCTTTCCTCAACAGCATCTTTGCGCCAGCCTTTCCGATGGCCGGCCTGCACAACGTGATCCAGAAGGTGCCGCCCGTGGTGCCCACGCCTCACTTTGAGTCGGCGGTTTACATGCTCAATCTGCTCTCGGCTACCGGCACGGGCATTTTGTTGGCCACCATCATCAGCGCGCTGATCATGAAATACAGCCCGGTCCAGATCGTGGCGAACTATTTCCGAACCTTCTGGCTGGTGCGTTACTCACTGATCACTATCGTGCTCATGCTGGCACTGGGTACGCTCACCCGCTTTTCGGGCACCGACACCACGCTGGGTCTGGCCTTTGCCAACACCGGATGGTTTTACCCCTTCTTTGGCACCCTGATGGGCTGGATTGGCGTAGCCATGACGGGCTCTGATACAGCGTCCAACGTGCTGTTTGGCGGCATGCAAAAAGTGGCGGCTGAACAGCTGGGCCTGAGCCCCAACCTGATGGGCGCGGCCAATAGCTCGGGCGGCGTTATGGGCAAGATGATCGATGCGCAATCCATCGTGGTGGCCAGCACGGCCACGCGTTGGTTCAACCACGAAGGCGACATCCTGCGCTTCGTGTTCTGGCATTCTCTGGTGCTGGCCAGCCTGGTGGGCGTGCTTGTCACCTTGCAAGCCTATGTATTCCCTTTCACGCTGATGGTCGTTCATTAACGTCCCATGACAAAACAAGGGTAAATGTGGTTCACCATAGCGGTAACATTCGGGTAAGCTGACATGGGTTCAATGTTGGCTAACCCTTTGGAGATGCTATGAGTGATTCACAAAACGCTGGTTTCGGTAAATTTATTCCAGGCTTTGATTTTCTTCAAAACCTGGCCAAGGGCGCCTCTGATGCAGCGCCTCAGATGCCCAATCTGACCAACTGGATTGCGCCCACCCTCAATGTGGAAGAGTTGGACAAGCGCATCTCCGAGCTCAAAACAGTCCATTTCTGGCTAGAACAAAACGCCAAAGCTCTGGGTGCCACCGTGCAGGCCCTGGAAGTGCAAAAAATGACGCTCGCCACCCTCAAAGGCATGAATTTCAACATTGGCGAAATGGCCAATGCCATGAAAATGAAAGCCGAAGAAACCTTGTTTTCTGGCGTTCAAAAAGTATCTGAAAAAGCCGCTACCACGTCCAAAACCATCGCCGAGATGGCCGCAGAGGCTGAAGCACTGGCCCAAAAAGTAAGCCAGGCAGCCCAGGCTGAAAAGCCTGCTGAACCCGAAACGGCTGCCACAGCGGGCTTGGTCGACCCCATGCAGCTCTGGGGCTCGTTGACCCAACAGTTTCAAACTATTGCGGCATCGGCCATGAAAGACGTGGGCGGCAATGCAGCGATGGACCTGACCAAAAGCATGGCCAGCGGCTTTGTCAAAGAGTCGGCCAAAGTCATCAAACCAGCCGCCTCCAAAGCGGCCAGCAAAACTGCGGCAAAAGTGCCTGCCAAAGCCCCGGCCAAAAAAGCCGCCAAAAAAGTCATCAAAAAATAAGGTGGCAGCCGAACAGGCTGCGCTATCAGAATTGCCCTCATGAAATTGTTTCCCTACGGCCACGCCACCCACCCGAAGTGGCCCATGGCGGCAGGCTTGGTGCTGGCGCAGTTGCGCGCACAAATGGCGCTGCACGGCTATGCCAGCAACCCCACGCTGGCCTTGCTCTACATCACCGACCACTACGCCAGTCAGGCGCAGGAAATTCTGGACCATTTGAGTGCCGAATTACCAGAGATCACCGACTGGTCGGGCACGGTGGGCGTGGGTATCGCGTCCAACAACGTCGAATATTTTGACGAACCTGCCTTGGCCGTCATGCTGTGCGAATTGCCCACCGACCAGTATCGGGTGTTCTCAGGCGTAGCACCCTTGGGCCTGGGGTTTGACGCCCACACGGCGCTGATTCATGCCGATGGCGAGACGCCTGACCTGGCTGAGCTCATCAATGAAATGTCCCTGCGTACTGATTCAGGTTATTTGTTTGGCGGTCTGTCCGCCAGCCGCGGGCCTTCTGTGCAATTTGCCGTCGCGGGCAACGGCAATATCAGCGGGCACGGCGCCGCTGGTGGGGTCTTCAGCGGGGGCTTGAGTGGGGTGGCGTTTGGCGAGGGCATAGGCCTCGTGTCGCGCGTGACCCAAGGCTGTTTGCCGCTGGCCCGCGCCCACCAAGTGACGGCGTCCGAGCGCAATGTGGTGACCGAGCTGGACGGAGAACCCGCGCTAGACGTCATGTTGCGGGAGCTGAAGGTGACCTTGGCGCAACCCGAGCAGGCACTCAAAGCGGTGCGTGCCACCTTGGTTGGGCTAATGAGCCCGGCAGATAGCGCGGGTATTGCAGGCGATGCGTCTGCCGTGAGTCGCACGGGCAACTTTGGCAGCGATGTGATCGTGCGCCACATCATTGGCCTGGACCCCGCCCGCCGTGGCGTGGCGGTGTCAGCCGAATTGGAGACAGGTATGCAACTGGCCTTTTGCCAGCGCAATGTTCAGGCGGCCAAGGCAGATTTGATGCGTGTTTGCGCTGAAATTCGTGAAGAACTGGAGCCCCAAGAGTTGCCCATTGAGGCCGTCATGGCCTTGGCCGCCTCCGAGGCAGAAGCCGCCCCGCACCCGGCACGGGGCATTGCTGGGGCTATTTATGTCAGCTGCTCTGGCCGGGGCGGTCCGCATTTTGGCGGCCCCAGTGCCGAGTTACAAATTGTGCGCCGCGCTTTGGGTGATGTGCCGCTGGTCGGCTTTTTCGCCGGAGGTGAGATTGCCCGCAACCATCTTTATGGCTACACCGGGGTATTGACTGTTTTTACGACGCAATAGACTTTACACGTCTGCCCGACGGCATGACCTACACACAAGCTCTGGAGACAGGCATGAATCGACCCGCCCACACCTCGCCCTACCTAGCCGACACGCACGAGGTCAGCAATGTCTCCTGCGAGTTGAGCAACTTCAATATGTATGCCGAAGACAAGGCGCTGACCGAGGCGGTGCAACGCGAAGGCGCTGCTTGGGCACAAGGTGAGTTGGCGGCATTTGGAGCCATGACCGGCGCTGCCGACTACCTGGAGTTGGGCCATCTGGCCAACAAATTTACCCCCGAGTTTGATACCCACGACCGCTTTGGCAACCGGGTTGACCTGGTCAAGTTTCACCCCGCCTACCACCAGCTCATGACCACCAGCATTGAGCACGGCCTGCACGCCTCGCCCTGGACCGCGCCGGGCGTGGGCGCCCATGTGGCCCGCGCCGCAAAAACCTATCTGCACACCCAGGTGGAGGCCGGGCACGGTTGCCCTATTACCATGACCTTTGCGGCGGTGCCCGCGCTAAGGCTTCAGCCCGAGTTGGCCGCAGCCTGGGAGCCCAAAATAACCGCGCGCGTTTACGACCCGCGCAATGTGCCCGACTCCCAAAAGCAGGGTGTCACCCTCGGTATGGCGAT
Organism: Comamonadaceae bacterium; assembly: GCA_947372745.1. GTDB lineage: Bacteria > Pseudomonadota > Gammaproteobacteria > Burkholderiales > Burkholderiaceae_C > Rhodoferax. The sequence continues at coordinate 32,053 of CANBUY010000001.1, read as the reverse complement.
GACTGAAAAGCAGGGTGGCTCTGACGTGCGTTCCAACAGCACACAAGCTTATCCCCTGGGTAAAGAGGGGCCGGGCGAAGCCTATGAGTTGGTGGGGCACAAGTATTTTGTGTCGGCCCCCATGTGCGATGCCTTTTTGGTGCTGGCCCAGACCCCGCGTGGGCTGACCTGTTTTTTGATGCCCCGCTGGCGCCCCGATGGCAGCAAAAACCCAATGCAAATCCTGCGGCTTAAAAAGAAGATGGGCAACGCCTCCAACGCCTCTTCTGAGACTGAGTTGCGTGGCGCTTTGGCATGGCGTGTGGGTGAGGAGGGCCGAGGTGTGGCCACCATCATCGAGATGGTCAGCATGACCCGCTTTGACTGCATGATCGGCTCTAGCGCCGGCATGCGCATGGCCACCTCGCAGGCGCTACACCACTGCGCGCACCGTTCTGCCTTTGGCAAAGTGCTCAACCAGCAAGCGCTCATGCAAAACGTGCTGGCCGACCTGGCGCTGGAGAGTGAAGCTGCTTTGGCGCTCACCTTTCGCATGGCGCGCGCCATGGACCAGCGGGCCAGCGAACAGGAAGATTTGCTGGTGCGCCTGGTGACCGCCGTGGGTAAATACTGGATATGCAAACGCACCCCCGGCCTGGCCTACGAAGCTATGGAGTGCATTGGCGGCAGTGGTGTGATGGAAGACAGCATGATGCCTCGCCTCTACCGAGAAGCCCCGGTCAACGCCATTTGGGAGGGCAGTGGCAACGTCCAGTGTCTGGATGTCCTGCGGGCCATCGCCAAAACCCCTGCCGTGGTGGAGGCCTATTTTGCTGAAGTAGCCCAAGCCCGTGGCACCAGTGCGCTGCTGGACCGCTACACCGAGCACTTGGCGCGTGACCTGCGGGATACGCAAGACCTGGAATATCGGGCGCGCGATGTGGTGGACCGCATGGCGCTGGCTTTGCAAGCCTCCTTGCTGCTGCGCCACGCCCCGGCGTTTGTCAGTGACGCATTTTGTCAGTCACGACTGGGTCAGCAAGGGCACCACAACTACGGTGCGCTCCCGCGCGGTGTAGACACGGCGGCGCTCATTGCGCGTGCTACGCCCAGAGTCTGATAATCGTTGCCTGCAGCCCTGAAGGCTACGCCTCCTTCTTCAGCTCCAGTGCCGCCTCGTACAACACATTGCGAGACGCACCGGTGATGTCTGCAGCCAGTTTGACAGCCGTTTTCAAAGGCAGCTCGGCCAGCAGCAGTTTCAGCACACGCAACTCTGCGCCTGATTCGACGGCCACCACGGCTGGGTGCAACACCAGCACAAATTCACCCCGGCTGCGGTTGGACTCAGCACTCATCCAGCCGGGGAAGTCGCTGGCCTTGACCGTGGCAATTTCTTCAAACTGCTTGGTTAGCTCACGCCCGATGGTAATTAGGCGATCGCCCAGCACGGCCAGCGCTGTGGCCAGCGCCTCGATGCGGTGTGGGGCTTCCAGCAAGACGATGGCGCGCGCCTCAAACGACAGGGTTTGAATGGCGTTGGCGCGCTCGGTGGCTTTGGAGGACAAGAAGCCGATGAACACAAAAGCGCCTTGTTGGGCGCCGTCATCGGTAATGCCGGCCACGCTCAGGGCGGTGGTCACGCTGCTGGCGCCCGGCAAGGGCACCACGGGCAAGTGGGCACGGCGCACAGCAGCTACCAAGCGCGCACCGGGGTCGCTGATGGCGGGCGTGCCAGCGTCGCTGGCGTAGGCCACACGCTGGCCCTGGTTCAGGCGGTCAATGACGGTTTGCGCGGCTTCGGACTCGTTGTGCTGGTGCACCGCTAGCAGTTGGGCGCTGGTTTTGTCAATGCCGTAGGCGCGTAAGAGCGTTTGGGTGTGGCGCGTGTCTTCGCAGGCAATGGTGTCGGCCAGTTGCAGCACATGCAGGGCGCGCAGAGTGATGTCAGCCAGGTTGCCGATGGGCGTGGCCACCACGTAGAGCGAGCCGGGCGGATAATTCTGGCCAGAGGCTGCATCGGAGGCGGCACCCAAGGCGGCGGCATAAGCAGAGGCGTAATGAGAACTCAATGGTATTTCCCCAAATCAAGGCGTTATTGCGGCCCACCAGCAAGCAAGTCGGTGATGCGGCTGAAGATGCGGCGCTGCACTATTTGCAGCGGGCTAATTTGCGCCTTCTTGAGCGCAATTATCGGACGCCCGGGCGCGGCGGTGGAGAAATCGACCTGATCATGCGCACGCCCGACGGCACCACGGTGTTTGTCGAGGTGCGCCAGCGCAAAAGCGCCAGCCACGGCGGGGCGGGCGCCAGCATCAGTGCGCTGAAGCAGCGGCGCATCATATTTGCCGCCCGCCACTACCTGATGCGCCTGCGCGAGCCGCCACCGTGTCGTTTTGATGTGGTGTTGATTGAGATGGGCGAGATCAGCTGGCTGCAGGGGGCATTTGACGCGTATTAAGGTTTGCACCAAATCGCTCCGGGTATCATTACGCCATGTTAGAACAACGAATTCAACAACACTTCATTGACAGCGCCGACTTGAAATACCAGTCCGCGCAAGTCCTTAGCAAACCCATTGCTGACGCTGTACAGGCTATGTTGACCTGTGTCACCAGCGGCGGCAAAGTGCTGGCCTGCGGCAATGGGGGCTCGGCCTCTGACGCGCAGCACTTCGCAGCCGAATTTGTGGGGCGTTACGAACGCGAGCGGCCCGAGTTGGCGGCCATTGCGCTCACCACCGACAGCTCTATCATTACGGCCATCGCCAACGACTACGACTTCAACGTGATTTTTTCACGCCAGGTGCGTGCGCTGGGCCAGCCCGGCGATGTCTTGCTGGCGATTTCCACCAGCGGCAACTCTGCCAACGTGCTGGCCGCCATTGAGGCGGCGCATGAGCGCGAAATGGTGGTGGTGGGTTTGAGCGGACGCGGCGGCGGCAAGATGAACCAGGCCTTGCGCGACACCGATGTGCATATTTGCGTACCCCACGAGCGCACCGCACGCGTGCAAGAGGTTCATATTTTGGCGCTGCACTGCATTTGTGATGCTGTGGACACGCTGCTACTTGGCGACCAGGAAGTCTGATGATGAAATTTACCCCCCAAAAACTCGTATCGCTGCTCGTGTTGACCGCCTCCCTGGGTGGCGGCTTGAGCGCCTGTGCGCCGATGATTGTTGGCGGCGCTGTGATGGGCTCGTTTGTGGCGACTGACCGCCGCACGACGGGCACGCAGGTGGAAGACGAAGGCATTGAGTTGCGCTCGGCCAACCGACTCCGCGATAACCTTGGTGAGCGTGCGCACATCAACGTGACCAGCTTCAACCGTCAGGTGTTGTTGACTGGCGAGGCAGCCACGGCCAAAGACAAGGCTCTGGCCGAGCAAGTGGTCTCCAAGGTGGAGAACGTGCGCGCGATCGTCAACGAAATTGGTGTGGCGGGCAACGCCTCATTAAGCCAGCGCACCAATGACACGATCACCACTGGCCGGGTTAAAGCCGGTTTGGTGGATACCAAAGACCTGTTTGCCAATGCCTTCAAGGTGGTGACTGACCGGGGCACTGTTTATTTGATGGGCCGCGTGACCCAGCGCGAAGCGAACCGTGCCACCGACATTGCACGCAGCACAACAGGCGTTTCAAAAGTGGTTCGCGTGCTGGAGATCATCACCGAGGAGGAGTTGCAGGACCTGATGCCCAAACCCGCCCCGGTTGAAGTCAAAAAATAGTAACTGCTCTTGGCGTCTACCCCGTCACTGCGAGCGTAGCGCGGCAGTCCATGACTTTGTTTTGACTTAGCGCAGGCGCTTGATCAGGCTGGAGGTGTCCCAGCGCTGGCCGCCCATGTGCTGCACATCGGCATAAAACTGGTCGACCAGCGCGGTCACCGGCAAGCGGGCGCCATTGCGCTTGGCTTCATCCAACACCAGTCCAAGGTCTTTGCGCATCCAGTCCACGGCAAAACCAAAGTCGAATTTATCGGCCACCATGGTTTTGCCCCGGTTGTCGAGCTGCCAGCTTTGCGCGGCGCCCTTGCCAATGACGTCCAGCACCTGATTCATATCCAAACCAGCTTGTTGGCCGAAGGCCACGGCCTCAGACAGGCCCTGCACTAGGCCGGCTATGCAAATCTGATTGACCATTTTGGCCAGCTGACCCGAGCCGCTCTCGCCCAGGTAAGTGAAGGCTTTGGAGAAGGCCATGCCTGCAGGCTGCGCCGCAGCAAAGGGGGCGGCATCGCCACCGCACATGACGGTGAGCAGGCCGTTTTGCGCGCCGGCCTGGCCGCCTGACACGGGGGCGTCGACAAAATTAAGCCCCAGGTTTTTGGCAGCGGTAAACAATTCACGCGCTACGCTGGCTGATGCGGTGGTGTGGTCCACAAAGACGGCACCGTTTTGCATACCGGCAAACGCACCATCGGCGCCCAGGGTGACGCTGCGCAAGTCGTCGTCATTGCCCACGCAACAAAACACGATGTCGGCATGTTGAGCCGCAAGGCGGGGAGTTTCAGCGTGCTTTGAAGCACCTGATGCGGGGAACTCGGCGCACCAAGCGACGGATTTGGCCGCTGTGCGGTTGTACACCGTGACTTGGTGGCCAGCTTGTGCCAAGTGCCCAGCCATGGGGTAGCCCATGACGCCCAAGCCTAAAAAGGCGACTTTGAGGGAGGGGGTGGAGTCGTAAGTTTTCGCGTTGATGTTGGACATGAATGAGGCGCTTCAGGGGGTTAATTGGCGGTGAAATTCTCGGGTGTTTTGGCTTTGCTGCGAGCTTCAGCCGAAGAGATTATGTTCCGTTTAAGCAAATCGCTGAGGCTCTGGTCCAGTGTTTGCATGCCTACGCTGCTGCCGGTTTGCATGGTGGAGTACATCTGCGCCACTTTGCCCTCGCGGATCAGGTTGCGTATGGCGTTGCTGCCCAGCATGATCTCGTGGGCGGCCACGCGACCCTGGCCGTCACTGGTTTTGCACAGGGTTTGCGAAATAACCGCTTGCAGCGACTCGGACAGCATGGCGCGGATCATCTCTTTTTCGTCACCGGGAAACACATCGATGATGCGGTCAATGGTCTTGGCCGCGCTGGAGGTGTGCAGCGTGCCCAGCACCAAATGCCCGGTTTCAGCCGCCGTTATGGCCAGCTTGATCGTTTCAAGGTCGCGCATTTCGCCGACCAGAATCACGTCAGGGTCTTCGCGCAGTGCGGCGCGCAAGGCGGAGGCAAAGCTTTGGGTGTGCGCCCCGACCTCGCGCTGGTTGATCAGGCTCATGTGCGATTCATGTACAAACTCAATCGGGTCTTCGACGGTCAGAATATGGCCCTTCTCATGCTCGTTGCGGTGGTTGACCATCGCCGCCAACGTGGTGGACTTGCCCGAGCCGGTGGGGCCGGTGACCAGCACCAGGCCGCGTGGTTTGAGGGCCAGGTCAGCAAAAATGCGGGGGGCTTTGAGTTCTTCCAGCGTCAAGACCTTGCTGGGAATGGTGCGAAAAACCGCCCCGGCGCCCCGCAGGTGGTTGAACGCATTGACCCGAAACCGGGCCAACCCTTCAATTTCAAACGAATAATCAAGGTCCTGGCTTTGCGCAAACAGTTGGCGCTGGGTCTTGTTCATGGTGCTGTGCACCAAGGCCAGCACGGCGGCGTGGTCCAGCGCGGGGGCGTCCATGCGTGCCATATCGCCATGGACGCGAAGCAGGGGGGGCAGACCCGCCGAGAGGTGCAGGTCTGAGGCCTGATGGTTGACACTGAGGGCCAGAAGTTGAGAAATATCCAAAAAGTACCTCGTCATTTGTTACGCTTGGAAACATTATGAGCACTATTCAAACCCGGCTTCTTGCGGTTCGCGCAAGAATTGACGCTGCTTGCCAAGCCGCCAACCGTGATTCCCACGCTGTGACCTTGCTGGCTGTTTCCAAAACGTTCGGGCCTGATGCGGTTCGAGAGGCTTATGCCGCCGGGCAAACCGCCTTTGGGGAAAACTACATCCAGGAGGCCGTAGAGAAAATAGCTGCCCTGCGCGATTTGCCGCTGCAGTGGCACTGTATTGGCCCGATACAAAGTAACAAGACCCGCCTGGTGGCCGAGCACTTTGACTGGGTGCACACTATCGATCGCCTGAAAATTGCGCAGCGCCTGAGCGAGCAGCGCCCCGCGCATTTGCCGCCCTTGCAGCTGTGTTTGCAGGTGAATGTGGATGGCGGCGACAACAAGTCAGGCGTGCCCCCGCAGGAGGCGCTGGCACTGGCCAAAGAAGTGGCCGACTTGCCCAATGTGCGTTTGCGCGGGGTGATGAACATCCCGGAGCCTGCCCCTAATTTCATAGCTGCTCTAGCAAGTCTGACGGCGGTTAGAGCCGTATTTTATGAATTAAATGCAGAAGGGCTAGGTCTGGATACCTTGTCCATTGGCATGAGCGCCGACCTGGAAGCCGCCATCCACGCCGGCAGCACGATGGTGCGGGTGGGGAGCGCTATTTTTGGTGGGCGGTCTTACCCGGCTTAAAAACGCTCTGCCCTTAGCGCAGCGGCAGGCGGGTGGTGTTTTTGACTTCTTCCATCACCGCGTAGGTGCGGGTTTCGCGCACACCGGGCAGTTGCCACAGCACGGTGCCGGCAAATTCGCGGTAGGCCGTCATGTCGGCCATGCGGGTTTTGAGCAGGTAGTCAAAGCCACCCGCCACCATGTGGCACTCCATGATCTCGTCACGCACCTGCACGGCGGCTTTGAAGGCTTCAAACACGTTGGGCGTGGTTTTGTCTAGCAACACCTCCACAAACACCATCAACCCCGCCCCCAGTTTGAGCGGGTTCAGGCGCGCTTCAAAGCCCAGGATGTAGCCGTCTTTGCTCAGCCGCTGCACCCGCGCCAGCACCGCAGTGGGTGACAGGCCCACGTTTTCGGCCAATTTGAGGTTGGACAAGCGGCCATCGGTTTGCAGGGCCTCGAGGATTTTGAGGTCCGTGCGGTCGAGTGTTTCTGAAGACATAGGATTATTTAAATCTGTTTTTGTAACTACTTAGCGACCCTCACTTGCTCCGTGAAGGTCAACCGCTCCTCGTCATTGCGAGTTTCCTGAATCGGGCCGATACCGCACACAGACCATGAACAAAAGCTCGTCACTGCGAGGCCATAGGCCGCGGCAGTCCATCTTGCCGAGCCAAACTCCTTTCAACAGGCAAACTCTCGCAATTCGAAGATGGATCGCCGCGCTTCGCTCGCGATGACGGGTCTGGTGTGTGGCTGATTTTGGATACCGAGACAATAGTGGCAATGGAAAAACTGGATATAAAACCATATGTTCATGAAAAGCGAAGCGCGGCAATCCACCGTCGAGTTGCGAGGTTTAATTTTCGGCAAATGGGTTGGGCTCGGTACGATGGACTGCCGCGCTGCGCTCGCAGTGACGGGGAGAGGAAGTTGAAGTAACGGCGTAAGTATTTCCGAGGATATAGGTGTTTATTAATCTAATTATGTTGATATTTTTGGTGAAATATTAACCGTGAAAACCGTAAAAATAACACATTCCTCCATTTTGACCGAGACTGCCCATGTTTGCCACTTCCCATCTGCCCAACCCTTACCGTCCTGAGTCGGACATCGTTGCCCACCGCTTGGGCGCCTTGGCGCAGGCGCTGGACTGGGCTGACGCTGCCCGTGTGGCTGCGCCTTGGGTGCAGGCGGTGCGCCAAAACCCGCCGCCGTTTTGGGCGATGGAGAGCTTGCTCAAGGAATACCCCATTTCCAGTGCCGAAGGTCTGGCCCTGATGCGCCTGGCTGAAGCGCTGCTGCGCGTGCCTGACGCCGAGACGGCCATTGCGCTCACCGCCGATCAACTGGGCCGCGCCGACTTTGAAGCCTCGGGCGACCAGACTTTGGCGCGCCTGAGCAGCCACGCCATTGCTTTGAGCAAAAAGTTTTTGCCCGACAGCGAAGCCCCCACGGGCATGTTGGCCAAACTAGGCGCGCGTTCTGTGGTGGCTGCCACGCTGCGCGCCGTGCAGTTGCTGGGCCGCCAGTTTGTGCTGGGCCAAACCATCCGCGATGCCCTGTCTGAGGCGACCTCCGCCAAGGGGAAAAGCCTTAATGTGCGCTACAGCTACGACATGCTGGGCGAAGGCGCACGCACCGAAGCGGACGCCTTGACCTACCTGGTCAGCTACCAAAACGCTATAAAGTCTATAGCTGGTCAAGCAATTTCGACGTGCGCCTGCGAGCTTAATGATGGTATTTCCATCAAGCTCAGCGCGCTGCACCCACGCTATGAAGACGCCCACAAGTCCCGCGTCATGGCCGAGCTGGTGCCCCGCGTGTGGGGTTTGTGCCAAGAAGCCGCTCGCGCCAACATCAACCTCACCATCGACGCCGAAGAGGTCGAACGCTTGGAGCTCTCGCTGGACGTGCTGGAGGCTTTGGTGGTGCAAGTGGCCCAGCATTTCCCCCAGTGGAGCGGTCTGGGCCTGGCCATGCAGGCTTACCAAACGCGGGCGCTCGAACTTATTGAGCACGTCACCGCCTTGGCCCGGCGCCACCAGGTGCGCCTGATGTGCCGCCTGGTCAAGGGGGCGTACTGGGATGCCGAGATCAAGCGCGCCCAAGAGTTGGGCCTGAGCCACTACCCGGTGTTCACCCACAAACACCACACCGATGTGTCCTATTTGGCCTGCGCCCGGGCGCTGCTGGGGGCGCCTGACGCCATTTACCCCCAATTTGCCACACACAACGCCGCCACCATAGCGGCCATTTTGCAAATGGGCGCCAAGAGCGGCGCGCCCTTTGAGCTGCAGCGTCTGCACGGCATGGGCGAGGGCGTGTACCGCGAGGTGCTCAAAAATCCTTTGATCGCCTGCCGCGTGTATGCCCCGGTAGGTGCGCACAAAGACCTACTGGCCTACCTGGTGCGCCGCCTGCTGGAAAACGGCGCCAATTCCTCGTTTGTGCACCAGTTGGCCGATGAGTCCGTGGGCATGCAAGAGTTGCTGATTTCGCCACTGCGCCTCTCACCCCAGCCCTCGCTGCCCCTGCCAGCGGCCATTTTTGGCACGACCCGCAAAAACAGCTTAGGCCTGGACTTGACCGTGCCCGACATGCGCGAGCCTCTGCTGGCGGCTTTGAAAAACGTGGTGCTGCCCCTCGTACCCTTATTTAATAAAAAAATGGCCTGTGAGGCAATGAATACGAGCTTAGCCAGCTATAAAAAATGGAGCAAAACAAGCGTCTTTGAACGTGCCGCTATTTTGCGTAAAGCCGCCGATGCACTGGAAAGCCAGACGCCCATGTTCTGCGCGCTCTTGGTGAAAGAAGCCTTTAAAACTTGGGGCGATGCGCTCAGCGAGGTGCGCGAGGCTATCGACTTTTTGCGCTATTACGCCGGCGAGGCCGAGCGCCTCATGGCACCCATCGCGCTCCCGGGTGTGCAGGATGGCGTGGCGCTGGGCGTGACGGGCGAAAGCAACGAGTTGCGACTCGTTGCCCGTGGCCCGTGGGTGTGCATCAGCCCGTGGAACTTTCCGCTGGCTATTTTTATGGGGCAAGTGGCCGCTGCGCTGGTCACCGGCAACACGGTGCTGGCCAAGCCTGCCGAGCAAACGCCCGGCGTGGCCTGGGCTGCCGTGCAACTCTTGCACGCCGCCGGGGTGCCTGAAGGCACTTTGCAATTGCTGCACGGCCCGGGCGAGACGGTGGGCTCGGCGCTGGTGGCGCAGCCCGGCGTGGCGGGGGTGGTGTTCACCGGCTCTACGGCAGTTGCCAAAATCATCAACCGCGCGCTGGCCGCCAAAGACGGACCGATCGTGCCGCTGATTGCCGAGACCGGCGGTATCAACGCCATGCTGGTGGACAGCAGTGCCCTGCCCGAGCAGGTGGTGGACGCCGTGATGCAAAGCGCGTTCAAGAGCGCCGGCCAGCGCTGCTCGGCCTTGCGTTTGCTGTGCGTGCACGAGGAAATTGCCGAGCGCGTGATCGAGATGATTCAAGGCGCCGCCCAAGAGCTGGTGGCTGGCGACCCCGCCGACCTCTCCACCGACTTGGGGCCGGTGATTGACCGCGAAGCCTTTGACGGCATCAGTGCCCACCTAGCGCGCCTGAACCAAACTGCCAAACCACTGCTGCCCCCTACTGGCTTAGCCCGCGAAGATGGATTGCCGCGCTTCGCTCGCAATGACGGGGTGGGGCGGCCACTGGCGAATCTGATACCGCCCCACGCTTTTGAGATCAAGACCATCGCCGACATGCAGCAAGAAATCTTTGGCCCGGTGCTGCACATCGTGCGTTGGCGCGGTGACCCGCTGGCGGTTATTGAGCAGATCAACGCGCTGGGCTACGGCCTCACGCTGGGCATTCAAACCCGCATCGACTCACGCGCCCAAGCACTGGCCCAAGCGGCCCACATTGGCAATGTCTATATCAACCGCAACCAGATTGGTGCGGTGGTGGGGGTGCAGCCATTTGGCGGCGAAGGCCTGAGTGGCACCGGCCCCAAAGCAGGCGGGCCGCATTACCTCTACCGCTTTTGCGCCGAGCAGACGATCACCGTGAACACGACCGCAGCGGGTGGGAATGCGGCTTTGTTGGCGGGCGGGCTCACTTAAGCGCCATGAATGCGGACTGCGGCCGTCGTTTGAGAAGCGTCATAGCGTTTGTGGCTTCACTGTTGCAATGTTTTTCATCAGGTTCAAAATTTCGCGTGCGCCGCTGCGGTTCAGGCCAAGCCACACCACGCAATAAGCCAGGGCGCCAACCCCAACCAGCCCGCACAGTCGCCAAATGCTGTCCTGCCCATCCATCACCCAATGCCGCATCGCCGTCACGGCGCCGACCATAAAAAGACTGGCCCCCGCAGCCGGAGCCATGGCGGCCAGCAGTTGCCCCCAATGCAAACCCAAAACCGGCAGGCCGCGCAGCATGCCCTGTAAAAAAACCAGAGGCGCGACCACCAGCCACGCCAATGAGAGGCCCGCAAGCCCCCAGTTGTTCACCCCAATCAGCAAGGCAGGGGGGGTCATCAAGGATGCCCACAGCACATTGCGTAAAACGATGTCAGAACGCCCGATGCCTTGCAGCGCGGTGCTGACAAAGTTGCTCACAATTCGCAGCGGAATAATCAAGGTGAGCACCTGCAAGGGTAAGGCCGACTGCGCCCACGCGCTGCCCAAAACAACCTCAACGCTTTCCGTGGCCACGCTGGACAAGCCCCACAGCACAGGAAAGGCAAAAAAGCTCAGCATGCGCACCCCTTTGAGCACATGCGCACCGGTTTGCGCCACCTCGTTTTGCAGGCGGGCAAAGGCGGGAAAGGCGATCTGGTTAACCAGGCTTGAAATGCGCTGGCCCGGCAATGAGGCGAAATGGGTGGCCACCGAATAAAAACCAAGGGCTTCGTGGCCTAGCCATTTACCTCCAATCACGATATCCACTTGCGACAAAAACACCCAAAACACCTGAATGGCGGTAAATTGGCCGCCAAACCGGAGCAGGGCACGCAGGCCTTTGACGGAAAATTCAGGCCAAAACCGACAGGGGAAAAGCCAGTTCAGTCCCATCGTTTTGCAGCACTGGCCAAGCAAAGTGCCCACGACCAAGGCCCACACACCGACGCCTTGCAGCGCCAGGGCCAGTGTGGTGCCGCTGGTAATCAGGGCGCTGAGCAAGTCCAGCAAGGCCCGGTTGCGAAACGCCATGCGCCGCTGCAACTGGGCATTGGGCATGACTGCAAATGCGGCCAGAATAAATTGCAAGGAGAGCACGCGCAAGATCGGCGTGACCCGGGGCTCATTGTAAAAATCCGCCACCAGCGGGGCCACCAGTACCAGCAGTGCTGCCAGAAAAAAATGCAGCACCAGAACCACCCCCATCACGCGGCGCAGCAAGGGCTCCTCGACGGTGGACTGTTGCACCACAGCCGCGCCCAGCCCCATCTCGGAGAACATGGTGAGGAAGGAGACAAACACCGTGGCCATCGCCAGCAAACCATAGTCTGCCGGGGTGAGCAGGCGGATCACAAAAATCGTGATCGCCCAAGTGATGATCTGGCTGACCAACTTGAGACCGGCGCTCCAGCGAAAGCCTGACAAGGCTTGCGATTGCAGACTCATGAATGCGGGCTTGTAACTTGGTGTAACACCGCTTTAGTTTAAAAAACCACCCCCGCTCAGCAGTTGCGCGTTCGCAAGGGGGGTGAAGCTAGCGCAGCTCCTCTGCCCATCCATCGATAGCGGGATAGTAGCGAGTGGAGCGGCCCATTCCCTTTTTAACCAGTAGGCCACGCTGCTCAAGATCAATCAGATCACGAGCGGCCGTGGGCTTTGAAGTTTTTGATATTTGCTCATGCTTGCGCGTCGTCATGCCGCCGATGTAGCCTTTGGGCCCCGCATCGAGAAGCTTTTTCATGGTCTTGAGTTGGCGCTCATTGAGTGCCTGCCGCGACATGGATGCCTGAAACTGAATGCGTTGTAGCGAATGGTCTATGGTCTGACTTGCAAAATCGTTGGCTGAGGAAATCTGCTCGAGCATCCAACACATCCATGGCGTGACATCGGCGGAGTGGCTGCGCTGAGCCCTTTCAAGTTCTTTGTAATATTGGTCCTTGTGGGATTCGATTTGCCGCGACAGCGTCACAATCCGACCAGGTTGCCCCATGTCCTGTCCCATGGCGAGCTGCATGATCGCTCGGCCGATTCGGCCATTGCCGTCTTCAAACGGGTGCAAAGTCTCAAACCATAGGTGTGACAAAGCTGCTCGCAAAAGCCCGTCCATGGGCTGCGATCCCAATCTTGGATGTGACTCGTTAAACCAACTCACGAATTCATCAGCTTGATCTTTCAAGATATCTGCGGGTGGCGCCGAATAATGCACTTTGCTGCGCCCAATGGGGCCGCTCACTATATCCATAGGAACGCTGCGTAGCTCGCCGACCGCAATGCGTGTCATGCCGGAAAAGCCCGTCGGAAAGAGCGCGCCATGCCAGTTGCACAAGCGGTCAACAGTTAAAGGGTTTTGTGTGTTGAGCGTCGCATCCTGCAGTACGTCAATCAGTCCTTCAATATTGCGTTTTCCTTCGATAGAAGGAACACCATCAGCGTCTAGGCCCAAGCGCCAGGCTATCGATGAGCGAACGCTTTGGGGATCAAGTTTTTCTCCCTCTATAGCCGCGGTGGTGAGGGCTTCTTCGGTTAAAGCATCTCGCATGTGCGGTTGCAAACCCTCTAGGCCGATGGCGCTGGCCTTACCCAAAAGCAGGCCTTGTGTGTGCCTGGCTTTTGCAAGGGGCGCCTGACAAGCCTCAGCTTCAAATGTGAGGTTTGGCCATTCTGGCAACTGCCAGATCCATCGTTGATATGATTGCATGCCTTAATCGTATCATAAAATGATTTGATTGAGGTATGCAATCGCATCAAAAGCGTCGGGAAATCCTGCCGGTGCGCCGCAATTCGACATTCAATTCAGGTTGGGTCTAAGTTGTTGATTTTTGAGCTCTGAAAAAATTGCACGGAGTTGCTCTTTCAACTCGTGCGAAATGTCGGCACCAGACCCATTGCCGACATTCGCAGAAAACCCATGATATTCAGCGGATTATCAAAAGCTGACGATCAATTTTCCCGGAAGCAGTAGCTCATAATCAGTGAGAAAACTTGGAAGCAGTCAGCCAAACGGGGATGCCAGTTTTCATATTTTCAAAACTCAAGGGTCACGGGAGCGGGTATTAGTTGACTACAGCTTTTTGGTTACTAAATTTCAATTTATGACATATCAGTCAAACGCCATTCGTTGCTGCTGGCATCGGACCCATACGCACAAATAATCCAACTTGATTGACGATCAATAGTTACAGTTATTCCTGTAACAAAATACGCTCCAAGAGACTGCTTTAGCAGAAGAATTTTTCCGAAGTTATGTCCTAACTCCTATGACTTTTACCGTCAATTGACCTGAGCAACGAGCAACGAGCAACGAGCAACGAAGTGAAAGGTGTCTGATGATCGGGCTGACGTCAAGCCCGAATTTGAGCTCAGAAATATCTGAATTGCTCATTGAGCGACGCTGGCTTGCTCTGGCTTTGTCAGCTCGATGGGCTCCCAGCGACCGGCAATGTTTTTCAGCAACTGGTTGACGGCTGCCAACTGGCGGTTGCGAACCCCGAAAAGATTGCTCTCCACGCCCAGGGCGGCGGTTTGCGCCACCACCACATTGAGGTAGCTCACGGTACCCGCACGGTATTGGTCAAGTGTGATCTCGAGGTTGCGCTGCGCAGATTGCAGCGCCTGCGCCTGCCAATTCAACTCCTGCTGCAACTGGTAGCCAAGGACCAGGTTGTCCTCCACCTCCTGCAAGGCGGTGAGCACCACCTGGCGGTAACTGGCGGTCACCTGGTCGGCGCTGGCGCGGGCCTGGGCACTGGCTTGTTTTCGCTGGCCACCATCCAGAATCGACACGGCCAGCGCCGAACCCAGCGACCAAAATAAATTTGGTGTGTTGACCAGGTTGACCAGGGACGAGTTGCTGAAACCGGTCCCGCCAGACAGTGTGAGTGCCGGGAAAAACGCGGCGTCCGTGACGCCGATCTGCGCGTAGCTGGCCGCCACCCGGGCTTGCGCCGCAGCAATGTCCGGGCGACGCTCCAGCAGCGTGGCCGGCAGGCGGGCCGGCACCTGCAGCGTATCAGGCAACAACGCTGTCGGGGCTAGCGTCAACACTGAAGGCGACAAGCCCAGCAGCACCGCAATGGCATGTTCGAGTTGCCCACGCTGGGCGGTCAATTCGGCCAGCTGCCCTTGCGCGCTGCTGAGCTGGGTTTGCGCTTGCAGCACATCGGTGCGTGGCGCCACACCTCCGTCATAGCGGGCTTGGGTCAAGTCGAGCGAACGCTGGTAGGCAGTCACACTGCGCTCCAACAATTGCGCTTGTGCCTCTGCGGTGCGCAAAGAAAAATAGGTCTGGGTCAAGGTGGCCTGCGCCGAGAGACGCGCAGAGGCCAAGTCGTCAGCGCTGGCCTGCAGCGCCGATGTGGCACCCCGGCTGGCTTGCGACAGCCGACCCCACAGGTCAACTTCCCAACTGGCATTCAGGGACAAGGACGCGCTGTTATTTGGATTTTGCGCAGCAAGCGAGGTGGTCGCTGTTGGACTGCCATTGCGCGCACCCGACACGCCCGCAGAGAGCGTGGGAAACACGGCACTTTGGCTGGCGGTCAGCACCGCACGGGCACTGGCAACGGCCGCCACGGAGGATTTCAGCGTTTCGTTGCCAATGACCAGCCGCTGCTGCAGGTCGTCCAGCACCGGGTCTTTGAATAGCGTCCACCAGGCATCCGGCACGATGGGCGAAGCCGCGCTGCTGGCGCGTTGCCAGGGGCCGACTTCTTTGAACTGGGCTGGGGCTGCGAGCGCTGCTGGCGGTGCAACGGGACTGACGGCACAGGCCGACAGCAATAAGGCGGCTGCCAGCGGCAGCAGGGTGTAGCGCAGGATCATCATGAAGCATGGCCCAAAGTGGTTGAGACGACATTGAAGGTTTTGGGTAGGGCTTTTCGCCAGGGCCATGGCAGACCCCGCAGCCGGTCCATCAGCACAAATACCACCGGCGTGGTGTAGAGCGTCAGCAACTGGCTCAGGACCAGGCCGCCAACAATGGCAATGCCCAACGGTTGGCGCATCTCGGCCCCGTCGCCCGTGCCCAGGGCCAGCGGTACGGCACCAAAAATGGCCGCAAAAGTCGTCATCAGGATCGGCCGCAGGCGCAAATTGGCGGCACGGTAAATGGCCGCACCGGCGGAGCTGTGCCCGGCGCGCTGGCGTGAGATTGCAAAGTCGATCATCATGATCGCGTTCTTCTTGACAATGCCAATCAACAAAATGATGCCAATCAGCGCAATGATGGAAAACTCGCTTTTGAACAACATCAGGGCCAGCAAGGCCCCCACGCCGGCCGAGGGCAGGGTCGACAAAATCGTGATCGGGTGGATCAGACTCTCGTACAACATGCCCAGCACCAGGTAGATGGTGATGATGGCCGCCGCAATCAGCCAAGGCTGCGAGGCCAGCGACTGCTGAAACGCATTGGCCGTGCCGGCAAAGCTGCCGCGCACCGACACCGGCACGCCCAGTTCGGCCATGGCATTGTGGATGGCGGCGGTCGCCTCCGACAGCGACACCCCGAGCGGCAGGTTAAAGCTGATGGTCGATGCCGGCGCGCCGCCCTGGTGATTCACCGACAACGGCGTGTTGGTGGTCTCGATGCGGGCCAACGATGACAGCGGAACCTGCACACCGGTTTTGTTGGTGATGTAGAGGCGTTTGAGCGTCTCTGGGCCTTGCAAAAACTCCGGCGCCAGTTCCATCACCACCCGGTACTGGTTCAGCGGGTTGTAGATCACGCCCACCTGGCGCTGGCCAAACGCATCGTTCAGGGTGGTGTCGAGGTTGCTGACGGTGACCCCCAGGCGCGCGGCTGCATCACGGTCAATCAGCAGCGAGGTTTGCATGCCCTTGTCCTGCTGGTCGGTGTTGACATCGGTCAGCTCGGGCAAGGCCGACAAAGCGGCCCGCAGGCGCGGCTCCCAGAGGCGCAAGGTGTCAGCGTCATCGGCCTGCAATGTGTACTGGTATTGCGAATTGGACTGGCGTCCGCCAATGCGAATGTCCTGCACCGGCACCAGAAACAAATTGGCTCCGGCCTCGTGCGACAGCTTGCCGCGCAGGCGGGCAATCACCGCATCGGCGGAGGCATCGCGTTCGGCCAGTGGCTTGAGGGCGATGTAGAAGTTGGCCGAGTTGCGCTGCCCACCGCCGGTGGAGCCGCTGATATTGGCCACCGCCGGGTCAGACCCGACAATTTTCATGAACTTGTCGACCCGCGCCTGCATCATCTGAAACGAGCTGCCCTGGTCGGCCTGCACGCCACCTATGAGCACGCCGGTGTCTTGTTGCGGAAAAAACGTCTTCGGAATCGTCATGTAAAGCGTGACGTTGAGCCCCACCACCGCCACCAGCGCCAGCATCGCGACCGGTTGGTGACGCAGCGTCCAGATCAAGGAGCGGCGGTAGCCCAGCAGCACCCGGTGGCCAAAACGCGAAAATACCCGCTCAAGCGGGCCTGGCATGCGCTGGGGGCTATGCTTTTTAAGTAGCACGGCAGCCATCATGGGCGTGGTGGTGAGCGACACCAGCATCGACACCAGGATCGAGGCCGTCAACACCACGGCAAACTCACGAAACAGCCGCCCGACTACGCCGCCCATGGCCAGCAGCGGGATGAACACCGCCACCAGACTCAAGCTGATCGACAACACGGTAAAACCAATCTCGCGTGCGCCTTTGAGGGCCGCCTCGCGCGGTGACAGGCCCTGCTCAAGGTAGCGGGTGATGTTTTCCAGCACCACAATGGCATCGTCCACGACAAAGCCGGTGGCCACCGTCAGCGCCATGGCCGAGAGGTTGTCCAGACTGTAGCCACCCAGGTACATCACACTCAAG
The DNA here is from genome assembly GCA_947372745.1 of Comamonadaceae bacterium. Taxonomy (GTDB): domain Bacteria; phylum Pseudomonadota; class Gammaproteobacteria; order Burkholderiales; family Burkholderiaceae_C; genus Rhodoferax. Next base: position 14,603 of record CANBUY010000001.1, on the reverse strand, counting down.
GTGCCCGCCAGCGACACCGGCACCGCGATGGCCGGTAGCAGGGTGGCGCGCCAGTTGCGCAAAAACAGCAGCACGACCAGAATCACCAAGCCGGTGGCGATTGCCATGGCGTGTTCCACCGCAAGCAACGAGGCTCGAATGGTGGGGGTGCGGTCACTCAGTACCTGGACATCGATGGCCGCTGGAATGGAGGCTTGGAGGCGCGGCAAAATCTCGCGCACCCGTTCGACGGTCTCGATGATGTTGGCACCGGGCTCCTTCAGAATAAACAGCACAATCGCCGGTTTGCCATTGGCCACACCGTAGTTGCGCACGTCCTGTACCGAATCCATGACCTGCGCCACATCACGCAGCCTCACGGCGGCGCCCTTGACGTAGCTGAGCAGGACCGGCGCGTACTCGGCAGCCGTGAGGGCCTGGTCATTGGCCCCGATTTGCCAGCTGTGGCCGTCTTGCTCCACCGAACCCTTGGGCCGATTGGCGTTGGTTGCGGTCAGCGCTGTGCGCACCACATCCAGTGCAATGCCCTTGGCAGCCAGTTTGTCCGGGTCCAGTTCGACCCGCACGGCAGGCAGCGCGCCACCACCAATGGTGACTTGTCCGACCCCCTTGACTTGCGACAGCCGCTGCGCCAACACGGTGGAGGCCGCATCGTACATCTGACCCCGCGTCAGGGTGGCGGAGGTCAGCGCCAAAATCATGATCGGCGCATCGGCCGGGTTCACTTTGCGGTAGGTCGGGTTGCTTGGCATGCCCGTGGGAAGCAAGGTGCGCGCCGCATTGATGGCCGCCTGCACATCCCGCGCAGCACCGTTGATGTCGCGGTTCAAGTCAAACTGCAAGGTGACGCTGGTGGCGCCCAGCGACGAGCGAGACGTCATTTCGCTGACCCCGGCAATGTTGCCCAAAGCCCGCTCCAGCGGTGTTGCCACCGTGGCGGCCATGGTGTCAGGGCTGGCCCCCGGCAAGGACGCACTGACCGAGATGGTCGGAAAATCCACCTGCGGCAGCGGTGCAATCGGCAGCAAAAAGAAAGCCAGCACGCCCGCCAGCGCCACCCCGAGAGTGACCAGCGTGGTGGCGACGGGCCGGGCGATGAACGGCGCCGAGATGTTCAAGCAACGCCTTCCAAGGGCGTGGCCGGGATGGCTGGTTTGAAGCGCGCCACCAATCTGGCAAAGCCCAGGTAAATCACCGGCGTGGTAAAGAGGGTCAGCAACTGGCTCACCAGCAAGCCACCCACCATGGTCACCCCCAGGGGATGGCGCATTTCATGCCCGGCACCGGTGCCCAACATCAGTGGCAGGGCACCCAGCAGCGCGGCCATGGTGGTCATCAAAATCGGCCGAAAGCGCAACAGACAGGCTTTGTGGATTGCCGCACGCGGCGCCAGTCCTTCCTCGCGCTCGGCATACAAGGCAAAGTCGATCATCATGATGGCGTTTTTCTTGACGATGCCGATCAGCAGCACGATGCCGATGATGCCCACCACGCCCAAGTCCTGCCCCGCCAGCAACAAGGCCAACAAGGCGCCCAAGCCGGCCGAGGGCAAGGTGGACAAAATGGTGAGCGGGTGAATGTAGCTCTCATACAGCACCCCCAGAACGATGTACATGGTGACCACCGCCGCCAGAATCAACAGCAAAGTGCTGGACAAGGAGGCGCGAAAGGCTTCAGCAGCCCCCTGGAAACTGGTCTCTACACTGGGCGGCAGGTTCAGTTTTGCCTCTTCCAATTTGATGGCCTCGACGGCCGCCCCGAGTGACGCCCCCGGTGCCAGGTTGAACGACACGGTGGCGGAAGGGAACTGCGCCACGTGGTTGATCGCCAGCGCCGCAGACCGCTCAATGATTTGAGCCACAGCCGTCATCGGCACCTGAACGGTGCTGCTGAGGCCATTGACGGTGCTCGTCACGCCGGGCAAATACAGCCCTTCAAGCGCTGCCGGGCCTCGCCGCGCACCCTGTTGTGCCGCCTCCAGCACCACCCTGTATTGGCTGGATTGGGTGTAAATGGTGGAGATCAAGCGCTGGCCGAAGGCGTTGTACAACGCAGTGTCAATTTCTGCCACGGTGACGCCAAGGCGGCCTGCGGCCTCGCGGTCAATCTGCACAAAGGCCTGCTGACCCTCGTTTTGCAGGTCACTCGCCACATCGCGCAGGTCGGGCAGTGCTTTGAGCTTTTCCAATAGTCTGGCAGTTGAGGTGCTCAGGTCTTTCATGTCGGGCGAACTCAGCAGAAACTGGTACTGGGTTTTGGACACCCGGTCTTCAATGGTCAGGTCTTGTACCGGTTGCATGAAAGCCGTGATGCCAGGCACGTGCGAAGTGGCCACGGTCAGGCGGATGATGATCTCGCTGGCCGATGCGGTGCGTTTGGCAAAGTCTTTCAGGGTGATCTGCATGCGCCCGGTGTTGAGCGTCGGGTTAGCACCGTCGACACCAATGAAAGAAGCAAGGTGATCGACATCCGGGTCTTTCAGAATGACATCGGCCAGCGCCTGCTGGCGTGTTGCCATGGACTCAAACGAGGTGGTTTGCGTGGCCTCGGTGATCACCTGGATCAGCCCGGTGTCCTGCACCGGAAAAAACCCCTTGGGCACCATCACGTAAAGCCCCGCAGTCAACGCCAAAGTCACCGCAAACACGCCCATCGTGGCACGTGGACGGTCCAGTACCCAGTCCAGTGCCCGACCATATTGCGCAACCATGCCATCAAACGCACTGGCACTCCAGGCCCCCAACCGGCTGTGCTTGGCCTCGTGTTCCGGGCGCAATAGCCGCGCGCTCATCATCGGGGTCAGTGTGAGCGAGACAAAGGCCGAGATCAAAATGGCCACCGCCAGGGTAATGGCAAATTCATGGAACAGACGCCCAACCACGTCACCCATGAAAAGCAGTGGAATGAGTACCGCAATCAGTGACACCGTGAGCGAAATGATGGTGAAGCCAATTTGTTTGGAGCCTTTGAGCGCCGCTTGCATCGGGGAATCGCCCGCTTCGACAAAACGGGCAATGTTCTCGATCATCACAATGGCATCGTCCACCACAAAACCAGTTGAAATGGTCAGCGCCATCAGCGTCAGGTTGTTGATCGAAAATCCCGCCATATAGATCACACCAAAGGTGCCCACCAAGGACAAAGGCACGGCCACGCTCGGAATCAGTGTGGCGCTGGCACTGCGCAGGAACATAAAAATCACCATCACTACCAGCGCGACTGACAGCAGCAATTCAAACTCGGTGTCGTCGACAGACGCGCGGATGGTAGTGGTGCGGTCCGCAATGATCTGCACATCGACCGAGGCCGGCAGCGAGGCTTGCAACTTGGGCAGCAGGGCCTTGACCCGATTCACGGTCTGGATCACGTTGGCGCCGGGTTGCCGCTGCACGTTCAGGATGACCCCCGGCGTGCGGTCAGACCAGGCGGCCAGGCGCAGGTTTTCGGCGTCATCCACGACGGTGGCGACATCGTTGAGCCGCAGTGGCTTGCCATTCTTCCAGGCAATGATGAGGTTCTGGTACTCGGCGGCCGACTTGAGTTGGTCATTGGCATCAATGGTGCTTGCACGCTGTGCGCCGTCAAAGCTGCCCTTGGCCTGGTTCACATTGGCGCTAGCTATCGCCGTGCGCACGTCATCGAGCGAGAGGCCCAGTGATGCCAATTTTTGCGGGTCACCCTGAATGCGCACGGCCGGACGCCGACCACCGGCAATGCTCACCAGCCCGATGCCATCCACCTGCGAGAGCTTGGGCGCCAACCGGTTCTCGGTCAGATCATGCAGCTTGATGACCGGCATCGAGGGCGAGGTGATGGCAATCGTCAGCACCGGCGCATCGGCCGGGTTGACCTTGCTGTAGATCGGGGGCATGGGCAAGTCGCTGGGCAACAAGTTGGCCCCGGCGTTGATGGCGGCCTGCACTTCCTGCTCGGCCACATCCAGGGATAGACCCAAGGAGAAGCGCAACGTGATCATGGAGGCCCCACCCGAGCTGGTGGAGGTCATCTGGTTCAGCCCCGGCATCTGGCCAAACTGGCGCTCCAGTGGCGCGGTCACGGTGGTGGACATCACGTCCGGGCTGGCGCCTGGGTAAAGCGTGGTGACTTCGATGGTGGGGTAGTCCACCTCCGGCAACGCCGACAAGGGCATCAGCCGGTAAGCCAGCAGGCCCGCCAGCAAGATGGCCAGCATCAGCAATGAGGTGGCAACCGGACGTTCAATAAAGAGGCGTGAGGGGTTCATGGAACGCGGCTCAGCGGCTTGCGGAATCGCCAGAAAGCTGTCGCTGCTGACGAATCCAGGCACGGCGGTCATCCGGGTTCATGGCTTTGACTTTTTCAACCTGCTCAGGGCTGAGGCCCTCCATCCAGCGGCCTCGCTCGGGCTTGTTGACAGCGGCATCCGGCGTCGCGGGTGGAGTCGCCGTGACACGGCTGCCCGCGCTTGCGCCGACATCGGCCGCGATTGCGCTGGCCGAACCAGCGGGCGCAGAAGCGCGGTCAACACCTCGTTTGCCAGCTTTGGCAACCCCCCTGGCGGCGGTGCTTGCGTCAATCACTTCCACTTTGGCGCCCTCGCGCAGGCGGTCGGTGCCGTCAATCACCACCTTGTCGCCGCTTTGTAGCGGTCCGTCCACGGCCATCCAGCCGCCATCGACGGTGCCAGGCGTGACCACCCTAGTGCTGACCGAGTTATCCGGGTTGACCACATACACATAGAAACCCTGCGCACCACGCAGAACGGCGGCTTGCGGCACGGCTAACACCTGGCTCAAAGTGGCCAGTTGCAGGGAGACGCTGACCGATTGGTTAGGAAACAAGGTGTCGTCCGTATTGGCAAACAAGGCCTTGATCTTGATGGTGTCTGTGGTGGGGTCGATTGCGTTGTCGATCGATGCAACTTTGCCCTCAGCCAGTTGCTTTTTGCCAAAGCGATCCCAAGCTTGAACCATCATGGGCTGTTTGCCCTTCAACCCAGCGGTGATGCCGAGTAAATTAGCCGCAGGGACGGCAAATATCAGTGCAATGGGACGGGTTTGCGTGATCGACACTAGGCTGTTCGCATCCCCTGGCTGCACCACGTTGCCCAAATCGACTTGCTTGAGGCCAACGCGCCCAGAAATGGGGGCCGTGACGTGAGCGTAGGACAGTTGCAGTCGGGCCGTTTCCACGGCCGCCTGATCCAGCTTAAGGGTACCTTCAAGCTGGCGCACCAGTGCCGCTTGGGTGTCGAGCTGCTGCCTGGGAATCGCATCTTGAGCGAGCAAGTCGCGGTAGCGGGCAAGGTCAATTTTGGCGTTGTCCAACTGCGCTTGGTCTCGCGCCAGGCTCCCCTCCGCCTGGTTCACATTGGCCTGAAAAGCGCGCGGATCAATTTGTGCGATCAACTGACCAGCCCGGACCTGCTGGCCTTCCGTGAAATTGAGACTCTGCAAAACACCACTCACCTGCGCGTGCACGGTTGCCGTGTTGGATGCTGTAATGTTGCCGATAGCGCTGACCGTGGCCCGAATGTCTTGCCGCCGAACCAACTCGATGGACACCGGTTGCGCATTGTTACCGCCTCCGAAACGCCGTCCTCCAGCTGTTGGTGTGTTGGTCGTCGGGGTCGACGTTACTTTGGTTGGATCATTCGCTTGCGCTTTCCACAACCAGAACCCGCCGCCACCCGCCACCAGCAAGGTTGCTAGCAGCCAAGGCCAAGCACGTCCAAGCTGCGAAAGTCGCGCCCACGCGCCCTTGCTTAAGATGAGTGAACCAGTTGAGCTATCGGGGAGCGGAGTCATTAAAATTACCGGGTTAATAGTACGGGTTTGCCGTATCAATTGATTTTTGAGAGCATTAAAAACAATTTAACAAAAGACAGACAGCCATCCCTTTGAGACTGAGTTAATTTACAAAAATTCGACTCGAATCAGTTCCCCAACATCGGTCCGCCCATGCCAGTTCCAGCACCACCACGGCGTGAACGTTTGTTTACTTCTGCCTTCGAGTCTTTGCGGTGCGTATCTTCAGCAGGCAGGTTGGATGGTGAGAATGTTGGAATCGTCAGTAGCAACATTTGATTAGCGATGATTTGCTGCTCAGGCATCAGATTCGCGTAAAGTATTTTTGCCGAAGACTCAACATCTTCCAATGCGGCCAGTCGGTTCTGCAAATTATCAACCAGTCTGCTGACTTGAAGCGGGGCGACAACATCGGACGATGGCAGCACCGGTCTTTGTCGGTAATACGCAGTTGTGTAGGCAGTCACCTTGTTTTCGTAAGCGATCCAAAAATCTTGTTGCTGCGGAGTCAATACCAGTCGATCATGAAGCTGATCCAAACTGAGGTCGTACATCACGATGGGCTTGGCGAGAGATGGAGTCATATGGCTGCTGCCGGTTGTTTTTACGCCTTGCATCACTGCGTCTTTCTCAGCCAATTGCGCCTGCCCCATGAGCGGGCCCCAAACAAGTAGCAAACAAATCAATTTTTTCATATGTTTTCATAGTAGGTGCTTCCTCGTGCACCGATTGGTGCGACGAATGCCCGTTGATGTTTTGGCGAAGTCGCGTGTGGTGTTACCGCTGCGGGCCGACTACACGCGTCTTATAGCAATCGCATCGGAACATAAATTTTCATTCCTGCCCGTTGCACAAGCAGCGCTGCCGACTTGATTGACCGAGCCGCGACAACATTCACTTGTGCCACGGTCGCCACGGGCAATCCATCGATGGCCAGCAACAAGTCGCCAGGCAATATCCCCGCCCGCTCGGAGGGCCCACTGACACGCTCAATGAGCAAGGCCGAAACAACGCCGGAACCATGTAACTCTTCGGGTTTCGCAGGACGGAGCGCCAGACCAAAGCGGCCCGATGGCAGCGAGATTTCAACGTCGAAAGTTGCTGGTGCCGGTGATTTGGCATCCATCAGTTGCGCATGCAAAGTCTTCAGCGCTCCCAAACGCCATACTTCAAGGTCGATTTTCTCCCCCGGCTGAGCCTGACTCACGCTTGCAGATAAATCACCCGCAAATTCGAGATGATGCCCATTAAATGTCAGCACAATGTCGCCACTCAGCAGGCCCGCGCGTTGGGCCGCACTGTCTTTTTCGATGTTGACGACCAAGGCGCCTGTCGGCTTGGCGAGCTTGAACGACTCCGCCAAGGTCTGGTCGACATCCTGCGCTTCCACGCCAAGCCTGGCGTGATGAACCTGACCCGAACTCAGAATTTGCTGCTCGATACGCAGCGCCACATCAATCGGGATGGCAAACGACAAACCTTGGTAGCCCCCGGTACGGGTATAGATTTGAGAATTGATGCCAACGACCTCGCCCCGCATATTGATCAGCGGACCTCCTGAATTCCCTGGATTGATGGCGGCATCAGTCTGAATAAACGGGACGGATCCATCACCGGGGAGTGAGCGTCGGGTGGCGCTGATGACCCCTGCGGTTACGGTGCTTTCGAAGCCAAACGGCGATCCGATGGCAAGAACCCATTCACCGACGCGAAGCGGTGACGTGGGTGCGAGCGCAGCCACCTGAAGATTGCTGGCCTCTATCTTGAGGACCGCAATATCCGTCAACTTATCTGACCCCAACACCTTGGCGATGAACTCACGCCGATCCGTAAATTTAACAACGACTTCCTCAGCATCACTGACAACGTGTGCGTTGGTCAGGACGATCCCATCAGCGCGAACAACAAAACCAGAGCCTTCTCCCCTCACGGGCATTTGAATCAAGGGCGGCAGACCGCCAAAACGCTGTTGGAATTCACGCAGAAAATCGTTCATTGCATTTTCTTCTGGCGAGCTCTGCGCGTCGTTGCCTTTGTCTCCCGATGTTTCAGCGGCGGTCGATACTTTGCGCGTCCCACGCACACTGATGTTCACGACCGTTGGCGAAAGACTTTCAGCGATGCTCGTTATGTCTGGCAGTGCGCCAGGGATTCGGGCCACGGTTGTCGTACTGGAGATCGTTTGGGCGCTGCTGATTTCGCAAGCTGCCAAGCATGCAAGCCCTACCGAAAACAAGATCGCCGCGGTTTTTGTCGGGCGATTTCGGGCTTGAAGTTTGTATTTCATGTTGTGAATAAATTGCACTATGGAGACTGCTTTAAAGATGAAAAGCCGATATTTCGTTGAAATTTAGTACCTGCGATATCCCTGCCGGTATTCAACTACAGGCGGTTGGGAATAAACCTGTGGCGGGTAACCCTGAGCGTTGACAGGGGATGCCGTTTGCGGACCTGATATCACAGGCGTGATTTGCACCTGGATGGATGGACCCGGGTCGAACGGCATTTGCACTGAATAGTGCTTGCCCGCATATTCATACGCCACGTTGTACGCGACAGTGCGGTTCTCAACAAAGTTTTGCATCGAACAGTGCTGAATATTTTGAAGCTGCGCCTCGGGTGCTCCCTCAATCCGGTCACCGACCACTGCCCCGCCGAAGATACCCAGCACGGTCGCTGCAGCCTTGCCATTGCCGCCACCCACCGCATTACCCATGGCGCCACCTGCTATGGCACCCATGAGAGCTCCGGCACCGGATTTGGGCTGCTGAACCGCCACCTGTTCGCTGGAACACACTTTGCGCGGCACGCTGACTTGCTGAATGACCGGGCTGGCCGACATCACGCGCGCCATCTCCTGCGCCAGGCAAAGACCTGACACCGCCAGAGACGCAGACAAAAGAAGTAGTTTTTTCATGGATTCACTCACTGATTAGGTTCTTGCCATCTATCTTGAACTTGGAAATGTGCCCCTTTGTACCAATTCAATGAAGCGATGGTAAAGAGTGATCGGTAATTGGCAATTTTTATAAACATTATTCAGGCGAATAAAACCATTGGAAGTCGAGAATCCAATGGCGGTTACAAGCTCGTTAAGCATTGCCCTCAAGCGACCTTCGCAAGGACATCGATTCCGTTGAGAATTCGCAAGCAATTTTGTAGACCCAAAGTCAAAATTAAAGCTTGCTTTTGCCATACAAAAACATACCAAAGAGCAACGAGTTTTGGGCCAATCAAACGACAGAGTCAATGCGTTTGACATTCAGAATATGTTCGACCGGAAAATTGATGCAGGGTGACTGACAACTACCGCCGATCTAAATCGGTTTGTTCTTGATTGTTATACATCGCGTCTTAATTCAACATGGCTTGCAATTCATCAAATTGGATCAATACGCACCCAAAGCATTTGCAATGGTTATCTCAACATTCATACGCCAGTACCGCTGGAAGCTTCTATTTGTACTGCTTATGGTTGTGGTGCTCACTTCATTGGCCGTGCGCTGGTGGCTCGGGCCTATGGTCGTCACGCAGACTGTTTTAAAGCGTGATTTTGTTCAATCCGTGGTAGCCAGTGGACATGTCGAGACGCCACACCGGGTTGACATTGGTGCACAGATGACGGGTACAGTGGTTCGCATACCAGTTTCAGAAGGCCAAAGTGTGCAGGCGGGCGCAACCCTGATTGAATTGGAGTCTGCCGAGTTGCAAGCCGCCGAACGTCAAGCTCACGCAGCCGTGCTTCAGGCGCAAGCCCACTTGCGACAATTGCGTGAAGTGCAGGCGCCGGTAGCAGAGCAAGCGCAGCGCCAGGCCATGGTCAACCTGGACAACGCGCAATCAGCCCTACACCGCAATCAGGAACTATTCGATAAAAATTTTATTGGGGCTGCGGCGTTGGAAGACTCTCGAAAGGCAGTTGAACTGGCAGATGCCCAACTGCGCTCAAGCCAGAAACAAGTCGAAACCGTTCGTCCTACTGGCAGTGACTATGCTCTGGCAGAAACTGCGGTTGTTCAAGCGCAGGCCAACGTTGAGGCTGCACATGCCCGCACTCGCTACGCTGTGATCAGTGCGCCGGTGGACGGCACCTTGATTGGTCGCAGTGTCGAAGTCGGCGATGTGGTGCAGCCAGGCAAGGTGCTGATGATGCTATCGCCTGATGGCAGCACGCAGATGGTGGTGGAAATCGATGAGAAGAATCTTCGTCTGCTGTCCCTTGGACAAAAGGCCCTGGTTTCCGCAGATGCGTATCCAAAGCAACGATTTCCGGCCGAACTGGTCTACATCAACCCGGGAGTAAACGCGCAGACGGGTGCGGTGAAGGTCAAGCTGGATGTGCCCGCACCACCCAAATTTCTCAAGCAGGATATGACTGTCTCGGTGGATATTGAGGTCGCGCGACAGCCCAACGCCGTCGTGATTTCCAGCAATGCCCTCCACGACGCTGACAGCGCTGCGCCCTGGGTTTTACGCCTGCAGGATGGCCGGGCCAGACGGCACCCGGTTCGACTCGGATTGCGCAGCGCAGGTTTTGCCGAAGTGGTGGATGGTTTGAGTGCAGGCGATCTGGTGATACCCGCATCGGCGGGCATCACGGCAGGGGCACGGGTGCGGGCGACAGCTTCGACGGACTGAAAGCGAACAGCATGTTTACCACCTGGCTGCCGTTTGAGTGGATCGTTGCTATCCGATTTTTACGTGAGGGGCGAATGCAGACCCTGTTCATCGTCTCCGGCGTAGCGATTGGCGTTGGCGTGATCGTTTTCATGTCGGCACTGCTGGCCGGTTTGCAGTCCAACTTCATCCGCCGTGTTTTGTCCGCTCAGTCTCATATCCAGTTACTCCCGCCACAGGATGTGACTCGCCCCCTGCGTGGCAGTGCTGATACGGAGCGTGGTGACTTGGAAGGTGCCATTATTCAGCCGCCGCTGCAGCGGCTCAAAGGTATTGACCAGTGGCAGTCCGTTGCCACTCAGGTGCGCTCGATGCCCGAAGTTCTGGTGGTGTCGCCGGTGGCCAGTGGGTCGGTGCTGATTGTGCGGGGGAGCGCAAGCCGTGCAGTCACGATTTTCGGTGTCGAACCAGAACAGTATTACCGCATCGTCGATCTGGGCGACAAGTTGCTGCGTGGCAACGCTCGCATCACCGCCACCGACATTCTGATTGGCACCGACTTGGCCAGTGACTTGGGGGTTGACGTCGGAGATAAGCTGCGGGTAACCGCCGCCAATGGGGCTGCCGCGACCTTGACCATCGCGGGTATATTTGACCTTGGCAACAAGGGCCCCAACCAACGTAACACCTACACGACGCTGCACACCGCACAAAGTCTACTTGGCTTGCCCGGTGGCGTGACCAGCCTTGAAGTGACCGTGCATGACATCTATGCAGCAGAAAAAATATCGCAACAAATTGGAGCGACCACTGGTGTAGAGGCGGACAGTTGGATCAAGACCAGTGCCCAGTTCTTCGCGGCGGTCAGCGCACAGACCACGGCCAATACGTCGATTCGTTTTTTTGTCGGTCTCTCCGTTGCGTTTGGCATCGCCAGCGTGCTGGTGGTCTCGGTGGTGCAAAAGTCGCGTGAGATCGGTATATTGCGTGCAATGGGAATTTCACAGGGACAGATCTTGCGTGTGTTCTTGCTGCAAGGCGGGTTGCTCGGGCTGGGTGGTTCAGTCGCTGGATGTGCCATCGGCGCATTGGGCTTGTGGTTGTGGCAAGGCTTGGCACGCAATGCAGACGGCACACCGCTCTTCCCACTGGTGTTTGACCCTTTGATGTTCATCGCCGCGCTGATCCTGGCGACGCTGACCGGCTTGGCATCTGCCTTTGCCCCAGCGCTACGCGCTGCGCGTCTCGACCCCGTGGTGGCGATTCGTGGTTGAGTCACCGTTGCCAGTGTTTGCCAATAACGCAACCGTGGCCGCGCCTGAGGTGGTGGTGCAATTGACTGGGGTGCGAAAATCCTTCAACGTCGGCTTGCCAATTGAGACGGAGGTACTGCAAGGCATTGATCTGACGCTCCACAAGGGCGAGTTTTGCGCCGTGATGGGGCCGTCGGGTTCCGGCAAAAGTACGCTGCTCAATATCGTGGGGCTGCTGGACCGGCCCACGGCGGGCGCCTTGCAAGTGTGTGGTGAAGAAACCACCCGGCTGGATGACCATGCGCTCACGCGGCTTCGCGGACACAATATCGGCTTTGTGTTTCAGTACCACCACTTGATAACGGCCTTTACCGCTCTGGAGAATGTGATGATTCCGATGCTGGGTGCAGCAGAATTTCCAAATCAGGCGATGCGGGAACGCGCAGCTGCCCTGATCGAAAGCGTTGGTTTGACGACCTGGCAAAACAATCTCGCCGGCAACATGAGTGGCGGCCAGCAGCAGCGCGTGGCCGTTGCCCGAGCGCTGGCCATGAACCCAGCGCTGTTACTGGCCGACGAGCCTACGGGCAATCTGGATACCAAAAGCGCCGATACGGTGTTTGAACTGCTGCGCCGCTTTAACCGTGAACATGGCACGACCGTGCTGTTTGTGACCCACAACGCCGCACTGGCTGGCCGGTGTGACAAGACTATCGAGGTGGTTGATGGGATGGTTACCGGCTAATGGCATAAGCGTAAGTCGGCACCATATTTCCTCTGGAATACATGCACTGCTAGTGAAACGCGGATTTATTCACCAAAATTTCCAACCTGCGCTGGCACCAAAACGTTATGAAAGGGTAGTAGTTGCGTGATGCTTCGCAGTAATACCAGTATTGAGTCGGTGGTGGTGCCGTGCCGACAGGTGGCGCTAACAAAACGGCGGGGGGCGGCTCGATTGGGGTAGGGATAAACCGGCGTGGGATAAAAGTACCAACTGGCCCCCAGGACCCGCCACCAACCCATGCGCCCTCGGTGACGGGCGTGCGCCTAATGACCGCCCTACCAGAGATCCCAGTCATGCTCATGGAACCTGTTAATTTCTCCATTCCACTTTGGGGGGGCTGACTCGATGTTCGAGTTGCGCCTGTATCGGGGAACTCATGGACAACAAGGTCGTTGTTACGATCAAAATACCTTTCGCCCAATGGCATTGTCCCCTGCTGCTGTTTGAAATGATTTTCATAGCCTTACTCCAAGAAAGACTGGCGTTGTCTTTAACGTTTCGCCAATTGAATACTTTGGGTTTGTTGAAGTGCTTATGAGTTGCCGATTCTCAATAAACCGTATCAAGTGCCGCACATAAGTCGTTCCTTACGCATCAGGTTTCTTCGACTGGAAAAATCACTAGTACATTGACACGTAAATAACGAAACATTAATATACTCCGTAAGCCGCTTACCAGCATACCTTGGAGTAGTCATGCGTCAAACAGAACTGAACTTGAGCGAGGAGGATCGCTCGACCATCGAAGCAATTCGCAGCAAAGGGGTGCATCAGGCGCGCGAAGTCAATCGCGCCCATGTACTTTCCTGTCTGGATCGCGACATTCCGGAGTCTCAGATCATGGCCGTGCTTGGCATTGGCCGCACGGCTGTGTGGCGCGCTCGCGCCGCATACCTGCAAGGCGGGGTGGAATTGGCAGTGTTCGATGTGCAACGCTCAGGACGCCCACGCCAGTACGACACCAACGCCGAGGCCCATGTGATTGCATTGGCCTGCTCAACCCCGCCCAAGGGACGCCAGCGCTGGACAATGGTCGAACTCGAACGCGCCGCTCGCCAAGAATCTGGCATGCAATCCGTAAGCAGGGAAACCGTTCGACGCATGCTCAAAAAAACGATCTCAAGCCCTGGCGCCGGGTAATGTGGTGCATTGGGACGCTGACTGATGAGTACCGTGCTCGGATGTATGCCTTGCTCGAACTTTACGCCCGCCCGAAATCCAAAGCTGAACCCGTCATTTGCATCGACGAAAAAAGCTTGCAACTTATCGCTCACAGCCGAGTGCCATTGGCTATGGCAGCCAACAGCCCAGCCAAAAATGACTATGAGTACGTGCGCAACGGCACCACCAATTTATTCGTAGCGGTCGAGCCAAAGGGTGGGCAGCGAATCGTATCTGTCACCGAGCGTCGAGGAAAGGTTGACTTCGTCGCCTTCATCAAAGAATTGCTTACGGGCGCATACGCCAAAGCGCGACGAATTCACTTGGTTCTCGATAACCTGAACACGCATTTCAGAAAGTGTTTTGACGATGTGCTTGGTACGCGTGCGGCCGCCAAGCTCCTGCGTCGCGTGGAATTTCACTACACCCCGAAGCACGCGAGCTGGCTGAACATGGCAGAGATTGAGATTGGCATCCTTAGTCGTCAATGCCTGGATCGGCGCATTGCCAATCGTGAATTACTGGAGTCTGAGGTTGCCGCATAGCAGCAAGTACGCAACGAAGAAAAACGAACCATCGAGTGGAACTTTACCCGGCAGGATGCCGATAGAAAATTAGGTCGACATTATGTTTTTAAACTTGCGTGTTGATGTACTAGACGGATCCTAAACTCTATTGCTGCATGGGACGAAACCGCTGCTCAAGTGCCGTTCAGCCCAAAATGCCGGAATAATCTAGTGAGCGACAGATTTCGAGTGTCGTGGACCTGGAAATACCAAAACTGGACCTGAATTGGCAATGACTGCTCAAGAGAACTCTACAAAAAATCCAGGTTCCTGACGAAGGTCCGGTTACGCTGCCTATGCACAGTTTGAAACTATGCACAGTTGGTAGGCTGAACAGATTCGATTCACGAGCTACAGAGGCATGGCAAGCCGGGGTAATACCTTTTCATAGTTTCTGGCTTTTTGAGGCTGTTTCAAAACCGCGTCCATACAGT